>CAYVQU010000055.1:0-29770 GCA_964453155.1 uncultured Anaerolineales bacterium | reverse complement strand
GCTGGAAGGCTAAAAAAAGAAGCCCCGGTGAGCGACCGGGGCTTCTTTTTTACTATCAGCCATCAAAACGCGAATCATCAATCATCCGCCGCAGTTTTTCATCTTCGGAGATCGGTTCAATCTGATCTTCGCCTTCGGTAGCTAAGCGCGCTTCCGCCTCCTGCAGAGCGGTGGCACTGGCCTGGGGGACAATGGCCCATTTTCCGCAATGGGGGCAGCGTTCCAACTTTTCAACCAACATATTGGGGGCAAACATATGGCGCGTATACGGGAAAGTACACCGGGGACAAATCGCACCCCCCGCCATCCCGTAAACACCAGGAACATGGGGCTTTTGGCGATTGAACAGCATCGGCACCAGTACGCCCAATACCGTTGCAATGCCCACGATCACCAATACCGGTACAACAAAATTCCCGGTTTCACTCCAGGCCCGTTCAGCGGTAAGAAAAATCCGATCGAATGAATCGGCCCGCACTTCTTTCCCATCAGCTTTGTAACCAATCGCGGAGAAGGTATGCCGCCCCTCGGAAAACTCGGCCGTGTTAAACTGCCACTTGAACGGAAACTCGGTCCCTTCGTAGACCAATTCGCCATCAAGATAGTATTCCACCCGAACAATGTCTTCGGGCGACTTGACGCGCAAACTGAAGCGCCCCTGAATCTCACCTCCGAATCCACCATACCCCCAATCACGATTGAATCCCAATACCAGGGTTTCGATTTCATTTTGAGCAGTTACCGGTATGACCAGCACAAAAACCAGCATCAGCATGAGCACAAAAGTAATACTTTTTATTTTTATCATAATATTTATTTTATTAAGCTAATTGGGTGACCAGAAACGAGGCAACCAGGTCCCCAAGCATCCCGTTACCGAATACCTTGTCATCTATTTTCATTTCCAGCGCGTCAAAATGGTCTCCCGCTGAAAGAGTTGAATCGCAAAAGCAAAGAGGGCCACGTCCAAAATCAACAGGCCGATCGCCATCCATAGGATGATCTGCTCGTTGATGAAGATTAGGCCGGTGGATTGGCCAATGAATAGACCGACGAGGGGCAGCACGAAAACGGCCGAGATTTGTTCGGCCACGCGCGGATCGCTGACCCGGGAAGATATCATTACCGCGATGCTGACCCCTGCGATGGCAAGCAGCGGCCCGACGACGAAAATGGCAGTTAGCCACAAACCATTGAAGAGTTTGGCTGTTACCGCCGGGCTGACTGCCATAATCAGCGTGCCGATAGCATAAAGCAGAAAACTCGCCCAAGTGGCAATAACGGCCGGAATGGTTGCAGCCAGGGCTTTGCCAATCAACAACTCAAAGGTTGAGATCGGCGTGGCAAGCAGGGGTTCCAGCGTGCGAGTCGACTTCTCGCCGACAATACTGTACGAGGCAAACGTGATCGGCACGATCATCGGGACCATCATAAACAGCAGCATGAATTGGGTCACAATGAAGTATTGCATACACTCGTTGCCGTCCATGTTGCTGCATAACTGAGCGAATTGGGGCGGCATATCTGATGTCATAGCCGCGTCGCCAAAATCAGTCGCGTTGCCCAGCGAGTACAAAATAATCAACGGGAGGGCCGTAAACAGGAGGGGCAAAAACGCCACCGTAAACAGAACAAACCGATTTTTAAACACCTCGGCCCATTCCTTACGCATCAAAGTCCAAATTTTATTCATGGTTTACCTTCGGTAAAGGTCTGATTGGCCTGAAAGGCTAATTAGTCTAACTGGTCGTAAACTGAAGACAATTTTGACCAAAAAGACGATTACGACCCTTTAGCCTCTGAGACTAACTGCAAGTATACATCTTCCAACCGTTGGCGGAGTTCTCCGACGAATTGGATGTCGGCCCTGGCGGAGACCAAGGCCCGGATGAGTTCGGGGTTGTGAGTTTCGGGATCGTCTAGACTGGCAACAATTTTATTATCCACGGTTTTGACCGATTGGACGTAATCGAAACTTTCTAAAGCCGCGGCGTGCTCCGGAGCAGCGGTCCGTAAATGGAAAACGACTGACCGGCCAAAGAGTTTGCGGCGCAGGGCCGTGGGCGTATCGAGGGCCAATAAATTACTTTTGAAGACCGCAATCCGATCACAGAGCCGGTCGGCCTCGTCGAGGTTGTGGGTACACATCACGATCGTACGGCCCTCTTCCCGCAAATCGGCAATAAACTGCCGGACGATGCGGGCCGCTTCGGGGTCCAAACCGCTGGTCGGTTCATCCAGGAAGAGCACCTTGGGTTCATGGAGCAAAGCCCGGGCAATGGCCAATTTCTGCCGCATCCCTTTAGAAAAAGTAGCAACCGGTTCATGGCGGCGTTCCCATAACCCCAACATCCGCAGGTACTGCTCAACCTGCCCGGGAATATCGGTAACTTCGTACATCTCGCCATAGAAACCCAGGTTGCGTTCAGCGCTGAGTTGATCGTACAGGCCCGGCGCTTCGGTCAGAATCCCCACGTTGCAGCGGATGTCGTTGTCCTGTTTGCCGATCTCGTAGCCAACGACCCAGGCCGTCCCACTAGTTGGGCCGATCAAAGCGCTGAGCATCCGGATGGTGGTCGTTTTTCCAGCCCCATTCGGGCCTAACAAACCAAAGATTTCACCGGTTTCGATTTCCAAAGAGAGCCGATCCACTGCCAAGACGGTCTTGAAAGATTTGGTCAGGGATTGGAGTTTTATTGCTGTATGATTCGGATTAGACATAACGACTGTCCTCAAGATGATCATCTGAAGGGTCAACGGGCTGGATTTCGGGGATGTCCGGCGCCCTTAATTCGAGTTGCTGGCCGACAGGTTCATCCGCCGCTCGCAGCCCAAAGATAATGCCCAAACTAGCCAGAGCGAATACACCCAAAAGCCCTTCGGTGACATACGGGTTCCAGGTTTGAGCCGCAAACACGGCGACAGCATCCAGAGCCATGTGCCACAGGATGGCATACACCACCCAGACGAAATTTTTCCGCCGGAATGATTCTAGCACCAAAACCGTCGCGCTGATATGGAAAGTGATGGCAATCACCCGTTCTACTGCCCCAAGCAGCGCCATCGGCCAGGGTGCGGCCCAGTAGGCTTCGATCTGAGCACGGGCCAATTCGAGTTGGTCGGCCGGAACCACCGTGGCCAAGTCTTGCCCCCGCAACGCCATAATCTGAATGAAAGCGGCCAGCACCAAGCCGCCCAGGATAATCGCCTCGATGCCCCCGTGCCCCGCTCCGTACATCAAGGCCGATTTCCAATCTCGGTTTTCCCGGATCCAAAATCGGTATCCCAGATAACGGGTGATCTCTTCAAACAATCCGGCTGACAAGCCATAGATTACCCCCACAATCGCGAGTTGAATTCCAGATTGCGAAATGCTTAGTCCCAGAGACTCTACCAACGGATTGAGAATCCACTGATTGAATGGGATGTGAAAAACCTGTGAAAGGACAAAGGTCACACACCCAATCCCGAAGAGTTTCCATTCAGTTTTTAGTTTGTGGGATAGATAGACCGCCAAAACCAAGGGCAGGCCGATCATCAGCGAAAAGTTTAGAATCCGAGCTATGATATCCATTTTTTAACACTTAATTGCAATATTATGCTGGTTTCACGTGAAACATATGCTGTTTTCGCTGATTCTACGTTTCACGTGAAACGATAATTTTCCTAGAGTAATTATGCGAATTTGACGAAAAAATCGCACAAAAAAGGCCGCTCAAATCGTCGCTGTTAAACATACCACAGTCTTTCAGCGACGAATATTGCCGAAGCAGCAGAGCGGTGAATCTGGAGTCAGTATTGCTTACCGGTTTATTTGGTAGATTGTGCTAAAAAATTCATCCTGAGTAGCGGAGGCGTATCGAAGGGTGGATTTTGGGGGAGATCCGTCCCCTTCGATTCAGTCCTGGGGACCTACTCAGGATACAGGGGCGCAACTACCAATTATCGGTCGGTAAACTCCGTTGGCGGCGAGTGGTAGTCGATAACGGGCGTTTGGCCGTAATCCAAACTCTATTGCTACCATAGCGATGGTTGACACTGATCACTTCCCAGCCATCGAGTCCCAAACTGTTGAGCCGTTCTTCGATTGCCTGTGGTTTGGGCGCAATCCAAAAAGAGCCAAACTCTTCGACGAAATATTCCCATTGTGAGGCTGCCATCACAGCACCTAAGCAGCAGCCATGAACAAGAAAACGAGTAATCCAGCCAGGAAGACTGCGATCCCTACGCCCATCGCTACTAGCATCCCCTGGCTTTTGGCAATGCCACCATACTGGGTCCGATAAGGATCAACGTAATCGGGCAGCATGCCGTCTCGCTTGCGGGCATTGGCCGGGCGTTTGAAGCGCACCCGGTTCTCATCGAATTTCTCGACCATTTCCCAGCCCGCTTGGGCTTCTTCTTCGATCAAGGCCTGGAGGACATGGGGTTTTCGGAAAGCTCCAAAAGTAGAGCGTACAATTTTAAATTCCCATTCGTTATTGAGATCGTCGCTAGTATAGTTGGTCATGTTTTCTTCCTCTTCTGTATTTTGACGTTCGGCTTCGACACCAGCGTGAATAGCGGCATGGACTCCGGGGTTCATGGTTATTTCTCCATTTGGGAGCGAATGGCCTTGAGTTCGGCCAAGATTGCATTCAAAGCTTGAGCCGAATCGACGGGTTCAGCTGCGTCTTCGTCCGCCATGGTCGGGGACATCCCGCCTCGGAAGCGGCGCAATTCGGTCACAACTTGCTCATAGACTGCTTGCACATTCGGTAAACCCACTAGGCTTTCTTCGGCCCCAGTAGTGCCACTCATCCCCGCGGTTTGGATATTCAGGGTACCAATCCCCAACATCCGGTCGATGATGTCACGTTTGACAGTCAGGTTCGTCACCGTGCGGTACGGCACATGCTTGACCGATTTGGTCACAATCCCGGCGTTGACAATTACTTCGTCATCCTGGACTTCGTATTTCAGGCTGCGGTAATACGGGCCAGATAAACCCATTGCGATGGCGTACCATACCAGGTTGAACCCCATCAGGATGGGAAACGCGACCAGGCCACCACGACCTTCTTCAAGTGTAATGATTGTCGTCAGAAAAATCGCAAATCCAGTTATGCCTAGGGCGATGCTCGAGAAGATAATGCGGTTTTTCGTCAAGTATTTCTGGTCGGGTACAAAGATGTTGGTGTTCATGAGATTCTCCAGAGAATTGTTGATTGGTTGATCGTTTGATAGTTGGTTAGTTTGCTGATGGATGGAGGGATCAAAACCAACCATCCAACCAACAAACGGTCCAACCCGTTATTCAGTTTCCTGCGAACTTTGCGCATTCTGGGCCAGTGAAACCATCCCGCTCAGGCCCCCGAGGTTCATCGTGTCAACGGCGCTGCTGGGGACGATGACCATGGCGCCTTTTTCCTTCAGACCTTCGAAGAGCATATTCATGGCGCGTAGGTGTAAGGCAGTCGGGTTATCGGCATAAGCCTTCGAAGCATCAGCGAACGAGTCGGCAATTTGTTTCTCGGATTCGCCCAAGATGACGCGGGCCTGGCGTTCGCGTTCGGCCTGAGCCTGGCGGGACATCGCGTCTTCAAGTTCTTGCGGGATGACGATATCGCGGATTTCCACCGAGGAAACGGTGATCCCCCACGGGGTCGTGCGCTCGTCAATGATCTTCTGCAGGTCTTCATCCATCTTAGCCCGCCCCACCAGGATATCGGCCAAATCCATCTGCCCGATGACTTCCCGCAAAGCGGTTTGCGCGGCCCAGGCGATGGCGGTCTGATAGCTCTCAACTTCGAGAGCCGCCTTTTCGGCATCCCAAACCAACCAGAAAAGGACGGCATCGACATCAACCGGGACAGTGTCCTTCGTCAGGGTTTTCTCGGCACTGAAAGGCGTGACCATCACGCGGTGATCGATCCATTCCGGGATGGTATCCACAATGGGGATAATCCAAAACAAACCCGGACCCCGCAACCCCTGGATTTTCCCAAGGCGCAGGACGACGGCTTTTTCCCATTGATTGGCAACTTTCAGGGCGAACAAGATATAGATGCCTATCAAAGTTGTTACGGTAACATAGACCCCAATCCAAGCTCCGGCGACACCCCAATAATCCAGCAGTGGGGCTCCCAATGTTGCCAAGATCAGGAAGAAGCCAAATAAGGTCCCGGCCACCCCACTGATGTGGGCATTAGACTGCGACTGAGCGCGCAGTTGCTTTTGTGATTTATAGCGAGTGTTCATATCATTCTCCTAGTCATCATGCTCGGCAGGCGGAGAACCGGTCTCGGCCCACATTTGCAAGTATTGCTCAAAAATCTGACTGACATTCTCGGGGGCGTAACCCAATTGGGCCACATCGTTCAAATAATGGCGGGTCAGCCAATCTAAATCCTGACGGCGCAGTAACTCGCCGTTTTCTTCCGAAATTTGGGGCAGAATGAAGGTGCCCCGGCCATGCTGGGTGGAAATCAAACCTTCATCGTCCAGCATCCGGTAAGCCCGCGCAATGGTGTTGAAATTTACTCTCAAATCGGTGGCTAGCTGGCGGACGGTGGGTAACTGATCATCCGGCCGCAAGTCCCCGGTAGCGATCATATGCTTGATCTGATCGATGATCTGGACATAAATCGGGACTTTTGAAGTCAGATCAATTTCGATTTGCATCCGGCCTCCTTTCGATAATATAATTGTATAATTGTATCTTTGTATGATTGTACACAGATTCAAAAAAGAGTCAAGCCGGGGTTATGGAAAATTTGAGAATCCCCCATAAAATATAGGGAGCCTGGATTTATCAGGCTCCTATTTCTCGTTTAGTATGAAAGAAGGGACTAGGGCACAGAGATTTAGGGCATTCCTTCCTATTCGCTAGTTCCGCACCCCGACTTCCTTATTTCACTGATCAAATGGGGTGGCCAACGCTCCGGAGGCCACTACCACCCACACCACCGATTTGGATTCTCGCACCCCGGGTCGGACTCCGGCGCTGATAGTTGTGCCGGTCAAAGTCACCTCCCATCCCTGGATATCAATGTCATCGGCCTGCCCGGCACTGAACTCAAACCCAACTTCTTCCAGCGGCGTCTCGAAAAACTCGTATCCCATCAAACTAGGATAGGTTGTCAAGATCATTCCCAGTGCTGTCGGGGCATCTGCGGGCATAGGTTCATCCACGCGCACAGCAAAAGCCCCCAAACTACCATCCTGGACATCGGCAAACAGATCGCCACTGACGGCCGAATCGCCAAAACTCAGGGAGGCCACCCCCCGGCCCCAAACGCCAAAATACGTCGTCCCGGCTAAATCAAAGGCGACTTCGACACCATCCATCGTGCTGACGGGCAAATTTAATTCGCCCGATTTGCCTCCTGCGCGCAAATCAGGGATATCCAGTCCGACAACTTCGCGGGCAAAGGTCTGAATAGCCTCTTTGGCCTCAATTGGAGTCACTTGCTGGCCTTCTTCGTAGGTTATCGTCCCCGCTAATTGGGGGGCATCTTCCGGGTCTAGACCACCAACACAAGCCAGGGACACCACCTTCAATATCAAAATGGCAAAAATCCATCTATTTTTTTTCATCACAATCTCCTGATGGTAGGGGCTTCGTTTCCCTGCCCTTACTATTTGTCAAAATCCCAAACTCGAACAACACCGTTGTCATATCCAGTTAATAGTTGGGTGGCAGCTGAATTGAATGCCAGACTCGTCACGACTGCATCCAGCGGAACCTGGGGATCCAATAAAAGGTTTTGCCTCAGATCCCAGACAACTACCACGCCATTGTTTCCGCCCAACGCTAAGTAATGACCGTCGGGACTAAATGCCAGTCGCGTCAGTCGATCTATTGGCTCGATAAACAAAGTCTGAGCAGGACGCCAAGTAGTTGTATCCCAGATTTGAAGGACATTGCGATCATTCGTAAAGGCTAATTGATCGCCACTGGGACTGATGTCGAGGTCAGTAACCCAGCCATCAATATTATCGATGTGGTGCCGGGGTTCTCCGGTGCCAGAATCCCACCCCCAAATGGCCTGATCGGTTCCCGCGATCGCAAGTTGACGAGTGGCATTAATTGCCACCTTTGTAATCCGACCGTCGATCTGCCATTCTTGCAAGCGCGGAAAGCCAGCATTAGCTTGATTAAGGACATTGCCAGTCACCCACAATCGCAATGAACCATCATCACTACCAGAGAGCAGTATTTCTCCCCAAATAGGCAAGGCGAAGTCAGCTACACCTAACCGATGAGCGGCCAGGGTGTTTAGGTGACTGCCTTTCGTTGGATGATGCCAATGGATATCCCCTTTCAGATCAGCAGCGACTACAAAGCCGGTGTTTGGTGTGAAAGCCACACTGGTAAATTTTTCTCCGAGGTTGAACGTCCGTTTAATTTCAAGCGTAGTACTGTCACCAACAAATAAACCCAAAGCCGTAACGGCAGCAAAAATATCATCACCAGGAGCCCAGGCAATATCATTTATCACCGCATTGGAAACCAGTTGAGAATCTGAGAAAACCCAGGTCGTGGACAAAACATCAGGGGATGAAGCGAGCGTCGGCGTATAAGATAAAGTTGAGAGTGGTGCCGGTGTGTCAGTCGGTAACGAGGTGGGTGTGATCGTAGCGGCCACGGTAGGGCTGCTAGGAATCAGGGCAGTGGCGGTACACTTAGGTGCAATCACTGTCGAGGCAGGTGGCGGGGTAGCTGAAAGAGTAGCGGCAATGGCCTGGGGTGAAATATCATCTCGCCCGTCGCCCCATTGAGATTTCAGTTCAGTGGGCGTGGTTTGACATGCAGCTAACAGGATAAAAAACCCAATAAACGCATACTTCAGAAATTGCATAGGTCTTATTTTAAATGCTGATCAAAGAAATTCGCTACCAGGACAAATATTTCTTCATAACCAGGGCCTAACGCGCCCCCGGCTCTGGATAAACCGTGTCCGGCATTCTTCACAACCTGATAAGTTACCGGCACTCCCGCCGCTTCGAGTTCGGCCGCCAAAATTTCTGATTGCGCCATTGGAACAACTTGATCTTGATCACCGTGGATGATTAAGAACGGCGGATCATCGGCAGAGATATGGGTCATGGGGCTGGCAAGTGAAATTATTGCATCAGAGCAGTCATCGGCATCAAAACACCTATTCTGATTATAGCGTGCTTTAAACACAACCGCGGATCAATTGATCCGCGGTTGTGTTATTCGGTTTCTGGGTACAATCCTCCGCGTTGAAACCGTCAGCGTATGGCACCCTGCACAAACGCAGCCAAATCCTGCTTCAACTGCTCAAAGGAGGGCATATGGACGTACATCATGTGCCCGGCTTCATAGAACGTCATGGCGTAGTTGTCTTGCAGGCTCTCGTCCAAATCCATATGATTGAAGGTGTAGATCGTGGCAAAATAGGGTGTCGCCAGATCATAATAGCCATTGGCAATTAAAACCTTCAGATGGGGATTGATTGTCATGGCCTTGCGGAGGGTCTCGGCAACATTAATATACTCATTTTGGTGGGACTCATACCCCCAGGGATGTACTCGGCGCGACAGAATCTCATAAGGCAGATCGGATTCGTATTCCAATTCGGTGCGAACATAATCATTGAGCGTACCGGTGTATGGCCCGGTGATGGCGGCCAGGCTGGGATCGTATTCCCACATCTCGCCAGCCGCATCGCGGTCAATACCCGTAAAGCGGGAATCCAGGCGACCGGTCGTCCGACGGATATCGCGCTGGAGTTCCTTCGTGTAGCGCATAATATTCAGGCGCAAATTTGTCTGACGGACATATGCCTCGGTCACACCAGTGTAGCGGGCCAGCTTGGCAACGATCTGGTCATATTCAACCGTGGGGAGCGCGTCTCCTTTCATCAAGGCGACAGTATATTCGTTCAGGGCAAAATCCTCGACTTCTTTGAGGGTGGCGTACAAATCTTTTTGCAAATCAGCATCCAGGCGGTTATGATACCAGGCCGTAGCGGTGTAGGTTGGCAAGAAGAGGATATAAGGGAGATCGTTTCCGGGGGTGAAACGCGCGGTTTGGAAATTCAGGATCGAAGAGATCAACATGATCCCGTTCAGGAACATCCCGTGGCGCTCTTGAAGATAGCCTGATAACCCTGCCGACCGGGTAGTGCCATAACTCTCACCAATCAAGAATTTGGGCGAGGACCAGCGATTATAACGGGTGGTGTACAGCCGAATAAAGTCACCGACCGAGGCGATATCCTTCTCAAAATTATGGAACTGTTTGGGATTCTCACCTTCTACAGCCCGGCTGTAACCGGTAGTTACGGGATCAATAAAGACCAGATCAGTTTCATCGAGCAACGAAAACTCGTTATCGACCAGTTGGTATGGCGGTGGGAGTAGATTACCCACATCCCCCATCTCAACTCGGCGGGGGCCCAAAAGCCCAAGATGCAACCAGACCGAGGACGAACCCGGCCCGCCGTTGAAAGAAAAGGTTACCGGTCGTTGGCGGCGGTGTTCAACATCTGTAACCGCTTCATCCCGATCCAAGGTGTAGGCCACGAAAAAGATTTCGGCCTTGGGTTTATCACCCTCGTTTTCATTCTGGGTATCCCCGCCCCGCTCCGACTCTTCTTTCAACACCATCGTTCCGGCGGTAGCAGTGTATTTCAACTTCCGGCCATTGATCGTAATGACGTGGTGAGTAATGGATAGGTTGTCTTGAGGGCCTTCGGTTGAAGAATTATCTTGTTTATTATTTTCGTCAGTCATGAGTTCTCCAGAGATTTAGGTTGAGGTTTGTGAGTTGAGGGGTAATGGCACTCACAACCCTCAACTCACAACTGCTATGTATCCATTTCGCCCCGTACCGCCTCATACAAAGTCTCCGCCTTCAGTTCGTGCAGCGTGTAACACGGCGCACCGAGATGATCAGCGAGACCTTGAGCCAACCCTTGATCAAAGGCGGCGTGTTCCATGTTGATGACAATGGAACGGATTTCTTCTTCGGCGATGAGTTGAGCGAGTTTGTGGGCTTCGTCTTGGGGCGGCAGATTGCCCATGGCGACATTTCCGGCCCCATCGGTGAGCAAGATCAGCAGGGGAACGACATCGGGAAAAACCATGCTTTGCTGTTTGATGACAGAATGGGCCAGGTAAAGCCCGGCGGCGAGCGGTGTTTTGCCACCAACGGGGATGTCGGCCAGGGCGCGTTGGGCCAGTTGGACTGAATTGGTCGGCGGCAGTACCAGGGTCGCGCGGTCCTTTTGGAAGACGATCAACCCCACCCGGTCGCGGCGTTGATAAGCATCCGTCAGGAGAGATAAGATCGCCCCTTTGGTGGCCTGCATCCGTTCGGCAACAGCCATAGACCAGGAGGCATCGACCGCAAACAGGATCAGGTTAGCCGATTTCTTGACCCGGACCTTGCGTTGCAAATCGGAAGTTTCGATGGCGAAAGCGACCTCTTTGCGGCGTTCCTCGCGGTTGACCTGATATGGCGCGGCAGCCCGAATGGTGGCATCGAAGGCAATATCGGAGGTTTTTCCTTCGGCCGGGCGAGATTGGATGTAACGGCCGCGTTTGCGCTCGGTCTTGGTACGCGAGCGACGCCCCGACTGCCGGCGGGTGAGCCGGTCGATGGGGGCGTCGATGCTGCGGGGGGTAAAGACCTCCCCGGTTTTTACTTTATCACCACCCTCCCACCAGTTGGCATAGCCGGAGTCAAAGACATCCTGTTTGGCGGGTTCGGGCGGGGCTTGCTGCTGCGGTTGTTCGTCCGAAATTTTTGGCTTTACGTCACCGGCTTTTTTTTTTCCTCGGCCTCCGCATCATCAGGAGCCGGTTGGGTTTCATCCGTATCCATGTGAGCGCCTTGTAACTGGTCGATGCGTTCCTGAAGTTCGGTGAAACCGATGTCCTGCTGGTGGAATGGCCCTTTCTTCATGCGATGGGGGAAAGCTAACTCGGCAGCCAGGGCGATATCGCGTTGGGTGATAGCGGTCCGAGTCTCGAAGGCGGCGTGCGCCATGGCGGCTTTGAGGATCACCAGATCGGAGCGGTGCCCGTCCACGTTCATCGAGGCCGACAGCGCCGCGATGCTGAGCAGATCGCGTTTGGTGTAGGTCACCTTACGGACCAATTTACGGGCCGCGGCAATCTGATCGGAGAGTTCTTTTTCTTTTGGCAGCCACTGCTCGCGAAAACCATCGGAATCGGCATCAAACGCAATCCGCCGTTCCATGATGTCGACGCGTTCACGAGCATCCCGGATCCCCCGGATATCCACCGATAAGGCAAAACGATCCAATAATTGGGGGCGGAGGTCGCCCTCTTCAGGGTTCATCGTACCGACCAAAATGAAACGGGCCGGGTGCGAGAAGGAAATCCCTTCTCGCTCGACAATGTTCATCCCCATCGCGGCCGAATCCAACAGGAGATCGACAACATGGTCATCCAATAGGTTGACCTCGTCAATGTAGAGCAAACCGCCATTGGCCGCGGCCAAAACACCCGGATCGAAATGCCGCTCACCCTTTTGGATGGCTTTCTCAATATCGAGGGTCCCCACAACCCGGTCTTCGGTCGCCGACACGGGCAGGTTGACGAAGGGGGTCGGGCGGCATTCGTATTCGGTTTTTTCTCGGTCACGGCAGTCGGTGCACCAGGCATGCGGCCGTTCAGGATCACACCCAAAGCGGCAACCCGTGATAACTTTGACTTCGGGCAGAAGTTCGGCCAAAGCGCGGGCGGCAGTCGATTTAGCCGTGCCGCGCTCACCGCGGATCAAAACGCCTCCAATACGAGGATCAACTGCATTCAGGACCAAAGCTCGGCGCATCCGGTTTTGGCCGACAATAGCGGTAAAGGGAAAAATGGTTGGTGGCATGATATCTCTGTTTCCTTCTAGGATCGAGTAAGAATCTTACCACAAACCTATCCTTGACAGGACTAAGGTTTTCGTTAAAATTAGCGCACACTAAAACCACGCCAGAGTGGCGGAACTGGCAGACGCGCGCGACTCAAACTCGCGTGTCCTTACGGACTTGTGGGTTCGATTCCCACCTCTGGCACTGTGACAAAAAATGGCCCAAAAGGCCATTTTTTGTTTTAACTTTCACCAATCCGCCACTGAACCATCTGGGTGCCAAAATCGCGGCGTTTCCCAATCGCCAGTAAACACTTTGTTTGAAAGAGCAGCCTCATCGAGTTCGATTCCCAATCCTGGCTCGGCGGGGAGATCAATATAGCCATCCTTGATTTCAAAAGGATTTTTGATGTAACCTTCACCAGTGGTGACATGCTCCTGGATTAAAAAGTTGGGGATACAGGCATCGAGCTGAATACAGGCCGCCAAAGCGATCGGCCCCAGGGGACAATGGGGGGCAATCGCGCCGTAATAACATTCGGCCATCGCCGCAATTTTTTTCGTCTCCAAGATGCCGCCGGAATGGGATAGATCGGGCTGCAGAATGACAGCGGCCTGTTTCTCTAAAACTTCCCGAAAACCCCATTTGGTAAATAACCGCTCGCCCGTCGCAATCGGGATACTGGTGCCGCGAGCCACCCGAGCCAACTCGTCCACATTCTCAGGGAGAACAGGTTCTTCAATAAACATTGGTTGGTAGGGTTCGAGCGCTTTCGCCAGTTGGATCGCCATCGCCGGGCTGACCCGGCCGTGGAAATCGATCCCAACTTCGACTTCGGGGCCAACCGCCGCTCGAATTTCGGCGAACCGCTGGACGTTTTCGTCGATTATGGCCGGAGAGTCGATAATATTCATAGCGCCGGTCAACCCGACTTTGAAAGCCGTCAGCCCATCCCGAATCCCGGTTTTAGCGTTTTCGATGTAATCCCCAAACGTCTCGCCGTGCAGCCAGCCATAGACTCGGATTTTGTCGCGGGTTTTCCCGCCTAAGAACTGATAAACGGGCACATTCAACCACTTCCCCAAAATATCCCACAACGCCTGCTCGATCCCCGATAACGCGCTGCACAACACCGGTCCACCCCGGTAGAACTGACCGCGATAAATAGCCTGCCAGTGATGTTCGATCTGCCGGGGATCTTTTCCAATTAAATAACGTCCAATTTCATGAACGGCAGTTTCAACCGTTTGTGCCCGGCCTTCGACAATGGGTTCGCCCAGACCAACAAGGCCCTCATCCGTATGGACCTTCAGGAACAGCCAGCGGGGTTTGACATGGATGGTTTCGAGTTTGGTGATTTTCATCAGTGCTCCAATAGGTATTAGTGGACGCAGATCTCGCAGATAAACGCAGATGAAATTTAACATAATTATCAGCGTATTCTGCGTTTAGCGAAGCGGATCTGCGTCCTATTTTTGACAGTGAAAGGCCATAATTTTCGTTGAACTGATGGTAACATAAAGTGAGTGCAGTTTTCACTGAAACCAACAATACTGGCATCGATCGAGGAGAATACAACATGAAAATAAATCACAATGAAAACGGCCCCATTCCCTTCGAATGGTTTGCCAACTTCAAACGCATCAACGATGGCAAACCGATTATCACCTTAGCCCCTCCCCAATGGGCCGCGGCCACCCACGCGATTGTTGTCGCCGATACCGTTCATTATTACTGGTGCCGCCGTGAAATCAAGGATTGGGGGGAAGATTGGGATTTACGCCATGCCACCGCACCGGTCACAAATCCTACTCAGATCACCCAAAATCCGAAAAATCCCATTTTGTCACCCAACGGAGAAGGGTTTGACGGCACCGCCATCGAATACCCTTTTCCATTTTTAAACCCATTCGACGGCAATTACTACATGTACTACCGCGGCCGTGGCAAGGACTCGCCCGAACAAACTGGACTCCTGGTCTGCACCGGTGATATGGACACCTGGGAACGCGTCACAATCGAACCCGCCATCCTAGCCGACACCGATCACGAACGGGATGGCGCCACCCACCCCTCGGTCGTGATTGTCGACGATGTCATTCACATCGTTTATACCGGCAAAGCCACCGCCTCCTACGACCATGGCCTGACGATGTGTCACGCCACCGCCCCGACTAATGATCCCGCCGCGGTCACCAAAAATCCAAACAATCCGGTGTTTACAGGCAGCGGCGAAAAATGGGATAGTTGGACGATTCGGGAAACCGAACTCATCCAGGGACCAGAATACTTCCACATCCTGTATGGGGGCTATGATGGTCAGACCTGGCGGGTGGGCCATGTCCGCACCAAAGATTTTGCAACCTTTGAACCCAATCCCCACAACCCCATCTTTGTTCCCTCAGATGATCCCCAGGCCTTTGATTGCGACGGCATTCTTACCACTCAAATTGTCGAAATCGGCGGCAAATACTACCTGGTTTATGCCGGAAAGCAGGGCGATGAGTGGCAATCGGGTCTGGCAGTAAATCGATCCGTTTCTCAGTAATGTCTAGAAATAACTTCCCGAAGCGCTCCGCTTCACCCCCTTCGACGAAGCTTCGATACGCTTCTAGTTATAATGCAAGAAATCTAGCATCTTGAGTAGTTCGGAGCTAGCGAAGAATTATCGAAGGGTGCGGTCGCTACTCAGCGCCTGCACTGAGCGAAGTCGAAGTGATGATGCTTCACTGGAACTTATTCTTTAAAGTCTGCTATGTTAGTTTGAAAGTTGACTGTCTCCTGACTCTAATTCATGACCATTTCAAAAGTGGAAACCTTCATCGTCCAGCAAAAGCTCGAGCAGCCGTTTTACTTTTCACAATGGGAGTACGACATCCGGCAAGTGTGTCTAGTGCGCATCACGCTGGCTGATGGAACCTATGGCTGGGGGGAAGGTTACGGCCCCGCTGGAGTGGTGGCCGCTGGGATTAAATTCTTCGAACCCCACATTCTTGGCCAAGACCCACTCCATGTAGAAGCGATCTGGCAAACAATGTATCGGCGTTCGCTGGATTATGCCCGGCGCGGGGTACTGTTGGCTTCTTTAAGTGCCATCGACATCGCTTTGTGGGATTTACGCGGTAAGCTGCTCCACCAACCGGTTTCGGTTTTGTTGGGGGGACGGCGCCGTGAACGGGTTAAAGTCTATGCTACAGGAATGTATTTCGCCAATGTTGATGATCTCCCTCTAACTTTAGCATCCGAAGCAAAAACCTACGTTGACGAGGGGTACCAGGCCATTAAAATGAAAGTCGGCCTGGGGGTGGCCGCCGATGTGGCAAATATCGCCGCCGTTCGAGAGGCCATTGGCCCTGACATCGAATTGATGGTCGATGCCAACCACGCCTTTTCTCGCGCCGAAGCCCGTTCCCTGGCCCGACAAATGGAGCCGTTCGATATCGCTTTCTTCGAAGAACCCCTCTCTCCCGAAGATTATGAGGGCTACCGCGAACTCCGTCAGCAAACATTGATCTCCATTGCGGGGGGCGAGTGCGAATATTTGTGCGCCGGTTTTCGCCAGCTGGTCACCAACCAATGCGTCGATTTCGCTCAACCCGATATTTGTGCCGCCGGCGGCCTGACCGAAGTCAAGCGGATCGCGTCCCTGGTACACACATTTGGTGTCAACGTTATCCCCCACTGCTGGGGCACCGGCATCGCTTTCGCGGCGGGCCTGCACTTCGTCAGCACGTTGGATGTGGTCCCCGGCCGGTTGCGGATGCCCGAACCCCTGCTCGAAATGGATCGGACTGAAAATCCCCTCCGGGACCGGCTGACCCAACCGAAATTCGAAGCCGTGGATGGTTTTGTCCCCGTGCCAACCACCCCTGGGCTAGGAATTAATGTCGACCCAGAACTGTTGGAAGAATTTAAACAATCAGCTTAATTTTCACCGCAGAGCCGCGGAGTGCGCTGAGTTTTCTCTGCGATCTTTGCGGCTCTGCGGTGAAATAAAAAGGTAACTTCTATGAAAGAAACCCCGTTTTTCAACATTACGACCGACAATCTTTCTATTTTTAATCCGTCCACTTTTGTAACTTTTGGCGAGACGATGGTGCGCGACACTCCGGCCGATAACGAACGTCCGGAGCGCACCCGGTTAGTCAACCTGTCGATGGCGGGGAGTGAATACACCCTGGCGCTGGGATTGGCCCGGTTGGGCATTCCAGCCGAATACATCACCCGCGTGCCGGATAATCCCTATGGCCGGGCTTTGCGGAATATTGCGCGCGCGAATGGTGTGGCCACCGACAATTTTGTGTGGGCCCCCAAAACCGAACCGATTGGCCGCTTCATTTATGAGATTGGGCGCACGCCGCGTAAGAACACGGGCGTCTACCAGCGGATGTACTCGGCGGCATCCAAGCTGGATGCGGGGATGGTCGATTGGACCGCGGCTTTGAAGAATACTCGGCTGTTCCACTCATCGGGAATTACCTTTGGGTTGGCCTATCACAGTGGCTACGAGCGTAATTTCAATTACGCTGCTTTCAAAGAAGCGATGGCTCATAAACCGGTTGATTGTCTCGTCGGGATGGATTTCAACTATCGAGCCACCCTATGGTCGGCGGAGCAGTGCCGGGAGATTATGACGCCCATCGTGACCGATCACATTGACGTGTTCATCACCACCATCGAAGATATGGCCCGGCTCTACGGAATCGATTGCGGTCAATATTCAGCCCAACAGGTGGTCGACGGTGATATGGGGCAGTTAAAAGATGAAGATATTCAGGCGTTTGCCCACAAAGTGCAAGACATGTTTGCAGTCAAAATTGTAGCTATCACCATCCGCTATCCCGATACTTTCGAGCAGCACCGCTGGGAATCGGCCGCAATGGACGCAGACGGAAACTTCTTCCGCTCGCCAGCCGTCAAACCAATTACACTGTGGGATCGGCTGGGGGGTGGCGATACCTGGAACGCCGGGTTCTACTACGGCCTGTTGACTGAAAATTTTGGCCCTACTGGTTTGACCAAAGGCGTTCTCGTCGGTGACGCGGCTACCCGGATCAAACAAACGCTGATGTACGACCTGCCGATTGTCGACAAAGCTGAAGTCGAGGCCTTGATGAAAGCCGATGCCTTTGGTGGAGGCAAACGCACGTCGAGATAAAAATCAAAATTTAACCGCGAATAACGCCAATCTGCACGAATTTTTAAAAATCTGTAATCATCAACAGAAGGTTGAACACCGCGGAGCCGCAGAGAACGCTGAGCTTCTCTTTTTTCCTGAGAAAACTCTGCGAATTCTGCGTCTCTGCGGTAAAAAAATGTTTTCAAGCTATTGTTGACCACTACAAAATTTTTAAAAATCATTCGCGTTAATTAGCGTTATTCGCGGTTTCTGAGAATGGAATATATGGAGCCCCCAATGAAGAAATACGAAAAACTCGATATCATCCGCGAAACCGGCGTGATCGCCATCATGCGGGCAAACTCGTCGGAGCAGTTGATTACGGCGGCTGACGCCATTAAGGCTGGGGGTGTCGAAGTTATCGAGGTGACGATGACAACGCCGGGGGCATTGGGGGTGATTGCAACTGCCAAAGAGCGTTATGGCGAGGGCGTACTTTTCGGAGCCGGCAGCGTGCTTGATCCAGAGACTGCCCGGGCCGCAATTCTGGCGGGGGCCGACTTCATCGTTGCTCCGACGCTGAATGTGGATATGATCGCGTTGTGTAATCGCTACGGCATCCCGGTAATGCCCGGCTGCTACACCCCCACCGAAGCCCTAACGGCCTGGGAAGCCGGGGCGGATATGATTAAAATCTTTCCAGCCAGTTTTGGAGGTGCGGCACTGATCAAAGCCATTTTGGCTCCCTTACCCCACTTGGAGATTGTCCCCGTCGGAGGCGTGAACCTGGAAACGGCCGCGGATTTCATCCAAAAAGGGGCTGCCGCCCTGGGAGTGGGCAGCAGCCTGGTTAACCAGCAGATCCTCGCCATTGGCGATATGGCGGAACTCACCAGCCGGGCCGCGGCATTTCGCCAGGAAGTCCAAAAAGGGCGCGCGGGGTAGTCACGATCCGGCTGAAAACGTTGCAACCGCGCCAGGTTTGACCGCCAGAGATCGTTCGGCGACTCGAACTGTAACCCCCCCTGGGTTTTCCGCCGCTGATTGAACCGATACCTGGGCGTGATCCATTGCGATCGTCAGTTCGTTGCCGCGGATCATCAATTTAAAGGTCAACAGCTCCCACTCCTGGGGTACGGCCGGTTTAAAGACCACGGTCTCACCATCCATCTCGAACCCGGCAAAGCCGCGCACCAGCATCAGCCAGACTCCGCCGTTGGCCGCGGTGTGAATCCCGCCTAAAAACTCACCGCCGCTCATGACTTTCTTACTGGCATTGTAGAGGTCAATCGTAGACGCTTCCATAAAATAGCGATAGGCTTCAGCCGGTAACCCGGCTTTGGTGGCAATCAGGCCGTGGATGGAGGGGCTGAGCGAGGAGCCGTGTTCGGTGCGGGGTTCGTAATATTCGTAGTTGGCGCGCATCACCTCGGGGGAGAAAATATCGAGCAAGGCAAACAACTGCAACACATCGGCCTGTTTGAGGACCTGGGCTTCGATGGCGATTCCTGCAGGCCAGCCCCAATATTCTTCCGGGTCGATCAATCGCTGGCGTAAATCGGCGGGGGTGATATCTTCGAGCTGGAAAAAACCGTCAAATTGCTCGATCAACCTGGTTTTCGGATCGGGTTCGGGCAAGAATATCAATTCCACAATATCGACCCAATCATCTAAAACGGTCTCATCATATCCCAAGCGTTCCAATAATTCGGACAAAAGGTTTGGGGCCTCGGACTGCATGCGTCCAAAAATTTGAACGGCCTTTTCCAGGGCATATTTGGCCAGGTAATTGGTGTAGGCGTTGTTATCGACGTTTTCGTGATATTCATCCGGCCCCAAGAGGCGGATAAACTCATAGCGTTGCTTGTCTTTCTTGAAATAGATATGTGAGACCAGGAACTGAGCAACTTCGAACGCGATTTCGGCCCCATAGTTCAGCATGAAATCCCAATCACCGGTGACCTCATAATACAACCATAGGGCATAGACCACGTCGGGTGAGATGTGGATTTGCCAGCTATTGAAGTGGTTGTGAATTTTGCGTCCGGTGAGGACATCGGTGAAGAAATAATTGGGGAAGAGTTCCTCGCCGGTTTTGCCGCTGGTCCAGGCGTAAAAGGCGCCATAATACCCCAGTCGCTGGGCTTTTTTGCGCGCCCCGGGCAGCGTATCGTAGCGATATTCGATGATATTGCGGGCAACTTCGGGCCGAGTGTAGAGATACATCGGCATATTGAAGGTTTCCTGATCCCAAAAAGCAGCACCCTGATAGACCTGGCAGGATAGTCCCCGGGCCCCAATCGGCAGTTTGGTATGGGCCGGGGTCGCGATGGTGGCCTGATAAAGGTTGAAGCGGGTAATGGTCTGGACTTCGAGATTCCCGGCAATTTGGATGTCAGAGATCGCCCAAATCTGGTCCCAGTGGGATTGGTGGGCGGCTTTCAGGTTTTGGTAGCCGGTTTCTAGCGCGTCAGTCGCCTCTGCCAGGGCAGTTTCACGCGGATTATCCACCTGATTGGAATGGCAAACCAGCATCACCTTCTCAAACGTCACCGTCTCTCCCGCCTGTAAATCGAAAGTCAACTTCCGCAGTATGCGGCGGTCTTCCCGAATGATCTCCGCTTGGGTCGGCTGCACGCCTAAAATTTTTAGTCCTTCAACGACATCAATTTGAATTTCATGCTCAATCGTACGCGTTTCAATAGCAATCAACCCCGAATCTTCCAAAAGATCGTAATCCTTAAAATGGTCTCCGTTCAAGCTCCAGATGCAGCCATCGATCCCGGTCAGGATGGTGATCTCAACCGCATCCAGCGCTGTGAGGTGATAGCGCATCGGGATCAGATGTAAATTGTCGTAGCTGGAGAATTTTTCAACTTCGATCTGGATGCCTTTGCCAGACCCGTTGCGCCAGATTTGCGCGCGACGGTTGACGCCGTAACGCAGATCCAGGGAGCGGTGATAGGCCTCCGGTTGACGTTCGAATGCCGAGAGGGATTCATCGTCCATAAAAAGCCGGGTGTACAACCCGTTGGGGACGGTACATAACTCGCTCCAACGACTTTCCGGGGCCTGATCCCAGGTGTCGGTCACCACACAGGCTACAAATTGATCCGCTTCCCATTCGGCGAAGGTCCCCCGATAGCCCAGGTAGCCATTGCCAATCATGAAATTGCTGCCAGTGGTCACATATTGGTCCGGATCAAACGATTTCTCGATGATTTCCCACCCGGTTTCGGTCCGCAGGTTGTTTTGTAGGTCCACGATACACTCCTGTTCAAGGCAGTTTTTATGTATCTTCTCAAAACCATGGGGACAATCCAGACCCGCACCCTTCGATACACTGCGTTACTCAGGATGCTTGGAACTCCCCCCGAATTATTGAGATGATACGTTTTTACAAATAAAAATCCATTCAAGCAGATAGGCGTCGCTCTTACGCATTTATCTTCATCTAAAGCGATCTGCTTGTCAATATCGACCATTTACTTGCAGAACCACCCTGGTAAATATCAGTTAGGGAGCTTTACGCCTATTTTTAGCGGTGTTTTGTTAATCCCAACACCAAAATGTTAAATTAACTTGACATATAGTATATTTTACATTACTATATGTTTATCATAATTTACATAATGTAAAGTCTACACAACAAAGCGAGGTCGAAATGTCTTACCAAGAAAAAAATATTACCGCATCTTTAGGCAGTGCCATTCTGATTTTAGGGTACTACCTGATCAGCATCATTCGGATGATCCAAACAGGCGGGTTCGGACCCGAAAAAGTATTCCGGCTGTGGGGCGTAGTCATCGTGGCCACAATTCTGCTGAATATTTTTGGAACCATCCTAACCCACATCATTTCAGCCATCGTTCAGGCCATCCAAACCAATGATCCCGATCCTGAGATTGAGGATGTGGAGGATGAACGCGATGAATTGATCAAATTGAAAGGGACGCGAGTTGCCCACGGGGTGACTGCAATAGGGGTTTTCTTCGCAATGCTGACTTTCGTCCTAGGCCAACAGCCGTTAGTGATGTTCAGTTTTCTGATCTTTTCTGGGCTTATTGCCGAGATCATCGCCGATATTGTGCGATTGACCTATTATCGCCGGGGAGTTTAAGATGAGTAAACGCTATATTCAAAACAATATTCGCAAATTACGCTTCTTCAATGATGAAATGACCCAGCAACAATTGGCTCAGAAGGTCGGGGTCACCCGGCAAACCATCATTGCGATGGAAAAAGGGAAATACTCCCCTTCACTGGAATTGGCTTTTCGGATCGCACTGGTTTTTGGGGTGACTTTGGACGAAGTATTTTCGTACGAACCCGAGAATGGTGCGGAAGAAACGAATTCCTAGGCCTCCTATCGAACCCGCGTCCACCGGGAACTGGAACTTCCCGGCTCAAAGCAAATGGCCGGCGCCCTGTAGTCCGTTTCAACGGGCTTTAGCTATTAGCCCCAGGCTTTAGCATCGGGCGACTGTATAAAGATAATTTTGTTCACAATGGATTGAAATAATCATTTTAGGAGAACACCCAATGAACCACTATCGCAAAAATTCAATCTGGGTCGGGGTGCTGTTTATCATCGGCACCGCGGCCGGGATTTCCAGCGTCCTATTGACCCAATCGGTTAGCAGTGCCGCCGAATACCTGCCGGCTGTGGCGAACAATCAAAACCAAACAATTATCGGCGCATTATGTATCTTCCTGATGGGGTTAGCACTGGCACTGATTCCCGCAGTATTGTTCCCCGTCCTGAAGAAAATCAACGAAGTCTTGGCAATAGGGTACGTGATATTTCGGGGCGTACTCGAGACCGTGACTTATATGGGGATCACCCTAAGCTGGTTATTAATAGCCATTTTCTCTCGAGAATTTGTTGACGGTTCTGATCCGGCTGCGTTCCAAAGGTGGGGAGCAACATTGCTCGAGATTGGTGACAGCATCAACATCTTGCTCATCATTTTGTTTAGCCTGGGTGCGCTGATGCTTTACTACTTGCTGTACACCTCGCAGTTAGTCCCCCGGTGGCTTTCGATTTGGGGCCTCATTGCCATTCTGTTACATTTCGCCACGGGCTTTTTAGATCTGTTCGGTCTGATGGACAGCTCCATGTCAGGAGGCACCTTTATATTAAATTTCCCAATCTTTTTACAAGAAATGGTAATGGCCGTGTGGCTGATCGTGAAAGGTTTCAATCCCATTTGGAAGGATAACCCTGCTACCGGATAAATTTCCTTCCCAAGAACTGTATCCCCAGTTACAATGAATATCCCCCGCAGGAACTTGCGGGGGATATTTTATGCCCAGCGTAGAAAAGAAAAAAAATATGAACACTAACGCAAACAAACAATGGCCATCCTATACCGAATTCGTCATCATCGTCTCGCTGATGATGTCACTGACGGCCTTATCGATCGATGCCATGCTCCCGGCCTTAGCCCAAATTGGGGCCGAGTTGGGGGTTCAAAATCCCAATGACCGCCAATTAGTCGTCTCGATGATATTTTTAGGCCTGTCAGTAGGCCAGTTGTTTTTTGGCCCGCTTTCAGACAAAACTGGACGCAAACCAGCCATTTACGGCGGATATGTGCTGTATCTTGGGGGGTCCCTGCTGGCAACATTTTCCATCAATTTTCCGATGATGTTGGCCGGGCGGTTGCTGCAAGGGATCGGGGTCTCTGCCCCGCGGGCCGTAACCATGGCCCTGGTCCGCGATCGCTTTGAGGGCCGGAAAATGGCCCAGGTAATGTCGTTTGTGATGACGGTTTTCATTCTCGTCCCCATGATCGCCCCCTCACTAGGGCAAGCGGTGCTGCTCTTTGCCGGTTGGCGCACGATTTTCGTCAGCTTGATGTTTTTTGCGCTCATTTCCCTGGCTTGGTTTGCCTTCCGCATGCCTGAATCGTTGGCAACAGAAAATCGACTGCCGTTTTCAATAAAGCGGATTCTTAAGGCCACCTTGGAAATCATTAAAAATCGCACTGCGTTAGGGTATACCCTCTCCGCCGGGCTGATCAGCGGGGCCTTTATCGGCTATCTCAATTCCAGCCAGCAGATTTTTCAGGAGCAATATGCCCTGGGCGACCGATTCCCCCTCTTTTTCGGGGTGATTGCCTTTTCGCTGGGTTTGGCTTCATTAACCAATACCCGCCTAGTGATGCGCTTTGGGATGCGCTTTCTGGTGCGCTGGGCACTGGTGATCACTTTTGGGCTGGCAGTGGTTGGATTTTGCATCGCAAGCGCACAAGCTGGGCAGCCACCGTTGTGGTTTATGATGACCTATCTGATGCTGACGTTTTTCTGTGTGGGGATTTTGTTCGGCAACCAGAATTCCCTGGCGATGGAACCCCTGGGAAATCTGGCTGGAATCGGGGCAGCCGTAGTGGGGTCGCTGTCTACCTTTATTTCTACCCCTTTAGGTGCCATCATCGGTCAACAATACAACGGGACGGTGCTGCCCTTGATCATCGGGTTGGGCGTAATGAGTTTGCTGTCAATTCTCGTGATCTGGTGGACGGAAGCTAACTCAAAAACTATTTCGTAACCCTATTTTCAACCAGTACGGCCCGAGTTATACGCGGATTAAACCCTTTCGGCCAGTTCGTTTCGGAATTATAGATGGCCCCCGCAAGCTCAGTTGCGGCTAAATCGGCCTGAAGCAAGTCGGTTCCCAATAAATTGGCACCCCGCAAGTTGGCCTCTGTCAGGTTGGCTTTTCCTAAAAAAGCATCGCACAATTCTGCTTCCCACAAACTCGCCCCAGTTAGATCGGCCTTGCTCAAACTGGCTTCCTTCAGGTTGGCATTCTCCAAGATCGCGCCTCGTAAATTGGCTTTCACCAACAAAGCTCCCTCCAAATTCGTGCCCTTCAAATTGGCCCCGGCCAAATTGGCTTCCCATAAAAAAGCCCCCTTCAGACAAGCGCCCTCCAGGTTTATTTGGGTGACGCCTTCTCGATTGAGCCTTTTGATATTACCAACGATCCGATACGTCGCATCGGGCTCCAGCCATTCTGAATAATCCTTGATCTCTTCCAAATATCGTTTGATTGTGCGCTGACGTTCACCTAACCAGTTGAGCCAATACACAAAAGCCCCCAAAATCAGTAACTCAAGGAGCATCCCCTGGGCTTTGAGGAGGTATTTTTCGTAAAATTCCGTACCGTAAAATAACAGAGATAGCAGCCCAACCAGCACTGCGGCAATCACAAAGACAAGTACCGACCAAAAAATTGGCTTTTCCGCAGACAGTTTTCTAATTTTTGGCAGGAAGCTATCCATATTCTACTCCTAAAGCTTTTTTACGCAGACAAACAAAAAAAGAAGCCCTCAAGCAAAATAAGGCGCTTCAAAGTTCTATGGGAGGTAGCTAAATCTGGTCAAGAATATGCAGCCAGATGGGATTCAAATCAGATCAATACGAATTAGGGGGGAAAGCCCCGTCCTGATAAATTCATTATAGCAGTAAGCGTCTAAAATACAAAAAATTCCCCCCTATCGTTTCATCAATATCCAGATTAGGTCAACTGATGTTACTCACGACAGTATTCAAAACCAGAAAATTTACCCTTCGATACGCTATCGCTACTCAGAGCCTGCACTGAGCGCAGTCGAAGTGCTGAATTTTCTGGCTCATTTTGCATATCCTGCGTAACATGAGTTAAGTTAATTAATTTTCCGTAACGCACTCTTTCCAATCCCAGGCCAGATGCGTAATAGCCCAAATGTGGCCCGGACTGTATTCCAAACACCCACCATGATCCATACCCAAACCAGGGTTTGGATGCCAGCTTGCTCCCCAATCCAAATGCCAATTACCCCGGTCAATGAGGCTATAAACATTGCGTTCCGAAGAAATCGATAATCGCCGGTCCCCCAATGGGTCCCATCCGTGAGAAAAGCTATTGAATTTAAAGGTTGAAAAATTGCAGAAGCCGCCCAGGCCGGGACAAACATCGCAATCGAGGCGGCTGGGACCAGCAAATCAATTACCACGCCCCGCCCAACCCACATGAGAACGCCCAAAGCTACTGCGGTACCCACACTCCAATAGGCGCCGACTGTCACAACTCTTTTTGCCCACCGCAGAGAAGATCGCCCAATAAAATAGCCAACTAGTGATTGGACGGTCGTAGCGTAAGCATCCAAAGCCAGGGCCGTAAACCCGTGAACCTGCCGAATAACCTGATGGGCAGCGCCAGCATTAGCACCAATATTATTGGCAGCCCGAGTGATATAGATCAGAAATACATTCATCAGGGCAGTACGAACAAATAAATCCCCACCGACTTGGAGTAAATTGGTTGCGTCTCGCCACCTGAACGACCATGATAATCCTATTTTCCTGAAGATCAGCACGAGTAAAGTCACTGCCCCCACCCATTGGCTGAGCGTGCTAGCCAAGGCAGAGCCCGCGACGCCCAATTCGGGGAACGGCCCCAACCCAAAGATGAACAGCCAATCGAGCAGTACATTCAAACCATTTTGCCCCAGTGCCACCCACAGCGGGGTTCTCATATCTTGGAGACCCCGTAAAGCCCCAAAAGAAACCATCATCAATAAAACCGCCGGAGCCCCAAACAGGCGAATTCGCATGTAGCTAACGGCGTACGCTTGAACCGGCCCTGCAGCGCCTAATAAACCGGCTAACCAGTTCGAGGTAGGACCAAGCACCACAATCAAGAATAAGCCGAAGATCACGGCCAACACCAACGCCAAACTAGTGATCCTTTCGGCCCGATCTGCGCGTCCTTTGCCGTAAACTTGAGCGACTTCAGTTTGAGTGCCAATCCCCAGAAAATTGAAAACCCAAAAAATACTAGATAAAGCCGTCGTTCCCACCCCTAACGCGGCCAAGGGATTAACCCCCAGAGATGAAATGAACGCGGTATCCACCAAAGCCGTAATGGGTTCGGCCGTCATCGAGAACAACACTGGGATGGAAAAAGAAATTAAAGTACGATGGGGATTGCGGGTAAACGGATGTGATTTTGGGGTCATAGCCACCACCTATTGTGATCGGCGAATCTTATCACAGTTCCTATAGGAACCAGAAACGTAATAATGTTGCTGGCACCGTAGTCTAAAAGTGTCTTTCCCTTCAAATTGATTGCAAAAATCATCACCAGAGGCAATTATGACCAAGAAAATCACCAAAACCGAGGCCGAATGGCGCGCCCAACTCACCCCAGAGCAATATCGCGTCACTCGCCAAAAAGGGACCGAACTCCCTTTTACGGGCAAATACGATAAGTTTTTTGAAAAAGGTACCTACAAATGCATTGGCTGTGGGGCCAAGTTGTTTGAGTCCACCACTAAATACGATCACGGCTGTGGGTGGCCCAGTTTCTACGATCAGGCCGAGAATGCTAATATTCGCGAAGAAAAAGATTCTAGCCATTTCGTGGTCCGCACAGAAGTGCTTTGCGATCGCTGTGATGCTCACCTGGGCCACGTTTTCACCGATGGACCCCAACCGACGGGGCTGCGTTACTGCATCAACTCTGCTTCATTGGCATTTAAAGCGAGTGAGGAAGAATGAAATAACTTCAGGTAAGTGAATTTCAAGATAAAAACAACTAATTTTAAGTTCTAGAGGAGAAACATGAATTCAAAGTCAACCATAATGGTAACCGGCGGCAGTGGCTACATTGCCAGTTGGATCGTCAAAAAATTACTGGAACGGGGCTATCGTGTCCATGCCACCGTGCGGAACAAAAATGCCGAGGCCAAGATTGCCCATCTCTTGGAAATGCAAGCCGAATACGGAGATAATCTCCAGCTTTTTGAAGCTGATCTCACTGTATCGGGTAGT
Source organism: uncultured Anaerolineales bacterium (assembly GCA_964453155.1). GTDB lineage: Bacteria > Chloroflexota > Anaerolineae > Anaerolineales > UBA11858 > CAYVQU01. Next base: position 1,987 of record CAYVQU010000055.1, on the reverse strand, counting down.
TTTGAAGCCGCGGTAAAGGGGTGTGAGGCCGTAATCCATTGTGCTTCTCCATTTGCTACCAAAGTAAAGGATGTGGATAAAGAACTTCTCAGCCCAGCCAAGGAAGGCACCCTAAATGTGTTGCGATCGGCACTTAATTCGGGTTCAGTTCGTCGAGTGGTTTTGACTTCCAGCGCGACCGCTATTTACACGAATAATAATGAATGTCAGGTTACGAACACGGGAAGTCTCAATGAGTCAAACTGGAATAGCACCGCCTCAGTTGATTATCAGCCCTACTCATACTCAAAAACCATTGCTGAACAGGCGGCCTGGGAATTTGCGGAACAGCAAGAGCAATTTGAATTGGTGACCATTAATCCCACCTTTGTTCTTGGGCCGGCGCTTTCCCAGCGGATGGATGGCATCTCTGCGGAGACTGTAGCTGGATTTTTCGCCGGCCAATTTGCGACCGGTATTCCCGACCTGTACTACGGGATCGTTGACGTCCGAGATGTGTCTGAAGCCCACATACTGGCCCTTGAAAATGAAACCGCCCAAGGAAGGTTTCTCCTGGTCAGTGAGGTGCACAGTCTCTACCAACTTGGATCTTACCTGAAAGGAACCTATGGAAAGCGGTTACCGGTGCGACTCAGCAAACTGCCCAAATTCATGTTCTATCTCATTGGGCCAATGTTCGGCTTTAATTGGGAATTCACGCGGAATAATTACGGGGTGGAAGTAAAACTCGATGCCAGCAAATCCCGAGAGATTTTGGGCATTACCTATATCGAACCTCATGAAACGATCCGTGCCCAGGCTACCCAACTTCTGACTGATGGATTGGTAAAGCTGAAAGGGTAATATAAAAATTCAGGGGCACGATATATCGTGCCCCTGAATTCGGAATAAATTGATGGGAAAATATTACGCCAGCAAATTTGCTCGAATTTGATCGATCGTCAATGGGTCCATGTTGGCTTTTTCTATTAAATACCGCTCAACCGAACCGTACTGCTCCTTAAGATGATCCAGAATCCGCTGGATCCAATCGGGGTGAACAATAAAAAATCCCTGAAACTCAATATCTTTGACACCCATGGCCGCATGCCGGGCATCTTCAACAAATTCCTGGAAATAGTGATCGAAGCCTAAATTGCTGAGGGAGTAATCGGCCACGATCGTCTCTTCGGGCACGCCGAGAATGGAAAGGATCAGGGCCGTAATCAACCCCGTACGGTCTTTCCCCGCGGTGCAGTGATAAACGATGGGGAAGTTTTGGGGGTCAGCGAAATGGGATAAGATTTTACCAAAAGCCTCGGCCCGTTTTTCGATCATGAAGAAATAGCGTTCGGCCAAAATATCGCCAAGCCTATGCCGGTTGAACAGAATTGCGGGGAGATACTCCCCTTTCGGTTCTTTCTCATAAATCGGGGCGTGAACATATTTAAAAGGGAAACCCGGGGGAATGCGGTCCGTTTTTTTCTTGACTTCACGGCGATTCCGCAAATCGAAGATAAACTGCAACCCCATTTCTTTTAACTTAGAGAGATCGTTATCGCTGAGATCCCCCAACTCGTCGGAACGGAACACTTTCCCGGGCAGAACGCGGCGGCCACTTTCGGTCAGGTACCCCCCAATATCCCGAAAATTGACGGCCCCATCCAATTGCACAAACCGTTCTAGAATCTTTTCCTTTTGTTCTTCTAAAAAAATCACAAAATCGTGGGGATCTACTAATTTTACATGCCGCCCGCCGCGCTTAATCGCCCAACGGAACAACTGCCAGATCACCCCCAAGATAACTACAATATATCCCGCTACCAATAATCCATTTTGCATACCAACCTCCGTACTGGGACTAAGCAGATCGTGAAAGACAATCGAGCCAAATAAAAAGCTAAAACCAAAATCTGCTCAGATGCGGCAGCAAACCCGACTAGTTTTTTTGAAACTCAGACCGCCACACACAAAAGGTCAGAACATCTTACGCTATTTCTCGTAATAT
>CAYVQU010000054.1:0-30419 GCA_964453155.1 uncultured Anaerolineales bacterium | reverse complement strand
GTATTCATGCTGTTAATGTACACCCTTCACCACCATAATCGGCGAAGGTATTGGATAATGCGTCCAATTTCTTTGAGATCGTCGGCTTCAACGATGGCAACACAATCGTAAGGCCCAAAAGTCATGGTGGCTTCAATCACGCCACAGACTCGCCGCATGTGTTTGATAACCGTGGCGATATCACCAGCCTGAATATTTATTAGAACGTATGCTTTCATTTTTTATTCCTCATTGTTAGACCTTCCAGGTTTTGAAAACCTGGAAGGTCTAATATTAATTCGAATCCCGCAAGTAAATGGTCCAGTAGATGGCGGCCACAAACACCGCCCCGCCCAGAATATTCCCCAACGATACTGGGAGCAGGTTATTCATAAAAAACGCCTGCCAGGTTAAATTCGGCAGTGCCAAACCAGTGTTGGTCACAAAAGCGGGATCAAAATTCTTAATCAGCAGCCCAATGGGGATAAAATACATATTAGCAATACTGTGTTCGAACCCCGCGGCGACAAAGGCCGTCACCGGGAAAATGATGGCTGCAATCTTGTCACTGGTGCTGCGGGCGCTAAATGTCAACCAGACCGCCAGACAGACCAAAATATTGCACATAATCCCCAACACAAAAGCCTGTCCAAAATCCAGGCTTACTTTGCCATTGGCGATACTCAAGATCACTTTACCGATCCCGCCACCCGCAAAGGTATATTGACGGCTCATGTACATCAAAACGGCCACGCTGATCGCCCCCACAAAATTGCCCACATAAACCAACCCCCAATTTTTAATTACTGCCCGGGTTGAGATCTTTTTACTAGCCCAGGCCATAACGATCAGGTTATTGCCCGTAAACAACTCCGCCCCGCCGACAACGACCAAAATCAGTCCGAGACAAAACACCAATCCAACCAACAATTTTGATACGCCGTAACTGAGGGCGTCTCCAGCGCCAGTGGCCACCGTGGTGGCAAAAATCGCCCCGGTGCTGATGAACACGCCTGCCAAAATCGCCAAAGCGAAGGTTTTAGTTTTTGGGGCTTCGGCCTTACTGACTCCCACATATTCAGCCCGTCGAGCCATTTCACCCGGCAGCAGGGCATCAATTCGTAATTCTGCCATACCAATAAAGCTCCTTTAGTTTGTAGTCATTCCCCATAAAGTGGGGATCTGTGCGCACAAATAAATGATTCCTCACCAAGAATACATTTGTGATTATTTTCACAATATATTGTACCATTTTTCACAAATAAGTCAATCCCAAGTAAGCCTACCATATTAGGCAACTATCAACCTACTCTGTTTAGGATTTCATCCACTGAAATTAAGGGAGTTGGTTACGATATAATCCAGCTGATACCATGTAAACGAAGGATGCAAAAATGGCAAATACCCCCCACCCAAAAAGAAATTTGATCGAAGGCCGGCCCGCTTTGATCGTGATCGACATTCAGGCTGGCAGCTTTGTTGAAATGAAAGAACGCGCCATCCCCCACATGCCCGGATATATTGAATGTATTCGCTCCGCGCGTCAGGCGATTGATAAAGCCCGGGAATGTGATATCCCCGTCATCTTCATCCAAGAAGTTCACCGGCCAAATCTGGTCGATTTTGGCCGTGAGTTGGATGGCAGCGAAGCCATCCACTGCCTTGAAACCAACCCGGGCACCGAAATCGCCAGCGAAGAAATGGGATTTCAGCCCGATGACTATTTGATTAAAAAACGCCGCTATTCGGCCTTCTTTGGCACCGATTTGGAAATTCTGCTGCGCGGCTTAAAAGTTGATACCTTGCTTTTATGCGGGGCCCTCACCGATGTGTGTGTCCACTACACCTTTGTCGATGGCCACCAATCCGATTACTTCTGCCGCGTCATTGAAGACTGTGTTGCCGGTTCCAGCCAGGCCGCCCATGACGGCGCTCTCAACGCCATGGAATACCTCCAAACCGGCGCACGGCGTTCTCTCACCGAGGTTCTAGCCGCAATGGAAGAATATGCTGAGTAGCGTTCAGTAGTAAAACATCAGAAAAATAAAAAAAGAGATCACTGCATATTGCAATGATCTCTTTTTTATTTTGAAAAGCTATCAGTAAACAGTGATCAGTTTGGGGCGCTTACTTCCCACTACCCACCGACCACTTTCCACTCTTTTACTGTTCCAAATAGGAGTCCGCGTAAATCACTTTGTTCATCAAAATCTGACTCGTCTTCCAAATCGCAGCCTGTTCGGGGTCGCTCAGATCGACATCACCAACCTGGAGTTCTTCCATCGCGGCCACCCGGTCGTGAATCTTGACGTACAGGGCTTTCACGGGGGTGCTCTCATCGCGGCCCTCGACGGCGTCCACCACCTCAATGAGTTCGGTGTCCAACGGGTCGGCGATCATCATCTGGAGTCCCGCGCCCATCAACATGGCGCAGTAGACCTGGTTGATCAGCGGCCGATTCTTGCGCGGCACTGCATTTGAGACGTTGGAGAGGCCCACCGAAATTCCTGGCGGCGGATCCCAGGCATATTGGATCGTACGCACGGCTTCAATACACTCGGGGCAGTATTCCTGGCAACCAGAGACCGTCAGGACCAACGGGTCGATGATCAAGTCCTCGATGGGGATATCCAACTCGAGGCAGCGCGGGATCAGCGATTCCAATGCAATCCCGACGCGCTCGTCGGCACCGACCGGAATCCCGCTCTTGGCCATTGTCAGAGCGATGACTTTGGCGTTGTATTTCTTCGCCAACTCGGGTATTTTCTCCAGGCGTTCGGCCTCGGCCGAAGTCGAGTTCAAAATCGCTTGGGCTTTGGTGACGGTTTTGAGGGCGGCTTCCATCCCAAAAACGTTGGTGGTGTCGATCACCAGGGGCACATCGACCACCGATTCAACGGCCTTCACCATCCAGGGGAATACTTCTTCCCAGTCCTTCTTGCGAGGCCCCAGGTTCAGGTCCACCGCCCAGGCCCCAGCTTCCACCTGCTGAATCGCCAGCTTCTTGAAAAATTCCGCATCGCGCTCGCGCAGGGCATCTTTCACCGCTTGGGCAATAATGTGAATGTTCTCGCCAATAATTTGCATCGTGACCTTCCTTTTTTATTTTTCTGTACCCGGATGCCGCTTTGCTTACTCGGATTTGACGGATTTTTGTTATTACATGGATAAGAATCCGTGCAATCCGCGAAATCCGTGTACAAAAAATGAATACTAGATTGATTCTAAGCTTATTTTTCCATTTCACCGGCCACACTCGGGAACAAACTCATATCCGTATGGGGCAGGAACATCGCCGACATGAAAGCGTCATAGAATTTATTGTCGGCGGAGAGTTCAACATATGTCATTTTCGCGGCAATCTCGGTAATCTCTTTCCGAAGTTCGTGGTCAATCAGGGCCAGATAGGAACCCTTCACCGAGGTATTGCCCAGGAAATCAAAATTCTCCCAGGGCATATCGGGGAGCAGACCAATCTGAACCGCTTTTTCGACGTTGATATATTTTCCGAATGAGCCGCCGACCAAGACCCGCTCGATCATTTCCATCGGGAAGCCGACCCCATCTGCCAGAACAGTGAACCCGGCATAAATAGCGGCTTTGGCCCGCAGTAGGTTGTCGATATCGACATTGGTGATGGCGATATCCTCGCCCGATTTGGTTTCGGATCCCCAGGCAATGACGTACTCGTTGCCATGGTCTCCCTGCCGGACCCGGGGGGTATCCAGGCTCATATTGATCTTGCCGCCTTTATCAACCACGCCGGTCAAAAAGGCCTCCGACAAGAGCGAAATTAACCCGGACCCGCACAGACCGCGCGGCTTGACGTTGCCGATCACCCGGAATTCGGGATCGTAGGTCTCGCCATTGATCCAGACTTCTTCGATGGCCCCGCGAGTGGCGCGCATGCCGTGGAGGACGCCCGCACCTTCGAAAGCCGGTCCGGCCGAACAAGCGCAGGTGACTAGGAAATCGCTGGATCCCAGGACGGTTTCGCCATTGGTCCCCACATCCAGGAACAGAGTGACCTGCTCTGAATTCGTCATCCCGGAGGACAGCGCCCCCGCAGAGATATCCGCCCCGACATAGGAGGCCACCCCTGGCAGGCAATCGATAAGCGCCTTGGGGTGGACATTCAATCCAACTTCGGGGCTGGTCAGCGGTGGGAGGTGGTTAACGGCCGTCACGAAGGGACTCAGCCGGATGCTCGCGGCCGGAATTTTCAGCAGCAGGTGCATCATTGTGCTGTTGCCCGAAATCGTGACTTTGAAAATATCTTTAACCTTGGCTTTGGCCCGTTTGGCAGTCCGCTTGAGCAGTCCGTTGATCGATTCAAGCACCAACCCCTGCATGGTTTCCGCGCCCCCCTCTTTGCTGGCAAAGATAATCCGTGAAACCACGTCTTCACCGCGCGAGATTTGGCCATTGTATTCAGAGGCCTGGGCTTTGACTTCTCCGGTCAGCAAATCGACCAGCCAGACGGTGACCGTCGTGGTGCCTATATCGATGGCTGCACCCCATAGAGGCGCATCTTCGGCTACATGACCAGAGCGCAAATCGAGGAGTTGGGCTGGGCAGTCGGGGCAATCCCAGGTTTGAGAGCTGAGGATGGCCGTAACCTGCCAATCACTCTCCCGTAGGATCGTGCCGAGTTCGCGCAGCATCTCCAGGGAGGCCCGGAGTTGGGTCACCCCGGCTTCTTTGCGAATCGCGGTTTGCAACCGCGACCAATCATCGGTCTGATCATCCATGCTGGGGGGCGTCAGGGTCAGGTTCACCCGGCGGATGGTCTGACTTTCGCGGGCGTTGTACCCGGCCGGAACCGAGACTTCGGCCACGGTCCGATCCGTAGTCAGGCGGCGTTCGATCTTCTCTTGGGGCGGAACGGTGATCTCCGCATCCCCTTCAATCACCGACTGACAGGCCAGGGCATAGCCCTTATCAATATCTTCCGGCGACAGGCGCAAAGTACTACGCCGCCGGACGTCACCCTTTTCAACTTTAACCGCGCACCGACCGCAGCGCCCTTGCCCCCCACAGGGCTGGGCGATCTCTACGCCGGCTAGCTGCGCCGCTTCAGTAATGAGGGTTCCAGTGGGGACGCTGACGGGTTCCGCGGCGATGTCGAATTTTACGATGTGGTCAGCCATAGGATTAATATAGGGGCGCAGCATGCTGCACCCCTATGATACGTAATTAGAGAGCCGTCTTAAGATACGCGGGCAGATCAACCGCCTCGCGCGGCCCGACTTTGACATCCCAATCGGGGAGTTCTTCTTCGAGTTCACCGGAGAGAACCGCGACATGGCCGGGGAGGACGATCTGTTTCTTGCTGACCTTATCCGCGGCACCGAAGCGCTTAGCGTCTTTGGCGATGACTTCAGCGTCGAATTTGCCCGCGGCCCAGGCGGTGAGCACGCTCATCCCTTCGGCGTCGGAAACCAGGAGCCAGGCGGGGGCGCCCGCGCTCTCGACTTCGTTGGCGACACTGAAGTAGGTGATGCTGAAGTTGGTGGTCACCAGCATCGGGTCTTCGGGGCTGGGATCGTTGATCTCGTAGATACCCGGTTGGACCTGGATCGGTTTCTGCGGATCGGTGTAGATGTTTTCGCGCAGCACCAGGAGGGCGTAGGCGGTCTCGGGGCTGAAGTTGTCCAGCACAATGAAACCGGCATATTTGCCGATGGCCTGCGCGGCCAGCATGGTCTCCCGGGCTGGGCTGCCGACATCCCCAGGAATGCTGAGAATGGGGAAACCCAACGGGCGGAAAGTCTTCTTGAGCGCCATTCGGCGGGCAACCGTGTTGGCGATCAAAGTGCCTTTGAAGCCGCGTTGGGTTGGAGCCAGGACGACATCCTTGACGCCCGCAGCCTGAACTTTCTCCGAAAGGGCCACCATCTCATCGACGGTATCGGCCTGAATCGCCAGAGCCGCGCCCGCTTCGACGGCCAGGGCTGCCATCGCATCAGCGTTATCGGCGGTGGCGTGAGCGATGAGGGCGGTTTCACCCTCACCCAATTTCGCCAAACCGGCTTTGACATCGTCGGGGCCACCGATGAGGATCAAGGGCTTGTGGCTGGCAGCGCGGACGGCTTCAACCGCGGCCGCAAAATCACCGCCATCGGCCTGGACAGCCAGACCACCCAAGGTGAGATCAATGCCGACATAGTCGACCACGTATTTGTCCACGGGTTCGACTTTGGCCTTAATCTCATCGGCCGACATGGTGTCATACACCCGAACGAAGAGCCCGGGGTGGGAATAGAAAGTTTTCTCGTGGCGGAACATCACCACTTCGTTACCAGCTTTGACCTCGTGACCGTTCGATTTAAGAACCATTGGTTTGACTGGGGGGGCTGAGGCCTCCGACAGTTTGGCCGCCGATTCTTCGCTGACGTGTTCACACAGGCTCAGTTCGGCCTGTTTAGCCGCCAGTTTCATCGCGAACGCGAGGCAGGTGGGAAAACCGCAGTCTTTACAGTTTGTCTGCGGGAGCATTTTATAGATTTGAATGCCTGATAGTGCCATAGTTTATCTCCGTATAGTCGCTTAAGACCCTCCAGGTTTTGAAAACCTGGAAGGTCTACACTACTATCTTATCCTGTCAAATCCTCAATCGCCTCATAGGTCCGCTTCACGCTCTCGGGGTGGCGCAGGATAACCATATTTGCGCCCGATTCGATGAGCATGATGGAGGTCAGGGTTTCCCAAGTGATGGCCCGTTCTTCCCAGGCGCCCCACTCTTCGGGGACACCGGTGCCAACCTTGGATTCCTTGGCCTTCCAGCATTCCTCGCCGGGGGTCACCAGCATGGGCATTTGGGTCATGCTGTCACCCTGGAGGGCGGCCAAGCGCAGGCGCTCCATGACGGAGTAACCATATTCAAAGCCGTAACCCAGGGCACCCGTGGTCGGGTCCATGACGATGCGGTCGAGGGGGAGACCGAGGTCGTTGATCAGGATGTTGAGCTGCTTGGCCAGGTTGACGTCCATGGCGGTGCGGGCCACGACCAGGTGGCCGTTCGCCATCGCAGAGGCCGCAATGGTGCGGTAATTCTTATCTTCGCAGAGACCCAAGAGCAGGCGTTCGCCCTTGAATTCATCGGAGATGGGCACCAGCAGTTCGTTGTCAGGATCAGCCTGACCAGGGCCAAATACGGCGACTGGCAGACCGGTGGCCTCGAGGACCTTCCGGGTAGCGGTGACGGCATCTTCCGGTTTGGTAGGGTTGCCATCGGCGTCAGTGAGGGAGAGGATCAGGACGATCATCTCAGCACCGGCGGCTTCGGCGGCTTTAGCCCAGTCACCGGGATCGTTCATGGCAGCGCCCCATTTTTCTTCCAGGAGCTCGGACCAATCGTCAGGACGGCGGTCCTTGATCTCGATGGCGACGACGGGTTTATGCGGCATCTGGCCTTCGAAATCCATGAAAGGCATGGCGGTCTCACCACCGATGGTGACCAGACTGGTGCGAGTGCCGCCATCAGTGGCTAATGCGCCAATGGTCACTTCACGGACAGAGCCAGACCAACCTTCTTTGAGGACGTCGGTTGTGGTGCCGTCGGGCAACCAGGCTTTATCGGGAGGTAGTTCAATTTTGACTTCTTCAGGTTCGGATTCGGGGGTAATTTCCACCGGGGCGGCAGGAGCCGCGGGGACGACCTGAACTTCGGGGACTTCACCGCCGAGTTCGGCCAGGGCCCCGACCAGGGAACCGATCAAGGTCTTGACGGAGCGTTCCAGGCGGTCAACGCGCTCTTCCAAGCTGCCAGAGGCAGCCGTTGCCAGGGGAGCAGCAGGTGCTACGGGGGCGGCGGGGGCTGGAGGAACCTCTGGTTTGGCTGGCTCTTCCTTCTCGGCTACCACCTCAGGTTCCGGTTCGTCTTTGGCCATGGCTTTTTCGACCACAGCTTCGGCCTGCGCGATCACATCCGCAGCGGGTTCGGACGTCTCAGGAGCCTCACGTTCTTTGGCTTCCATCGGTTCCATATCCAAAACGGGGTGATTTTTCTCTTTGACCCAGGTTTCGAGTTCTTCAACCGTCGTGACGTTAGTGCCGTCAGCGATCATGTCGAGGAAATCGGGCATCCCTTCCCGTTCAGCAGAAGCCCGGAGTTCGAACTCCATGCTGTCTTTGAGGTTCTTGCTCATCCAGACGACGCGTTTGAAACCGCCGTCGGCTGAGATGAATTTGGGGCTGATGACGTAGAATTTTCCGACGCCCATCACCCCCGGGGTCTGGAGACCGCCACCGGCGATCCCGGCCAGGGTGGAGAATTTCATCCCCATGGGAGTCATGCCGGTGTCTTCCCGGCTGACGACCATCACGCCCTTGACTTCGGGGATCACCATGACGATGCACTCGAAGCAGCCACAAGCCGTCATGGGGTTTTCCATGATGGAGTACATGGCAACTTCGGTGACGACGCCGTGAGAGCCTTCTTTGGCGTAATCATTGGTGCCTTCCCAGTAACCGACTTCATTATCGATCAGTTTACCGAGTTGGATCGGCTGGTTGGGGCCGGTCGGGTTAATGCTGAAGCTGGCTTTGCAGTCCAGCCAGTTGTAAGCACCACAGAGACCCAGGCGCTCGGGGCTGACCACACACACATGGTCGGGCGCGAAGGACTGACACAGGGTGCAGGAGTAGAATTCGTCGACGGCATCATCTTTCAGGTCGGCGAGGCGCATGTTGCGGGTGTCATAGGTCTCACGGGCGGTGGCCAGCCATTCCTGGAACTTGGCCTCTTCCGTGTAAATAGTGACCTGAACTTTATCGACGATGGCGCCGAAATCGGAGTGCATGCGGGCATGCAGGATTTTGCCGAAATCTTCGAGGCTGAAGCCTTTATCGGCGGCCCCGTTAGAGATGCGGATCCAGGCGATATCGCGCTGGCCAATGTGTTGGATGCCCGAGGCACCGTTGACAAAGTAGTGAATCTGGCGCTCGAGGACGGGTTCGAAGTCATCCTGCATCTTGCGACCGGCAACCTCGACGACGATGCCCATATTCATGGAGGCTTTATCATCGAGTTCTTCGAAGCTGGGGCCGACGACTTCGACTTGACCATCAGTGACATCTTCCATGTCGACTGAGCGCAGGAATTCGAAGCATTTGGAGTTCTTGCCGCCAAATTCGACCCGCATATCGGCCTTGCGGACGACCTCGCCTTCGAAGGCGGAGCCATAGGGCACGGGGACGGGGACTTCGTGCATCTTGATCTTGACGCCGCGAATTTCGATGCATTTCTGCACCAGGCGTTCGGCGCGTTCGAGATCATCGGCACCTTCGATCTGGTCGAAGGGCATCGAGACGACATGTTCGTATTCGGTCACACCGGTCGGCAGGATTTCGGGGATGACCGTGTCGGCGATGACGGGGAAGCCAAAGTTGATGGCCCCGGCCGCCGCCGCGTATTTGAGATCATCTACTTCACCGAGAGCCAAAACGAAGGCGAACACGCGAGCCCGGTTATAGAGCAGGATGTCGCGGGCCTGGCCAGCGGAGATACCGCCGAAGGTCAGGGCTGAGCGGGCGGCAAAGCCCAGGGCGTAGATGGCGCTGAGAGTGTCGGTGCCGAAGGGGATGGTGTAGGTATCGTAACCGAGTTCCACGCCTTCTTCGTTGAGCTGATCAATGATGCTGCGGCCGTTGACGTTGCCGCAGAGGAAGATCAGGATATTGCGGCGTTGGAGTTCGCGCACCAATTTGACGGCCACCTCATTGGACTTGGCGCAACCGACGATAGCGGCAAAGCCAGGCATCCGGCCGTCCACGAGTTGGATACCCCAGGAGCGGAGTTGGATATCATCAATGGGACCATTCAAGTGTCCGGCTGGGCCGCCACCGTTATCCAAATGGGGATAGGCGGTGCCGCCGGTCAACTCGATACCCGGGTAGGGTTCGGGCTGGAGATCATAAACGAAGCGAATGGCCTCTATGATCTCGGCAGCCAAGAGGGTGGCCATACCACTATCGAGGGTTTCCCCCAAATAGGGTGTCCAGTGACTCTCAGACGGCATGGGGTGCAAAAGCGAACGCGCATGGGTCAGCGCTTCGTCCAATTGGCCGAGAGTCGTCACCTCCATGTTCGTCATGGCATAGATGGTGGGTAAGAAATAAGCAGTATTGGGAAATTCAACGAGCGTATCCGGGCCTTTTTCTGCTAATGCCCGTTTGAGCATCAACTCGGCCTCGATGACCAGGGCGTTAGCACCTCGGATCGCGCGGGTTGCAATGTATTTTGACATATGTTCCTCCAAGTGCAGGGTGCGAGGTGCAAAGTGCGAAAAGATGGATCCGCACTAAGCACTTCGCACGTGGCACGTTAATCTCCAGCTACCGGCAGGCCGTAAAGAGCCTTCCGTTTCTCAGCTAATGGCAGCGCTTCGAGTTCGAGCATCTTGGCATCGCCACTCTGGCCGAATTTAGCCGCATCGTACTCAGGGAGTCCGAGGTCGGCGCGCTTCTTATCGATGTGAGCCAGGGTGGACTTGACCATTTCATCGGGGTCAGGGATGAATTCCAGCTTACCACCGTAAATTTCTTCCCAACCTTCGCTGATGTATTTGAGAACTAGATCGCTTTCTTCCAGCCGGTCAGGCATACCACCTACTGGGGAATTGCCACCAAAGATGACGTAAGCGCCCGAGGCCACACAGTAAGTGGCAATCGCCAGGGCTTTCTCACTCATCCACTCGGGAGCCAAACCAACAGCCGGGATTTGATCGATATCATCGCCCAGGCCGCCCTCTTCAACCATTTGGGTGAGGACGGTCAGGATGCGGGTGTTATCCACACAGGAACCCATATGCAGAACCGGCGGGATACCAATCGTCTCGCAGATTTCTTTCAGGCCAGGTCCGACTTTTTCCAGTCCGGCTTCGCCCAGGAGGAGTCCTTTCTTGGCAGCGGCAATCGCACCACAACCGGTTTCGACGACCAGGACATCTTGCTTGAGCAATTGTTCAGCCACATAAGTGAGCAAGTAATCTTGCTGACTGCGAGGGTTATTGCAACCCACAATGGCAGCTACCCCGCGAATGCGCCCAGCCATAATGGCATCATTGAGGGGGCGGAAAGAAGCCCGATAGGAGCCGCCCAACATATAGTTGATGTATTCGTGGGAGAAGCCCGGAACCAGATCTTCTTTTTCGTCGGGGATGTGAACGGCGCCGCGCTCTTTGTAATTGTCGATGGCTTTCTTCAAGATATCTTTGGCAATCGTCAATGCGCGATGCTCATCAAATTCGATGTGGGTGGCACCCGTGATTTTAACTTTCGGGGAGGTGGTGATGATTTTAGTGTGGAAGTTTTCGGCCAGATTGACCAGGGATTGCATGATGCACTGCACATCCACAACCATCGCTTCGACCGCGCCGGTTAGAATGGAGAGTTCCTGGTGGAGGAAGTTACCGGCCACCGGTACACCCTGGCGCACCAAAATCTCATTGGCCGTGCAGCACACGCCGGCCAGATTGACCCCTTCAGCTCCCGCAGCTTTCGCATATTCGATGATCTCGGGATCTTGGGTGGCGGCCGCAATCATCTGGCTGAGGGTCGGTTCGTGTCCGTGAACGACCACGTTGACCATATCGGTTCGCAGGACACCCAGGTTGGCTTGGCCGTGAACGGGGGCCGGAGTGCCGAACAAAATATCCGATACATCTGTGCCGATCATGCTGCCGCCCCAGCCATCCGCCAAACCGGTCCGAACGGCCTGCTGCATGATGTGGGCCAGGTCTTGGTCGTCACCCATATGGGTGCGGTGCAACATATCGACGACTTCGCGGTCCACACCACGCGGGACGACTTTTTGCTCTTCCCAAATTTTCTGGCGTTTTTCGGGGGCCAGTTTAACAGGGGCTAACGGCCCAACCTGCGATCCAAATTGGGCAATGAACAAATCGGCCAAATCATTGGCGATCTCTTTCGGAGAGCGATCTTCGATCGGAATATCGTAGCGGGCGGCGACGTTGCGCAATTTGGCGACATCGCGGATGATGTAGCCTTCGGTCTCATCATTGGCAACGGCTTTGAGGGTGAAAGCCATATCCCGGCCATGATCCGAGTGCGCTGAGGTCCCCGCGGCAATGGACCGGGCCAAGTTACGCGCCTGGATGGTATCCATAGTGGCCCCACAGACCCCGACTTGTCCATCACGGGTCAATCGGCACGGGCCCATGCTACATAATTTACAACACAAACCCGCCGCGCCAATATTGCAGGGTGACATGTCATCGGCACGGGAAAATGCGGTGCCAATGCCCAGCTCTTCTGCTCGAATGAGCATCTCTTGGGCGGCCGGGTCAATACTTTTTTCTTGGGGTGTTCGCTGTTTTTTAGCCATAGCTTACCTCACTCATCTTCATCCATACCAGTAATCGGACTCATGCCTGGGCAAGCCCATAAAGCGCGTCCTTCATACCCCACATTTTGCGAAAAACCAACTACATTTGCAGTTTGTCCAGAAGCTGCGGTGTGGCGATAAAATGAACCCGCCGGATTGCGACCATATAATGGTTCGCCCGCTTCAACTGGAATGGGTAGATCACCGATATATCCGGCCTGTTCTAACTTGGCCGTAATATCATCGGCACTCACTTTCTCGGGATCAAAAGTGATCTCAGCGGCCTGGAAGCCGCTGCTGGCGTACACATCATCGACGCCGTCCAGCTCGAACAAGAGCCGGCGGACCTCGACGACATGGTGATCGCCATACATTGCGGGGAGTTCTAGAGATAGTACTTCCATATGCATTATCCTCCGTAAATTGGGTTGGGCTAATATAGCTTTTCTGATTGAAGTTTAAATCTCACCGCAGAGATGCGAAGGGGGACAAAAAGCACCCAGAGACAGCGTTTTATCTGTAGTTCCTCAGCGTACTTTGCGTTCTCAGCGGTTAATTTATGTGGCTCAACCAGTTATTTGTGACAAAAAACACAAAGGAGCAGGGCAATTGTATCCTATTCATACAAATGCCCTGCTCCTTCTCTCTCGGAAGAAAACAGTTGGGAAAACCAATAGAGTGCACCGGTAATCTGGCTCGGCCATGGGGCCAGTAATCAGTGTTCAGTTACCAGTTTTCAAATGCAGCTACGGGATGAACAGGGTGAAAACCGATCACTGTTCACTTTTCACTGGTCACTGGCAATTACAGTTGCGGGACAGCGCCGGAATTCCATTTGGGATCAAATGGGCACCGGACTTCCCCGGATACACTCGGTTATATTGTCAATGCTCAGTAAATTCGGACATTTAAGGGGTTATATAACCGATATATCTACTAAGCTTGAGTAAAGTATAGTTTAAGGAACCTGCTACGGTTAGTACTGCCTGTCACAAAGGCAGGTGATGATTGTCATAGGAATCGGGTGTCGAATGACTGCGCAAGTTAAGGTTATGTTAACGTGCTCATGATACAATTTTTTGGTCACGTCAGAGTTGCACAGCGTGCCAAAAACTGGTGAAATCGGTAACATAGTAATTGGGTAACCAAGCAACTTGGATATCGTCCTCAGTTACCTAAGCCTGTGTCGGTTTTTAGTTGAAACTAAAACCTGCAGTTTTTACCGCCACACGGCTGTTAGCTTGGCAGTTTTCGGTTTGGGCTTGATTTTTTTAAAGATTCTTTCCGAAAACTGCTTCAACGCCCTGACACCTTGTCACCTTTAATAATGAAATGCATCTAAATGAGTAACGGAAAAGATAAACCAACATTCGATATCGCCGCCTTACAAAATGGAAATCGGGCTGAATTTGCCCGGTTGGTAGAGGCTTATTCGGGTCAAATTTACCGCTTGGGGCTAAAAATGCTCCAAAATGAGCAAGACGCCGAGGATATTCTCCAGGATACCTTCATCAAGGCTTTCAACGCCCTCCCCAAATTCCAAGGCCGCTCGAGCTTATCCACCTGGTTGTACCGGATTGCGACCAACGAAGCCCTGATGTTCTTGCGGAAAAAGCGGCCGGATCAAATTTCGGTCGAGCAACCCGCTGAGGATGAACCCGAGCAAGCTCCTCTGGAAATTGTAGATTGGTGCTGTCTCCCTGAAGGCGAACTCATGTCGGCAGAATCGCGAGCCAATCTGGATGCCAGCGTGGAGAAACTGCCCCACTCGCTGCGGGTCGTATTCTTGCTGCGGGATATCGAAGGCCTGTCCACTCGCGAGACCGCCCAAGTCCTGGATTTGAGCGAAAATGCAGTCAAGACCCGGCTCTCACGGGCTCGGTTGCGACTCCGAGAGATGCTGTCGGTCTACTACAGCGAACGGGTTCAACTGGCGAAAGCACGAGGTGAAGTATGAGCGATCACCACAACCATAATTGTAAGAATCTACTAACATCATTATCTGGCTTTGTTGACGGTGATTTAGAAGATGCGCTCTGCGAAGAGATTGAACGCCACATGGCTGATTGTGAAAACTGCCAGATCGTGATCAACACCCTCCAAAAAACCGTCGAGTTATATCAGGAAACCACCGAGCCCCCGGATGTACCCAATGACGTGCGGGCGCGGTTGTTCAAGCAGCTTAATTTGGACGAGTTTTTAGAATCTTGATCAATCATAAACCGCGATTTTCGCTAATCTACACGAATTTGACAATAAATTAGCTAAAATTCGCGTGATTAGCGGTTACTTTTAGCTTAAATCTGTAACCTTTTCAGAATTACAGCATCAAATTGAATACAAACGATAATAATCCCTGCATAAGTCCAGGGATTTTTCATTGATGGAGATGATATGACCAGTTTATTGAATGAACAAGTCATCGGGCAAATTCAGGACGCGTTCAAAGACCTGAAATCCCCGGTGAATGTGTTGTTTTTTGGTACGCAGGAACTGTGCCAATACTGCGCTGATACCGAACAATTGTTGACCGAGATCACCAGTATTTCGGATTTGTTGAACCTGAGCGTTTTCGATATTGATGAAGACGCCGCAGTGGCTGAAAACTATAACGTCGAGTTGGCCCCTGGGATTGTGATCGCTGGTGAAAATGAGGATGGACCGATCGATTATGGCATCCGCTATGCCGGGATTCCCTCGGGGTATGAGTTCAGCGCCTTCATCCAGGATTTGCTGATGGTTTCGGGCGGCGACTCCGGCCTGCAAGACCAGACCCGTCAGTTCCTGGCTGAGTTAGACGAACCCGTTCACCTGCAGGTGTTCGCCACCCCCACTTGACCGCACTGTCCGCGAGCCGTGGTGCTCGCTCACCAGTTAGCGATGGAAAGTACTCTGGTTCAGGCTGAAGCCGTCGAGGCCACCGAATTCCCCGAACTCTCCCAGAAATATGGCGTGATGGGGGTGCCCGATACCTCGATCAACCATGGATTGAGCAAAGTCGTTGGCGCCATGCCAGAGGGGATGCTGGTCATGGAAATCAAAAAGGCTCTGAAGAAGGGCTAGTAAAAAATATTTACCCCGAAGGACACGAAGGAGCACAAAGAAAACGCTTTGTGAATCTTGGTGTCCTTTGTGGTTAAAACATATGCGTGTGGTATAAACTACTCGAAATGAATAAAAGCAATAAAAATTTACGGCAATCGCCTCTTCCCCTCATTTTTATGGGTTTGGGGTTGATTTTTTTAGCAGTGGCGGTAATCGTTTTTGTCCCGAAAGAGAAAACACCTACGAAAAGCGAGGGGAATTTCGGTGCAGTCCCTGCGGCGGTAAACTATCCGGCCCCGGAGATCAACTTAACCGATCTCAACAGCTATCACGTTTCACTGGCGGATTTGCGCGGCCAGGTCGTGTTGATCAATAATTGGGCCACCTGGTGTCCGCCCTGCCGGGCTGAGATGCCCGAGTTGGAGGCCTATTACCGGGCCCATAAAGATGATGATTTCGTCTTGGTGGGAGTCAACGCGGGAGATAAACAAGCCGAAGTCGCAGATTTCGTGAACCGCTACGGCCTGACCTTCCCGATGTGGCTGGATTACGATAGTGAAACGCTGGCCGCGTTCAAAACCATGGCACTGCCATCCTCGTTTGTGATCGATAAAACCGGTACTGTTCGGTTGGCATGGTCGGGTGGGATTGATGCCGCGACTTTGGAAGAGTACGTAACGCCCTTATTGAGAGAGTGAATGTGTCTGATTAGTCTAAGAGGTCTAAAGGGTCTAATTGGTCAGACTAGTCAGACAGTTTAGACTTATTGGACGGTTTTGACCTTTCGGAGAAAACATGGAAGCAAAAGTAAATTGGCAGGGAAAGATGAGTTTTACCGGCTCGGCCGAGTCCGGGTTTGAAGTGCCCTTGGGGACCTCGCCCGCAGTGGGTGGGGATAATGATGGCTTTCGCCCCCTCGAGTTATTGGCGATCAGTCTGGGAAGTTGCACCGCGATGGATGTGATTTCGATCTTACGTAAGAAACGCCAGGATGTGACGGATTTCGAAGTCAAGGTCAATACCGAACATGCCGATTCACATCCGTATGTCTTTACTGAAGCCGAGATCGAGTATCTGATCACCGGGCACAATATTAATGAGAAGGCCGTTCGGCGCTCGATCGAGCTTTCAGCGACGCGTTATTGCCCAGCCCAGAACATGTTGGCGAAGGCTTTCCCGATGCGGTTGGTTTATCACATCTTCGAAGACAAAGGGGCTGATGAAAAGGAATTAGTTGTTCGGGGGGAGTTCGTCGCGCAGTAATCAGTTAGCCGTAATCTGTGGAAAGAGACGCCCCTCGAATTTCCAAGGGGCGTTTTTAGATGGCGTATCGTTTCAGATATTTCCGGTTACAATTCAGGTGAAATCGACATAACGAAGGATGTTTAATATGAAAGCTACCTTTGCCCTGCTGGCTGACCACAACACTTTTAATTTTGTTCGTCAGATCGCCTGGGAATCACACCGCAATCATGATATCGGACTGGATGTCGCCCGCCTCGAGCCCCATGTTTCGCTCAAGCAGCCATTTAAAGTCGCTGATCTCGCTGAATTAGAGGCCTACATGAATCGGTTAGCCGCCAGCATCCAACCGTTTGAAATTCAACTTACAGAACTACAGGCCATTCCCATTACCTGGGATGGTTTTGAAACCGGGATTCTATGGTTGGATGTTGAACAAACCAAACACTTGCGAGATTTGCATTTCCGAGTAAATCAGGAGTTGATTGATCTTCTCGGCCCAACCCCAGCCGATCACGATGGCGATGAGTATCATTTCCATATGACGATCGCGATTGGCCAGCAGCCGCTGAGCGTTTATCAAAAAATCGTTGCTGAATATCCCCATAACCCGGTTAACATCCGGTTTACAACCCGAGAACTGGCGATGTTTGTCTATGACGACAATTTTCGGCTGGATTACGGGTATATGACTTACAAAAAACTCCCAATAGGTTAAATTATGGAAACCATTTTTTCGAAGCTCTCCGGCGTCACCCGCACGAATATGGATGGTACCAGCCGTCAGGAAATCATCGGCGAACTATGTTATGAAGGGCAACAGCTCCTGCTGATCCGCGAACCCAACCAATACAGTCACGACAATATTGGGGTATACGTGGCCTATCAAGTTGGTTATGTCAATCCAGAATTAGCCCAAGAAATTGCCCCACTCATCGATCAGGGCACTGCCGTCGATGCCAGGATTACGAATATCACCGGCGGTTCTGAAGAGCGACCAACCCGCGGGGTAAATGTTGAATTTCTAATTTATGACTGACTCTACCGCGGGACAGCATTACAGTACTAAGGCGGAAGTCTATGCCCAATCTCGGCCCGATTTTGACCCCACCGCGCTGGCAAGTTTTGTAGAGAATTCGGGATTAACAGTAGATTCCGTGGTCGCAGATATTGGTGCGGGTACCGGGCGCTTGACCCATCAATTATTGGATCACTTCAGCCAAGTCTACGCAGTTGAACCCAATGCTGACATGCGCCAGATTGCAATGACCCAATACCATGAACAGCCCGGATTTCATAGTATTGGCGGCACCGCCGAAAATATCCCGCTGCCCACTGATCGTGTTGACCTGATCACCGCTGGGCAAGCCATTCACTGGTTTGAACCGGAGGCCGCCCGGGCCGAATTCCGCCGGATTGGTAAAGCCCGCACTTGGTTGTACACCGCCCGCATCTTACCCCTGGATACCGAACTCAACGCGGCTGTTGGCGCGGTTTTTGCGGATGAAAACCGGCAGGTAAATCCAGTCGAACATCCCGGTGCGAAAATCAATCGCCGGAAATTTTATTTCACGCCAGAAACTTATCAAATTCAGCAATTCCCCCACGTTTTCCCCCATACTTGGGAAATTTTCCTGGGTGGGATGCGGTCGGCTTCATTTGCCCCTACCCCTGATGAACCAAAATATTCTAATTTTGTCGCGGCCGCCCGCGCGGTTTTCGAGCAATTCAGTGAGAACGATATTCTTCCCTGGCAGATCGCGACCGAAATTGAGTTTGGGATATTAATCTAACGGCAATCCCCAAAAAGGACTGTGGTTCCTGATAGGAACCGCAGTCCTGATTCATCTAATTGCTAGAAATTACGTTTGAAACGCTTTATTGCACAACCTGCCAACGTTCGAGGCCGCGGTTGGTCAGCAATAGCAGAGATTTCCCATTTTCACTGAATGTAATCCCCTGGACCGAAATGCTACCGGTTAATTCTACTAACAGGGCGCCACTACTCGCCTCAAAGACCCGGTTGTTGATAACGATAAACCCATCTCCAAACAGGTACTGCGGGGGTTGCCCATTGTGATCTTCGAGTTGAAGGTGCATAATAATTGGCAGGAAGGGACCGATGAACTCGGATTCAAAGGCCTTGCCAGTATCATCTACGGCCAATTGCAGCACTTTTTCACCCGAAGCAATACGCACGACTGCGCCATCTTGTAAATACAAGTATTCACCCGCGGGGTCATAGAAGAAGGATTGGCAGGGGTAGGCCAGCCGGGAGAGCGGTGCCAACTCCGCTTTAACCGCGATCGAATTAGAACTCGCCTCACAATAGGCCACACTATTGGCCGTAGGACTGCCGACCATGAAAATCGTTTCGGTGTTATCCGATATCGGAATGATATTCGGATTCGAAAGTAAAAAAAGGCGCGTCGCGGCCAATTCACCGGTATCTTTATAAAGTGCGCAGCGCAGGTATTGACCCTCATCTTGAGAATCACAGGCATTTAAATAGTTGAAGGAGGTGTTGATATCTCCTGAATCCAGATTCCATAAATCCACCTGGAGCAATCTGGTTGGCCAACCTTCCTCATTATAAAAACTATCAACCATTTCCACCGCCAGGGTAGATTCTCCCACAAAACTCACCCGGCCCACATTGGTGGGTAAAGCTTCACTTTCGACCTGGAACGTAAATTGACCGGTTTGCCAGTCAAAAACATTGACAGAATGGAAAGTGGACCACGCCACCTGAGTCCCGTCCGGGCTTAAGGCCAGTTTACTGCCCATAGCATAACGATCTGTTTCCGCTAAAACATCCCCAGTAGCCCGTTGCCGAAGTTCCAGGCGGTCATCGGGCCAGATAACCAAGAAGGCCGCGGCATCTGGGGCAAAAACCAATTCAGGTTCGGGGCCAATATCGGGAAAAAAAATAACGGCTTCCCCGACAGCAGCCTCAACATCGACTGACAAGATTGCCATACCCTCTCGACTCCAATATCGACCAGCCAGGGCGGCGCCATTATCCGCGTAGGTATATCCAAAAAACAGAGAACCTCCGGCAGAAATACTCATGGGAGCGGAGGTTATTTCTTTATTATCAGCAAAGGTGCGGATGGAGAGGCTATTGCCTTGGGGTTCGTAGGCAAAATGTTCGCCCCCAGCTAACAGTTTGGGACCGACTCGATTGGTTGGTTGTTCATACAGCCACGTACCAGCAGTTGCATCATAGGCAATATAATGGGCATGGGGATATTCCCATTGCCACCAGGCCAACAATACGGAACCATCACCGCTAAAAATGAGTTTGTTGAGGCGATCCGCAGTTTTGATACCGATTGAGTTTACAGCCCCGCTGACTAAATCGATAACTTGGATAGCATTGTCATTTTCGACATAGGCCAGCTTGTTGGCCTGGGGACTGACCACATAAACGCCTGAAAAATTGGCTTCCAGCTCAATTGATTCAACCTCACCCGAAGCTAAATCTACAAAAACCAATCTGCCGATTTGTTTACCATACAGGCGGCCATCCGCTAGAAAACCGTGGACATTCAGGCTTGAATAACTGGCTTCGAATTCCATCGTATCCGCTTTCAGTATTTCGATTCCAGCCTCAGTTTGCACGACCATTTTCTGACTATCTGGAGAGAACAAAACGTAAGGCCATTGCAAATTGGGTTTGCGAGGAATTTCAACCATCTCCTGATATGTGAGTTGGGCGGCGTTATCTCCCGTGATCTTCTGGGGTTGCGGCTCGGGTGTCGCGGTGGCCGTTGGTTCTGGGGTCACCGTTGGTTCCGGCGGGTCGGTGGGGGTTGACGTGGGTTCCAGGGTAGCCGTTGGCTCCGATGTATTGGTCGGCACTACTTCGACAGGCTCTTCCATCGGATGAGCTGCTGCCTCGGGTTGCGATTCGGTTGAAGCAGATGTACAGGCAGTCAAGAAGAGCGCCATAAACAATACTATTCTGGCAACGGATCTCATTGTAATCTTCATGTTAATCCTCCGCAATTTTTACGGCTGCACTTGCCATTCGGCAACTGTGTGTTGGGTGAGGGTCGTTAAAGTCAAGCCGTCGGTGCTGAAAAAGGCATCGATCACCTCGCCATCGGTGAGGAGTTCGATGAGCAAGGCTCCGGAATTCAAGTCGTAGATGACGTTATTGATTAGAATCATATCGCCCTGCGGATGGACCAGAAAAAATCCAAAATCGGCTAGGGATTCAGCAAAGGCTAAATTCCCGCGCGCTTCTTTGGTTTCTAAGTCCACTAACGTGCCTTCAGCCAAGAGGATCGTCTTCCCATCGGGGAGGAAGATCGCGGCCTGACACGGGAACAAATACTGGGAAACCGCGCCCTCACCTGCAACTGGGGCGAGATTAAAGGTTTTGGTTTCGGCCCGACAGGTGTAATACAACTCCCCATCGGGACTCAGGGCAGTATGCGCCGCGTTTTCGAGGCTAATTGATTGCAACAACTCCCCGGTTTCCGTCTCGTAGATATGGAAATATTCTCCCCGAGAAAATGGTCCCGTCGGGGGATTGAATTCAGCAGCCCGGCCGGTGACAGCCTTACATAGCATCCGGCTGCCATTCGGAGTGAGATAACAATCTTGCGCTTCTGGAAATCGTCGAATTTCGGTAGCAGTAGCTCGATCTACGCTGATCGTATCGCTCTTTTGCCATTCCCCGGAGGTGGCACCGCCAACTGAAGTAAAACCCAACTCAAGAAGCATCTGACTGTCTACAAATTGGCCGATGCCGACCTTACGAATATAGGCAAAACCATTTTCATTTTCAGGATTAGCCAATTGGCCTGAGACTGTTTGAGTGGTCAAGTCAAGAATATTAATCTGCTCTACAGCGGGGCTATAAAGATGCTTATTTGCTGGATCAAGCTTAGGCTCTGATTCCAACGTATATGCTCTTTCCACTAATTGTTCGCCATTAATAGCAGACCACAAACGGACTACCTGATCAGATGATATGGTAAAAAATGTGTCATCTAGGGGAGAAAATGCAAAGTTTCGGGTAAATTGTCCTGTGTTTTCCCAAACAGTTTCATTATTGACAGGGTCCGAAGTATCATACAAAATTAATTGACTGGAAATCGTCCAACGATCATCTGGACAAGTGTGATAGGGGACAAAATAAATAACCCCAACCTTTGAAGCATCTGGGACAGCTGCATAAGCCAATGCGTTCGCATTCGAGCCAATTTGACATTTGCCGTCAGCGGCATATTCCCAAACACTCCAGCGCCCGGCAACTGTAGTCTGAATAAATTCGCTGAGACCATCATTCGTAGCGCGCATAAATCGAATAATATTGGCATCGGTGGCCAAATAATACAGCAGATGCGGATCATGGAAATTAAAATTCGGCGGGGCTGCCGGGCGGAAAGTAAAATTTTCTGATCCGGTGACGGCCTCTAAAAGGCTGGTCTCCAATACCTGGGTTGTCAATCCCTGGCGGACGAGGGCCAGCTTTCCGGTGACATAAAGCCAAACCCCATCTGGGCTGAAGGTCAGGTCAACCAATTCGATATAGTTCAGCCGACGCAATATTTCAAACTCTTCGCGTTCACCGCTGACCAGGTCTACCTTGGCGTAATTGCGCGGCCCAATCACATAGACCACTGTGTTGCCATCTTGGCTGACGGCAATGACTGCTGGAACCGCCGCAAAGGAATAAACAGACTCACTGGAATTATTTACTAAATCCAACAAATGGAGTTCGACACCTTTCCGGGCAGCTAATTTGCCGTCTGCTAGAAAATCGACTGGAATAAAATCGGGGAATTCAGCCACGAAATCTAAAGTGGTCCCGTCAACGATATCAATGCCTAAATCCGTTTCTAGTGCAATTAAGCTTCCATCCGGGTTCCAGCGGCCGACGCCCCAATTACTACGATGATGGGCCAGAAACTTACGGTCCAAGTCGAAGGAGGTTACCAACACTAACCGATCCGCATTATCGGCCGAAATCGGTTTCGGTAATGGCGTGGCAGTCGCGGTCGGTTCGGGCGTTGGCGAAGGTTCAGGTGTGTTGGTGGCTGTTGGTTCTAAGGTAGGCGTAAATGTCGGGACATCGGTGGGGATTGTGGTGGCAGTCTGTTGAGGGGCTTCAGTATTAGCTGATTGCTCTTCGGTAACAGGTTCCACCTGAGCGGCAGGTGGGGTTGCACAGCTAGCAATAATCAGCAGCAAGCTACAAAATACGAATATGCTTTTACGATTCATCTATTTCCTCCACAATTTCTTGATCTAAATCATTACTATTGACACCACTTGCTATTTTTCCATACCAACTTCTATCGAGATTTAGATGGATCCCAGCATCTTCTACCAAGTTGCTCCAGTCCAGGTACATTTTCTTATCTTACTTTTAATTAACGACCCTTTCTTTGCGCTAGCGCAAAAAGGACAAAACAATCCGATTACCCAAGTGACGCTTTCTTCACTAACCCCAACCAAAATTAGCAAATTGATGGTTTACTAAGCCTCGTGGTATCATGCCCCCGATGAAATTGAACCCAAAATTTCGCAATTATTTCGACCACCCCCTCAGCACGCCCTTGCTTTTATTCATCATTGGCCTACTGGCGTATGGTCTCTATCTTCCGTGGATGGGATTCTATTGGGATGACTGGCCGTGGATTTTCCGTTTCCATCAATTTGGTCCGGCCGCAATCCGAGGCATTGATATCGAATTCCGACCACTGGCTGGAATGGTATTGTGGCTTGGCAGTCTGGTCGCAGGAGAAAGCAAACTCGGCTGGCAAATCTACAATTTTGTCATTCGGTGGCTGGGGGCGGTGGCATTGTGGTGGGCCTTACGTCAAATCTGGCCGCGGCGGAAGGATATTGCCCCGTGGGTGGCGCTGCTCTTTGTGGTTTATCCCGGATTTACCCAGCAATTTGTATCGATCAACAGCAGTCGGCATTTGTTCCCCTTGATCACATTTTTCATTTCCTGGGGATTGATGGGGGTTGCCAATCAAAACCAAAAATTATGGGTGACCGGGTTGGCGGTGGGGCTATCGCTGCTGACTATGTTCACTACTGAGTATTACTATGGCCTGGAACTGACTCGGGGCGTAGTCTTATGGACCCTGGCCAGACCCCAGAATGGCAACCTGCGCCGTAAACTGGCAGCCACTCTCAAAGCTTGGTGGCCCTATCTCGTTCCCTGGGTGATCATTCTGACCTGGCGCTTTATCATTTCCCATAATGTAAATTATGAAGTTACGCTGGTCACGCAACTCAAATCAGTCCCGCTGACGGCCCTCAAATGGGTGGGAACGACGATCCTTAAAGATTTTTGGACCGTAACCTTTGAAGCCGGGGGTAAATTATTTGCCTGGCCTGCCCCCCAAATCTTTGGCCCCAAAAAAACGCTGCTATATTGGATTTTAGGTGGGACTGGATTTATTATCACATTAATCTATGCGCACTTTAATCCGCCCCATGCCAAGGAACATCACTGGAATTGGAGCGCCTTGCTCATTGGGATCTGCATATTGGTAGTTGGCGGATTGCCATTTCTGGCCACGGATTTGGGCATCAAACTCGAATTTCCCAATGACCGGTTGACTCTCCCAATGATGCTGGGAGCGAGTTTACTCACGGTCTGTTTGCTTGATTTAATCCCCTGGAAGATCCTCAAAACAGGGATTTTAGCGCTCCTTGTTGGCTTAGCCGTAGGCGTTCATTTCCAAACCGCGGTCAGCTACCAGCGCGATTGGGATTATCAGGCCGCTTTCTTTGAGCAACTTACCGGGCGAATACCAGGACTGAAAGCCGGGACTGCGTTGTTGTCTCCCGAACTTCCGCTGGCATATTCCACTGATAACTCTCTGATCGCGCCATTGAACTGGATTTACGGCCCCGACACCCCTGACAAGCTAAAAACCGCGGGGTTATTTTATCTTGACTTGCGTCTGGGGACGAAAATCCCAGTGCTTGAACCGAATACCCCCATTCGATTGTCCGGAATCCATCAAGACTTTGAAAGCTCCACCGATCAGGCCATTCTGATTTACCATCAACCTCCAGCCTGTTTACGGGTGATCCATCCCATTTACGACCGCTATTTCCCTGGCATGCCCGATGAAGTGGACGCCGCGGTGCCGTTCTCTAATCTGGCCCAAATCCAGGTTCATGCCGATCCCCCTGCCACCTTGCCGTCACATGTTTACGAGCAGCCCCCAGCAAAAAATTGGTGCTATTTCTTCCAGCAAGCCGACCTGGCCCGGCAACAAGGCGACTGGACCGAAGTTGCCCAAATTGGAGAACTCGCCTTTGCGCTAGCCGACTCCCCCAATCATGCCTCTGAACGCGTGCCGTTCATCGAGGCCTATGCCCGGACCGGAGATTGGGAAGCAGCCTACGACTTAAGCCTGGAAACTTTCAAGATCAATCGGTTCATGGATACGATGCTGTGTGAAACCTGGGCCAGAATTGAGCAAGAAACGGAGATTTCTGAAACAGGGCAGGTAGTTATTCAACAGGTTGAAGAAAAATTGGCATGTGAATAATTCAGCGTGAAACGTGAATCGTGAGGTTTTATCACGTATCAGGCTTTACGTTCCAATATTTGGAGGGTTTTATGGTGCCCAATTCAACTCAAGTTCAAGTTGCGGTCGTCCAGGCCGCTCCCATTTTGTTTGATCGCGAGGCGACCACCGTAAAGGCCGTACAACTCATTCAAGAAACTGCCGCGCAGGGTGCTCAACTGTTACTCTTTCCCGAGGCATTCATCCCTGCCTACCCGCGCGGGTTAACGTTTGGGACCGTTGTCGGGCAGCGCAAGCCCTGGGGCCGGGATTTGTGGCAGCTGTACTATGAAAATTGTGTTCCTATCCCAGGACCGACCACCCAAATACTGAGTCGGGCAGCCGCTGAAGCCGGGGTTTATGTAGTGATGGGCATCGTCGAACAAGATGGCGGCACACTATTCTGCACCACCCTCTATTTTGGCCCAGATGGTACTTTATTGGGTAAACATCGCAAGCTCAAACCAACCGCGGCGGAAAGGTTGGTTTGGGGCGAGGGCGATGGCTCCACCCTGACAGTGATCGACACCGAATTTGGAAAAGTTGGGGGCCTGATCTGTTGGGAAAACTATATGCCCTTAGCCCGGATGGCGATGTACTCCCAAGGCATTGACCTCTACCTGGCCCCCACTGCCGACTCGCGAGATACCTGGCAGGCCACCCTGCGGCATATCGCCTGCGAGGGGCGCTGCTATGTTTTGGGCTGCAATCAGTTTGTCACTAAAGACATGTACCCAACCAATTTACCCGGTATTGAAGAATTAGCCGATCAAGCTGATATCATGTGTCGGGGCGGGAGCGCCATCATCGGGCCGTTGGGGGAGGTCGTCGCTGGGCCGCTTTACGATGAAGAGGGCATTCTCTACGCCGAACTTGATCTGGCCGAGGTCGCCCGCAGCAAATTTGATTTCGACGTCGTCGGGCACTACGCCCGGCCCGATGTCTTCAACTTTTCGGTCAATGAGGGGCAATCATGAAATCCTCAGTCGAACAAATCCGCCAACGTTTTGATAACGACGTCGAGCGCTTCTCCAACCTGGAGATTGGGCAGACCACCATGGTCGATGGGGCTCTGATGATGGACCTGACCTCCCAGGCCGCCGCGGCTGCAACACCCCAGGCCCGGCATATCTTGGACGTCGGTTGCGGGGCAGGGAATTATGCCCTGAAATTGCTGCAATTGATCCCCAATCTGGACGCAACCCTGGTGGATTTGAGCCGCCCGATGCTGGAACGGGCCACCCAACGGATCGCTGCAGTCTCGACGGGAAAAATCCAGGCTTTACAGGGGGATATCCGGGATTTAGAGATCCCACCGGCTCAGTTTGATGTCATCCTGGCGGCGGCAGTATTACATCATTTGCGCGCAGCTGAAGAGTGGGAGGCCATATTCTCCAAATTCTATGGCAGCCTAAGACCCGGCGGGGCGATCTGGATCGTAGATCTAATCGAGCACTCCAGCCCCGCAGTTCAGGCTCTGATGTGGACCAAATACGGCGAGTATTTGACCGATTTTAAAGATGAAGCCTTCCGCGAAACGGTGTTCGGTTATGTTGAAGAGGAGGATACCCCGCGTCCATTGATGTTCCAAATTGATATGCTGCGGCGGGTGGGTTTTGAACAAGTGGAGATTCTGCATAAAAATAATGTCTTCGCCGCCTTTGGGGCAATGAAGACAACTTGACACCCATTTTAATGCCAAGGCGCAAAGCGTTTAAGCCCCAAGTTTTTTGGGGATGTACCTTGACTGCATCATTAAAAATCTTTGCACCTTTGCCTCTCCGCGTCTTTGCGTTAAATTTCTGAACTCATGGTACGCACGATGAACAAAAGGGTTAGAAAATTCATCCTGAGTAGGTTCGTAGACCCGTATCGAAGGGTGCGGATTGCGTAAAATCAATTCTTAAATAACAGGAGAACAAAATGAAAGTATTAGTCACTGGCGGGGCTGGGTTTATCGGCTCCCATGTTGTGGATGTATTACTGGAAAACGGGCACGAAGTTGCCATCGTCGACAATCTCTGGGAACACGGCGGGGGGAAAAGAGAGCATGTCAATCCGGCAGCCGCGTTCTACGAAATGGATATTCGGGATACGGCCCTGGCCGAAGTCTTTGAGCAAGAACGCCCAGAAGTGATCTGCCACTTAGCAGCCCAGCACAGCGTCAAAATCTCGACAGATGATCCCAAACATGATGCCGAGGTAAACATCATCGGGTTTATCAACATCCTCGAAAACGCGACGAAATATGGCAGCCGCAAAATCGTGTTCTCCTCATCCGGGGCCACTTACGGCACGGTTGAGCAAATGCCAGTGGACGAGAATACCCCCCGCAGCCCAGAATCGCCCTACGGCACCACTAAAATGGCCAGCGAATTCTACCTGCGATTTTGGAAAGACATGTACGGTCTCGACTACACCGCGCTGCGCTATGGCAACGTCTACGGACCCCGGCAAGACCCTCTCGGTGAGGCCGGAGTGATCGCCATCTTTGCCCGCCAAATACTTCTCGGCAATCCGGTTCGCATCGACTGGGACGGTGAACAGCAGAAAGATTATGTCTATGTGGGCGATGTGGCCCGGTCTAACCTGCTGACCCTCACCGCCGGAGATGGGGAGGCCTATTGCATTGCTCAAGGAGCCGGAACTTCCGTCAACGCCCTATACCGCGGGTTGGTAAACGAAATCGGCCATGAAGTCGAGATCGTTACAGCTCCCAAACGCCCCGGTGACATTTACCAGACGTATTTCGACTGCGCTAAAGCCAAACGTGAACTCGACTGGCAAGCGGAGGTGGGATTAGCGGAAGGTTTCAAGTTGACGGCAGATTATTTTAGAAGGGAATTAGGGGTGTAGAGAACCAATCGATTCGTCTTACTGGGCTAAAGGGTCTAATTGGTCGCGAGTTGACCAATTAGACCCTTTTGACATTTTAGACGCTTTAGCCAGCTTCGACCACCTGAACATCCTCCGACTTCGCCCCCCACCAGACCATAATGAGGGTCATGAGAATGCCAAACGCGACGCCCATCCACACAAACATGCTGGGCAGACCGTGTTGATCAGCGAGCAGCCCCATCGTAATTTCAATGCCGGAGAGGATCAGACGGCTGATGAGGGATTCGACCGACAAGATGGTGGCCCGGACTGAACCAGGAGTTTGGCGCAAGATGAGGGTCTCGACCAGGGGGCGCGCGGCCGCGCTGGCGAACGCGGTCAGGGCAAAGATGCCGATCCCTATCAGGTTGTTGAGCAGCCCAATGGCCAGGATCCCCCCAAATACCAGGACGGGGGCGAGGCGCAGCCAGGTTTGCTCACCCAATTTTTCAACAGTTTGCTGGGACCGGAGCGATCCCAAAATCTGAAACCCCCGAATTCCAACGGAGATAAAACCCAAGGCCACAATCGGCAGACCAATCGCGATGGCGTAAGGCTGCATAAAAGTCAGCCGGATGGGGGCCACCACCGCAGGCAACAGGGCCGCATATAACAGGACAAATCGCAGTCCAGAATGTTTTCGAATGGCACCGAACGCGACTTTGAGGGTCTGTCCATACCTTAAATTTTCACCGGTTTCAGGATCAACATCCCGTGGGGGTTCTTTGAAAGTGAGTACCACTACCGCAGCAACCACCATCAGAGTGCCCGAAATCATGAAAGTGGATAACATGCTGAATTCCCCAATCACGCCGCCCAGCGCGCCGCTGACCGCGATCGAAATTAGGCCCACAGCCTGCAACTGACCGCGGTATTTGGGAAAATCAGCTTCCCGGTCTAGTTCGCGCAAGGTGTCATAGAAGAAGGCCATATTGGCCCCAGAAATGAATGTCAGGGCAATGGCCCAAATCCCGTTAGCGACCAGAATAAGTTCGAAGGTCGGGGCCAGGGCAAAAGCAAAGTTGGCGAGAGCGATCAAGATCACCCCGATTAAGAGTGATTGTTTGCGACCCAAGGTATCTGCAAAGGCTCCGGTGGGGACTTCGGTGAAGACCATCACCATCCAAAAAGCCACATCAATCATCGTGATTTGGGTCAGACTCAAACCGTGTTTGTTCTGCAAAAAGATGACCCATACCGGCAGCGATAGCATGAAGTTGGCCAAGGCCCGGTAGATCATAAACTTGGCAATGTTGCTTTGGTAGGATGGCAGAATAAAATGCTTTATAGCTTGCATAAACCCTTCCCCGAAAACCCCAAATGTCTACTCACTTAAAGAATTCTACTACAGGGTTTAATAGTTTGATAGTTGGTTAGTTGGCTGGCTAGAATGTGGAGCGATTTCCCTCGGCGAACCAACTAACCAACGAACAAACTAACTACCTTACCCATACACCCCAAATTTGGGCAACCGGTCCGGCTCTACGGCCCGCAAGCGATCGTTGAGGGGCCGCAGGAGGAAATACCCCCCATCCCGATGCAAGATTGGAATACTGCGCTTTTGCGTGATGAATTCCGCCCGCATCTGCTCGGAGCGGAGGGCATAACTGTCCATCTCGTCGGGCCAAAGAGAGAATAAATCGTCGTAAAGTTGAACGAAGGCCTGCCGGTATTCAATGGTGACCTGATCAAGATGGCTGATCACCCAGCAGGTCTCTTCAAACTCCCAATTGTAGGTCAAACCAATGAAGCCAAAATCAGCGGTGACATAGGGAAAAAATGGGAACTGACGACAGCTTAAAGCCCGGTATTCACGTTCACAATGGGTGGGTCCTAAACAAGCTAGAAAAATCATCGCGGCGGAAAGATCGGCTTCTAATCCGGCTGGATCTTCGGGGTTCTCAGCGCATTCATCCCCTCGCCAGGGATGCCAGAGTTCCGTTTTAGGTTTCAGATATGCCCATTCTTGATGATAGGCCGAGGGCACCGCGTGACAGATATCGCAGCAGAATGGTTTGCCGTTGGGGTTATGGGGTGCGCATTTTTCCCCGCAATCGCCCGGAACAACGGGGACATCAAAACGGTCATAAAGCTGACGAATATTAATTTGAGGTCGGTTGGTATTCATTTTGAGATGAGCAACCCTCCATCAGGATTGAGAAACCGATTTTAACACGAATAAATCTGGCCCAGACATCAGAATTTCCCCGGAAACTTGTACGTCGGTTTTATACTGATGAATCACGTTTTTAGTTTCCGGGGAAATGACTCTTCCACAGAATTTTTCTAGGAACGATAAATCCTACTTTAGAAAACAAGTAATACCAATTGCTTATTGAGACGCCATGAATGGAACGACTGCGTTATGAACG
>CAYVQU010000053.1:0-30833 GCA_964453155.1 uncultured Anaerolineales bacterium | reverse complement strand
AAACTTTTGCTGTTTTGAGGAGGGTCTAGCACCCTTTTTGCAGTAGAGTCACAATGTTAAACGAAGAAAAACGGAGAAAAATCAAATTTTTGTACGTTTCTCACTTGAAAGGAGGTGAGGCCCTATCCAAGAAGGTATAAATTCAATTACACCTAGTTTTACTAAAAAACACTTTCAAAACACATTATAGGAGGAGTGCTCATGAAAAGCACCAAATTATATTTACTCCTCGGCTTGCTGATCGCAGTTGCCATGGTTTTGGCAGCCTGCGGTGGCCAACCCGCTGAGGAACCAATGGAAGAAGCCATGGAAGAAGAAGCCATGGAAGAAGTTGACACCGGTGGCGCGATCGTTGCTGACGAAGCTACCCCCACCCCGGTCGTCCTTGAAGAAGGCTCAGAGTTCAGCGAGGCCCCTATGCTGGCCGAAATGGTTGCTGCTGGCGATCTGCCCCCCGTTGAAGAACGCCTTCCGGTTGCTGAAGACATCATGGTAATCTCTGGCGTTGACGGCATCGGCGAATATGGCGGCATCTGGCACGGTATGACCTGGTGGCAGGGCTACGGTAACATCGCCATGGCCATCTACGATCCGCCCGTCCGCTGGAAACGCGATTACACCGGTTACGAACCCGGTCTGGTCAAAGAATACATCGTTTCTGAAGATGGCAAGACCCTGACCTGGATCTTCCGCGAAGGCCTCAAATGGTCCGACGGCACCCCCTTCAGCACCACTGAAGACATGGGCTACTGGTGGGAACTGGCGAACAATGACGATTTCAAACTCGTTACAATCCCGTGGTGGGGCTTCGACTCTGATGGCACCGCCATGGAAGTCTCCTTCCCCGATGACAAGACCATGGTCTTCGAGTGGGGCGAGCCGCACTACATCGCCACCTTCATCGTCGGCCAGGGTTTCTGGGAATGGCAGCCCATGGAGCGCCCCAAGCACTTCCTGAGCCCCCACGACCCCAACTACGACAGCTCCAAGACTTACGAAGATCTTGAGAAGGTTGTCAATGGTGGTGACTGGTTCGGTAACGTTGAAGGCTACCCCTGCCTCCACGCCTGGTGCCCCACCACTGTGATCCCCGGCGAGCGCAACGTTTACACCCGTAACCCCTACTACTGGAAAGTGGATGCCGAAGGCAACCAGTTGCCTTACATCGATGCAGTCGACGTCAAACTCGTCTCTGACGAAGAAGTCCGGCTGCTGGAACTTTCCCAGGGTAAGTACGAAGCTTCCTTCCGTGGAACGACCAATCCGGTCAACATCCCCTTCTTGCTTGAACAGGCTGAAGCTGGTGATTACTACATCCACGAAGGTTCTGTAAACGGTGCCGGTGCCTATCCTGGCTGGCTACTCAACATGAACTTCGCCGATTCTGAGACCTACCCCGATACCTGGGAAGAAATTCGCGATCTGCTGCAAAACCAGGACTTCCGCATTGGTCTCTCCCACACTCTGGATCGCCAACGCATGGTTGATGTGGTTTGGGATGGCATTGGCTACCCCTCCAACGCTACCATTTCCCCGCAGGCCTGGCACTTCGCCAGCGCCGAGGGTCAGGCCATTTACGAATCCTGGCGTGATGCTTATGTTGAAACCGATGCTGCCTTGGCCGCCGAACACTTCGACGCCGCCGGCTTTGTTGACGCTGATGGCGATGGCTTCCGCGATCTGCCCAGCGGTGCTGCCCTCCAATTAGTCCTCGATCTGGGTGACTGGGGTGGTGGTGGTGTGCAAGCCGCGACCGAAATCTACGCTGCGAACCTCGAAGATGTGGGCGTCAATGTCCTGATCAACGACCTGCGCGGTCAACCCGACTGGGATCTGCGCCAGACCCAGGGTCTCTACATGCTCCGCAACATGCATGCCTCTGAGCTCGATCTCTGGACCTACCCCGACTGGGTCTTCCCGCTGCGTGACAACCGCTCCTGGCCGCTCGAGGGTAAGTACCGGGCAACCGGTGGTGAAGAGGGTTGGGAACCCCAGCCTGGAACCACCTACGCTTACGAGCTGCAAGGTCTCTACGACAAAGGTCTCGCGACCGCGGATATTGATGAACGCCATCAGATCATTTATGAAGCCATTCAGATCCATATCGACCATGGCCCCTTCATGATCGGTGGTACTGGCGACCAGGCCATGCCTGTTGTCGTCCGCAACGGCTTCATGGGTATTCCCGACCTGGTAATCCTCGGTCCGTGGGCACCCGGCAGCCCTGGTAACCTCAACCCCGAGCAATTCTGGATGCAGGAAGACCTGCGAATGGAAAGCATGGGTCAATAGTTAGTACGTCAAAAGTGGCAGGTGAAAATCACCTGCCACTTTGTTTAGTAATAAGCAGGGGAGGCCAAAATGTTTACCGCTGGTCTCCCCTGAAATGTATCAATGCAAGCAATTGCGCTGGTCCGGTCTGTTAAGGAATGAAAACTCAGTAACCTACAAAAGTCAAGCTGAAACGGCAATGAAAATTCAGTAACTTTGGCTGTTATTTAGTTTTCAGCCCTCAGCAGATGGAGGAGGACGAATTATGCTTTCATTTTTAGTAAGAAGGATTTTCTATGCACTCATCATGCTGGTTATTGTATCCTTCGTCAGCTTCATCATCATAACGCTCCCACCCGGCGATTTTATGACCCAAAAAATCGCTGAATTACAGGCGCGGGGTGATAAAAGTGCCGAGTTACGCATCGATGAGTACCGGGAAAGGTATGGTCTCGACAAACCACTGTTGACTCAGTATTGGTTGTGGGCTTCCAACTTCGTAAAAGGAGATTTTGGACTTTCGTTTGAATACGATCAACCCGTAGCCACCCTGCTAGAGCAACGTTTCCCACTTTCGGTGACACTGGCTCTAGCAACGACCGCATTCACCTGGGCAATCGCCATCCCGGTGGGTGTTTTTTCGGCTGTAAAACAATACTCGTTAGGCGACCAAATCGCAACCACAATGAGCTTTTTAGGCATCGGTATCCCGCCGTTTTTGCTAGCCTTGGTGGTTTTATATATCGCCGTCGTGAAGCTAGATCAAGATGTAGTTGGGCTATTCTCTAGAGAATTTCAAGATGCTCCCTGGAGTTTAGCCAAAGTTTGGGATTTGCTCAAGCATCTTTGGGTCCCAGCACTAATCGGGGCGATCACGGGCACTGCAGGCACAATCCGCATCATGCGCGGTAACCTACTCGACACCTTGGGGCAGCCGTTCATTGAGGCCGCGCGGGCCCGGGGGCTCAAAAATCAAACTGTCATTTGGCGGCATGCCGTCCGGATGGCAATCAACCCGCTCATTGTAATTCTGGGGACTGAAACCTTCCCCGGGATCCTGGCCGGTAATATTTTGGTGGAAGTTGTGCTTAGTCTGCCCACCATGGGACCACTTTATATCCAGGCGCTGTTAACCCAAGATATGTACATGGCCGGTACGGTATTGGTATTTATCACTTTAATGGTTCTGGTTGGAGCTGTTATCGCGGATGTCGTTTTAGCCTGGGTCGATCCCCGCATCCGGTTAGAGTAGGAGATAAACCATGACTGAATCTGAAAAAACAACTGGTATTGTCCAAGAAGAAGAAAAAGAAGAACAAATTAGCCAAAGCTATTGGGCCTTAGTATGGTGGAAATTCAAAAAGAACCGGACTGCGGTTTTAGGCGCGATCATGCTGGCGATTTTCTATATTGTCTGTGTTTTCTTCGCCGAATTTTTTGCCCCCTACCCCAAAGAGCTAGAATCATCCTTCATTGAAGCCCAACCAACCGGGTTAACCTTTAGGGATTCAGACGGTAATTTTTCCCTCCGCCCGCATGTTTATGGACTTGAGAAAAAAATCGATACGAAAACCCGCAAACGCACTTTTGAAAGGGATCCTTCCCGACTGTATCCGGTGTATTTCTTTGTAAAAGGTGAAGAAACTAAGATATTAGGGTTCATACCCACCACGATTCATCTTTTTGGTACGAAATCAAATGATGAAGATGCCAAAATCTTCTTGATGGGTACCGATAATCTGGGCCGAGATCTATTCTCCCGAATCCTTTACGGAGGGCGGATTTCGATGTTCATTGGGCTCTTTAGTGTGGTCGTCTTCCTGTTCGTCGGGGTGACTGCAGGAGCGGCCTCCGGATTTTATGGTGGTGCCACTGACATCATCATCATGCGGATTACCGAATTTCTCTCGGCCTTCCCCCAGGAACCACTATTCCTGGCCTTGGGTGCGGCGGTGCCAATCGACTGGCCCCCAACCCGCGTGTTTTTCATGGTCACCATCCTCCTGGCGTTAGTCCAATGGGGTGGTTTGGCCCGACAGGTGCGTGGATTGGTATTGGCCGGCCGCGAAGAGCAATATGTATTGGCTGCCCAAAGCTTTGGGGCCTCCGACCGCCGGATCATCTTCAACCATCTGATCCCGGCGACCATGAGCCATGTCATCGTGATTGCGACCCTAAAAATCCCTGGCATGATCCTGCTGGAAACTGCCCTGAGTTACTTTGGGTTAGGGCTGGTTCCCCCGACCGTAAGCTGGGGCACCCTGCTGCAAGATGCCAATAGCATCCGGTCCATCCGCTTTGCCCCCCATCTCCTCTGGACGGTTCCCTTCATCCTCCTGGCCATCCTCTCCTACAACATGTTAGGTGACGGCCTGCGAGATGCGATGGATCCCTACAGCAAATAGTCGAATGGAGAAAATGACATGAGTGAAGAAACCAGACAACCCTTAGTAAAAGTACGTGATCTCCATGTTGAATTTGACGTTCGTGATGGGATTGTGCATGCGGTAGATGGGGCCAGTTTTACCATTTACCGCGGGCAAACCCTCGGAATTATCGGTGAAAGTGGTTGTGGTAAATCCATCACCGCCAAAGCCATCATGAACATGGTCCCCAAACCCGGACAAATGCGTGGTGAGATCACCTTCTTCGAAAAAACCAGTCAGAATGGTGATGAAACGATCGAGGAAGTTCGCATTGATCAACTGAGCAAAGACGGTCAACGCATTCGCAAAATCAGAGGCGGCCACATCGGAATGATCTTCCAAGAGCCGATGAGCTCCCTAACCCCCGTGTTCAGTGCCGGATTCCACATCATGGAAGCTGCCAAATTACACCGTTTCAGCAGAGCCGAAACAATTGGCGAAACCATGACCAAAAATTTACAGGCCAAAAAGAACGTCGACGACAATGAAGCTCGAGAAATCGCGGTGGATATGCTTCAGCGAGTTGGACTACCCAACCCTGAACAACGCGTGGACAGTTACCCTCACCAGTTGAGTGGTGGTCAACGCCAGCGCGTTATGATCGCGATTGCTCTCTCGGCCTTGCCCGATCTACTGATTGCCGATGAACCAACCACGGCGCTGGATGTATCGATTGAGGCTCAAATTTTGGACCTGATGCGTGAACTCCAAGAAACGGCCGACATGGCCATCATGTTCATCACCCACAACCTGGGCGTGATCGCCGAGATCGCCGATGAAATTGTGGTGATGTACATGGGCAAGGAAGTCGAACGGGCCGATGTGATTGAGTTATTCGAAAACCCAAAGCACCCATACGCGGTCTCGCTGCTGGGTTCGATCCCCGAAATCGGTGAGAAAAAATCCGAACTCGAAACCATCACCGGCATGGTCCCCAGCCCCTTCGATTTGCCGTCCGGTTGCGTTTTCCATCCGCGCTGCCCCGACCACATGCCCGGCAAGTGCGATAAGATCTACCCAGATTACGCCGAAGTCGTTGACGGTCACTGGGCGCGGTGTTTACTCTATGATAAATGCTGGCCCCAAACCGCTGAAGCCCAGGCAATCAAGGACGCCGCGTAGAGGAGGAAGGAAAACATGACTGACAATTTCAAACCCAAGGATGACAAGGTCATCCTCGATGTAAAACAACTCAAAAAGTACTTCCCGGTCACCGGTGGCATGTTGCGACGCGTTGTAGGTTATGTAAAGGCTGTCGACGATGTGGATTTCTTTTTGCGTGAAGGTGAAACCCTCGGGCTGGTCGGCGAAAGTGGCTGTGGCAAAACCACCGCCGGCCGCGCCGTTTTAAGAATTTACGAACCCACTGATGGCACCGTCATGTTCAAATCCCGCGCGTTGTCAACCAGCGGGAAACCCGAATGGGTAAACGTGGGTGATCTAGACAAACAACAGTTGAAGGCTGTCCGCCAAGATATCTCAATGATATTCCAGGATCCCATTGGCTCGCTCAATCCCCGGATGACGGTCTACGATATCATCACCGAACCAATGGTGATTCACGACAAAATTGCCCCGGACACCGAAGACTACGTTGTCTCTCTGCTAGAACGGGTGGGTTTGCGTCCGGAGCATATCCGCCGCTATCCTCACGAGTTCTCGGGTGGCCAGCGCCAACGCATCGGCATTGCCCGGTCGCTGGCGCTCAACCCCCAGGTTATCATCTGTGATGAGCCGGTTTCTGCTTTGGATGTGTCAGTGCAGGCCCAGACGCTCAACCTGATGAACGACCTGAAAGCCGACTTCAACCTGGCTTACATCTTCATCGCCCATGACTTAAGCGTGGTTCAACATATCTCTGACCGGGTAGCCGTGATGTACGTTGGACGGATTGCGGAAATGGCAGGATCGATGGAGCTTTACAACAATCCCCTCCATCCGTACACTGAAGCGTTGATGTCTGCCGTCCCGCGACCCAATCCTCGCATGCAAAAAGAACGCATCATCATGGAAGGTGACGTCGCCGACCCTGGTAACCCACCGCCGGGATGTCTGTTCCACCCGCGTTGCCGGTATGCCGTGGACAAATGTAAAACTGAAGTCCCACAACTGCGCGAGCTGAAACCCGATCACTACGTCTCTTGCCACCTTGCCGATCAACTCGAGCTCAAGGGGATCGCCCAACTTGAGCAAGAAGCATAACTTCTTGTGTCGGCAATGGATGTCGAATCCATTGCCGACACTTACCCAATCAAGGAAAACATGACAAATCCCAAATGGTGGCAAACAGCCGTTTTCTACCAAATATATCCGCGGAGTTTTGCAGACGGCAATGGCGATGGGAGCAGTGATTTTGTGCTCCGTTTGAGATTTTGATTATTGATATTTAAAGACTCAGCATCCCGGAAACTTTGGATCATTATGAAACGAATCTTCATTTTCTTTGGGTTGATACTCATCTTGCTGATCGCGGGTTGTACAGCCGCGCCGGTTGAAGAATCGCCGAAACCGACCGCAACTACAGAACCGACTGCTGTCCCAGCTGACACACCGACCCCCAGGCCCACGATGACACCCAAATGCACAACCTGGGAACCCGAAACGATTGATCCTGAAGGGTTGGATTGGTGGAATGAGACTGTGTTCTACGAAATATTCGTACGCAGTTTTTATGATAGTGACGGTGATGGGATTGGCGACTTCAATGGGATTATCGAAAAGTTGGATTATCTCAACGATGGCGATCCCACCACCAATCAGGATTTAGGGATCACCGGAATCTGGTTGATGCCGATCAACGCCTCCCCCAGTTATCACGGCTACGATGTCACCGATTACTATGCAGTCAATCCCGAGTTTGGTACCCTGGAAGATTTCCAAAATCTACTCGAAGCGGCTCATGAACGCGGCATCTCGATCATCATTGATATGGTGCTCAATCACACCAGTACGAAGCATCCCTGGTTTGAAGCGGCCGCGGCAGATCCCGACAGTGAGTACCGCGATTTTTTCATTTGGGCAGACCCACCCCCCAGCTTTGAAAGTCCCTGGGGCAGTGATGTCTGGCATGATTTAGAAAGTGGTTCATACTACGGGATTTTCTGGGCCGGAATGCCCGATCTCAACTACGAAAATCCGGCGGTGACAGCTGAGATGCAAGAAGTCATTCGGTTCTGGCTCGAAGATGTTGGCGTAGATGGGTTCCGTCTGGATGCGATCAAGCACCTGATCGAAGATGGTGACATTCAGGAGAACACTCCGGCAACCCATGCCTGGTGGGAAGGTTTTTTCGACCACTACACCAGCATTAATCCGCAGGCACTCACCGTCGGCGAGGCCTGGACCAGCACGGACGAGGTTGTCAAATATATCGGCGATGAGATGAATATCGCCTTTGAATTTGATACATCCGGCGCGATGCTGGAAAGTTCCCGCTCGGAGACCAACCGCTATATTCAGCAGGCCCACCAACTGGTTTTGGCGAGTTATCCCCCCCATCAGTATGCCACCTTCTTGACCAATCATGATCAAGGCAGGGTGATGAGTGAGTTACGCAATAAGGATGGCCAGGCCAAAACCGCCGCATCCCTACTGCTGACTGGCCCGGGAGTCCCCTTCTTGTATTACGGTGAAGAAATTGGACACACTGGCCGCAAACCAGATGAAAACATCCGCACCCCTATGCAGTGGTCGGATGAAAAATATGCCGGATTCACATCCGCAGACTTACCCTGGCGGCGCCCCCAAGATGATTACACCGAAAGGAATGTAGCAACGCAAACCGCTGATGCTACTTCTTTACTGTCGCACTACCGGGCGTTGATTCAGGCTCGGAATGAGAATCCAGCCTTACAAACCGGCAGTTTCTTTGAGCTCCCAACTTCAGATCGCCGATTGTACGCCTTCCTGCGATACACGGAAGAGCAAACTCTGCTGGTGTTGATCAATATGAGCAAAACAGCCATCGACGATTATCGATTTTGCTTGAGTGAAGGTACTTTCCAATCTGGTACCGCCACCGAGATTTTGCACAATTCCGATCTCAACCCTCTGGAACTCAACCGAGCCGGTGGTTTTGATGTGTATCAACCCATAGATGTCTTAGAAGCTTTTTCAACTTATATAATTGAATTAGAATAAACTAGTGCTCTGTAAATTAATTCTTTATCAAACGGGTTCCTGAGTAGACCAATGCTTTCTTGGTCGTATCGAAGGGTGCGGTTTCTCAAATTTCAACCGAACAACGCACTAGTTTTTGAACCAATCAGCAATTTCTTGAACGCGGATTTCACGGATAACCGGATTTTTAAAGTTTTTTGGGAAATCCGTTGCACTCGCAAAATCCGGGTACTAACAAAAAAGATACATCTCTAATGTGAGAGGAGAGAATAATGGCTGAACTCAATTTTTTGGCGAAAGTTCCCCTGTTTGCCGGTTTATCTGACCGCCAGACCAAGAAGCTGGGCACTCGGTTCATCACCCGAGATTATACGGCGGGTGAATATATTGTCACACAAGGTAAAGGTGGCGCGGGGATGTTCACGGTTGTCTCTGGCGCGGCTGAGGCAGTAGTTGCATCGCCAGACGGCGAGAAGACCGTTGTCAACAACTTCGGTGCTACTGACTTCTTCGGTGAGATCGCCCTCCTGGATGATGGTCCGCGAACTGCCTCGGTAATTGCCACTGAAGATACCACCTGCATGATTCTGAGTCGAGAAGACTTCATCGCGATTATGAAAAACGATGCCGATATGGGCGTTGTCATCGCCGAGGAACTCGCCAAACGCTTGCGGAGAGTGATCGGCGCGATGTAAATGTTGATTTTTGGGGGAGTAAATAAACAGGATAGACAGGGTTGTTAGGATGTTGAAAAATTCCTATGCATCCTGTCTATCCTGTTTGTATTTAATTCGGATTGATAAGTTGACTAATTATTTCCCCTATCACGTTGATATGCCCGCCACCAGAAAATATAAAAAATTACGACCCCAACTAAAATGATTCCAATGCCAATATTCCCAAATTGTCTGACTAAAACCTGACCGACAAAGAACAAAAAGAATGCTAACAAAATATTCCGTAAATAATTTGGATTTTTCATGATATGCACCTATTTCAACTGATTATCCAGGAATTTTTACTACGGATTGATCATTTTGCTTGACCAATCCGTATAATAAGTATAT
Organism: uncultured Anaerolineales bacterium; assembly: GCA_964453155.1. Classification (GTDB taxonomy): domain Bacteria; phylum Chloroflexota; class Anaerolineae; order Anaerolineales; family UBA11858; genus CAYVQU01. The sequence goes on along the minus strand of CAYVQU010000053.1, from coordinate 20,950 downwards.
GACCCATCTTACCACGCTCATCGATCGTTGGCGCGCTGGCGATCAGAAAGCTGCCGAGGAGATATACAATCTTCATCAAGCCAGGACATTTCGTTTGTCTTATGGTTTGTTGGGCAACACTGAAGATGCTGAAGAAGCTGCCCAAGATGCCCTAACCTACGCATTAATAAATATCCACAATTTTGATGCGAACCGCAGCAAGTTCACCACCTGGTTGCATATGATCACCGTTAGTCGCTGCCGGGATATTCAACGTAAACGTAAAATGCCGACAATTTCACTCTCAGATTGGTTCCAAAACTTGCGGGATCGTAAATCCCAAGAACCTACGCCAGAGCAAATTACCATTCATTCTGAGGAAAAGACTTCGATCTGGGTGGTTGTTCAGGAACTCACACCGCCCTTACGAGAAGCAATCATTCTCCGCCATTGGGGTGGCCACACCTACCAGGAAATCGCCGATATCGTCGGCTGCCCCATTCGAACGGCGCAATCCCGAGTTCGTCTGGCATATCAACGTTTAGAAAAGAAATTGGTTGAATCAGAACAACGCGTATTTGCTAAGGTAACACAATGATTGCCAACCGCCATATCACAGAAGAAAATATTATCAGTTTTATCTACCGCACGCTGAATGACGCCGATCGCGAAACGATTGAAGGTCATCTCGCTGAATGCTCCCTTTGTAGAGCAAAAATCACCCAACACGAACTAATTCAGAGGCACATTGATCAGGAGTTAAAGGCCAATCTCAACGACCAAAATCTACCCAAAAATATGTCTTTCAATGTGATTGCACCTCGCCTGAAACGGCGCAGCCTACAGCGAATATTGCCATCCTTAAGCAATGCTGCCCCGATGGCAACCGCAGCGTTAGGATTACTTTTGGCCTTTCTTGGTGTGTGGCAATTGGTCAGTGACGGTGCATTTGCAATAACGACCGCGTCGTCACCAAATGCGGCTTTCCCAGCTTTAGCCTGCTTCTTCTTTATGTTCGTCTCAATGGACCAGTTTGACCGCTCATTTTCAATTCGCCCCAGATTCGTTGTCACGATTATTTTGGCATTTATTTTGTGGTTGGGCACCTTTTTCATCGGATTATTGAACATCATCGCAATCCGCGATTTGACCATTTTTGCATATATTAACAGCGGAGGCAGCCCGGAAGGGGCCAGTGTCGTCACCATTTTGACAATTATTATTGCGGCGATGGTCTTTATCGGCATAACCATTGGCGGCGCTGAATATCACTACAAAAATATCGGACATCCGACTTCTTGGAAACTATTTAGCTGGACTCTGATCATCCAACTTTTCATCTTGGTACTGCCTTATTTAGTATTATAAAAAATCGCGAAAATCGTGGTTAACAATTAGATCAATCCTAACCATTTCTGTTGGAAAGATGATCGAAAGAATGTGTGAGATATGGAATTGCTAGAAGAACATCAAATCAAGAACCGGACGTATATTACTTCTGGGATTTTGTGGCTGATATCATCCGTTTTGGGCGCGGTGGCCCTCCTCGCCGGCCGACGGGTGATTTTGAATACCCTGATGCGTTTCTTTGGTGGCAGCAGTGGGCCAACGGGTCCAAATCCCGGGCCGTTACTCAATATTTTGGTCTCATTCCCCCTGGTATTTCTAGCCATCGCCATCATCATCGGTGGATTTGAGTATCACCTGAGAGATAAACGCCTGGGTTCCGAAGAATCGTACTGGTTGTTTGCCCGTACATTTGCAATTGAATTTGGATTTTTGCTGCTGGCAACTTTTCTCTAGCGCGTTTGCTATAAGGAAACTAAGAAACCAGGAATACTTCTCCTACATTCCTGGAGTCCTGAGCGACAATTTCTCAGCCAGACGTGATAACAACCCCTGAAAACAAGGGCAAAGCTTATGAATACGTTTACCAATAATTTAAAATCTTTACCTAATCTCCTGGCTCCCTTTTTCAAAGATGGAGCTCGAATCATGATCTGGTTCTTTTTGGTCATGGCGGTGGTGATCTTTAGCATGCACGCGATTTTAACCATTGCTCACCCCTACCAGTTGGATTATGGCGAGGCTCCTCTGATCAATCAGGCCATGCATCTGGCCCAGGGTGAGAATATTTATCGCCCCTCGCTGGAGACACCGCCCTTCACAATCGCGAATTATCCACCACTGTACGTACTTTCCGTGGTGCCGTTCATTAATTTGGATGTCAATCCCTTCCAGGCCGGACGAGTGATCTCAACCATTGCAACCCTGGCATCAGCTCTTTTCCTGGGATTGACAATCCAACATCTTTATAAGAATTGGCTGGCGTCCCTCGCGACCGCAGCCTTGTTCCTGAGTTTCCCATATGTCGTGGAATGGTCAGCCCGGGCGCGGATTGATAATCTCGCTCTGGCTTTCGCAACTGCCGCGGTGTACGTCTTCGCCCGGTGGCCGCGCGCCAAATGGAGCTTTTTCGGTGGGGGGATACTTCTCGTCGCGGCGGCCTATACCCGCCAATCCTATGCTTTGGCGGCCCCGTTGGGGGCTTTTATCTGGTTGTGGACTCACAAAAAAACGCGCGCAATTCAACTCGCGGTATTGGTTGGTGGTTTGGGAGGACTGCTATTTTTGCTCATCAACACCCTCACTGAGGGTGGCTTTTTCTACAATATCGTCACTGCCAATGTCAATGAGTTTGGCATGGAACGGTTGCAAAACCACTTGGAAGGGTTGTGGGAAACCGCCGGCATCATTCTAGTTTTGAGTGCAGTTTTTCTCCTGGTAGCTTGGAAATACGTCCAAGGTTGGGCTTTGCTAGCTCCTTTCCTGGTTGGGGCCTTCATCTCAGGGTTAACGATTGGGAAAATTGGGTCGAATATCAACTATTTCCTGGAATTGGCGGCAGCCTTGAGCCTGATTGGCGGCGCCTTTATCGCCTGGACTCAAAAACATGCCTGGCGGTATGCGTTGATAATTCTCCTGGTCTGTGTCCAAATGGGGATGTTGATGGAAGCGACGATGAACGTCCAGGTGGATTGGATTTTGTCCTCCCGGCGCGGTGATTTCACCGCTTTGCAGCGACTAGAGCAGATGGTCCAGGATTTTGAGGGACCCGTTCCCTCGGATGAATACATGGGGATGCTGACCTTGGAAGGTCGCCCCCTATATATTCAACCGTTCGAGGTTTCACAGCTGGCGAATGATGGGAAGTGGGATCAGGGTCCATTTGTAAATGATCTTGAAAACCAGAAATTCGAAGGAATTCTTATCCATCATTTTGGATCATCCCCGGTCCACAAAGAACGCTGGACCCCAGAAATGTTAGCCGCAATCGAAGCCAATTACCGCCCCGCAAAAACTATGGGGGGGACGGTGGTCTTCATCCCGCAGGAGGCGACTGAAATTTCATCGGTTCTGGCACCCACCCAAAACGCGGGATCAGCTTCGCTGGTTTTCGAGGTAAGTACCCCCCAAGTAATCTCCAATGCGTCGTATTGGGCCGATCCCCAGATTGCAGTTAATCCCAATCACCCCGAACATGTCGCCGTGATCGCAACCCATACCACCAAACTGGATTGCAATTGGGGCAACTGCAAGATCGAACTGCCCATGATGGTAACGATGGATGGCGGCCAGACCTGGACAAATAATCAAACTGCTTTTTCGAACATTAATAATGCCTTCTACGATGGCTTGCTCGAATTTGGCCCGGACAATGATCTGTTCGCCTTGGCGATCCGCGACAGTACAATCGTATACAACCGCGCTGGGTTGGCCGCTAACTACCAGATGAATCGGGTGGATAGTGAAGATGTCACCCGCGCCCAGGTGATTGCTAAACCCTGGCTACGGGTCCACCCTGAAACTGGACAATTGTACATCTCCTTTGATGCCCAGGAAGAAGATATGCTCTTCGTAACCCCCAGCCTGCTGCGCTCCCGGGATGCCGGGCATCCCTGGACAACCACCAGCCGGGCTGACCAACGGGTTTCGGTGACCGATTTCAACACCGGCCGTGCCACCTGGCCCAATGACATCCAGATTTTGTTTGGAGAGGGTCAAAATGTTTCGATTGTGTGGACTTGGGGCTGGGAACCCTGGAACTGGCCGCGCACCGTCTGGATGGCGAACTCCACCGATGGCGGGGCCAATTTTGGGCCACCGACCCCGATCTTGGAAACCTGGGGACCGATCAATACTACCTCGGCCAATGGCAAATTTGCCATCGCCTACCGGGTAGGAGCTGAGGACATGCAGCAGCTGGCAGTAGCAACCACGGCTGATAACGGCCAGACCTGGAATTCGGCGATCGCCAGCGGCGACATTGTGCTGCGCTTAGATCCCGATCACGGCCCCGGCATCGATATGGCCCCCAACGGGACGGTGGACGTGACTTTCCTGGCCCACGATGCCAATTCATATGATTGTGTGATGAACATTGAAAGCTGGCGAGAGACCATCCGTTGGGGCCAGGTCGATCCCTGTGATTACAAGGCCTACTTCACGACCAGTAAAGATGGAGACTCTTTCAGCACTCCAATAACCCTCAATGCTAAACCCATCGATGGCGAAAGCCTGGTCCGGTTTGATGGTCGTTCGGCGTTGGGATCCCATCTGGCAGTCGCTTCTAGTGACGAGTTTGCCTATCCGGTCTGGATTGGAACCCCGAGTCAGGGTAAAACCCAAGTGCACATGGTGCAAATAGAACGGTAAAGGAAAATTAGCTATAATAACCGCAGTGTGCGCAAAGACCTCAGAGTTACATATCTGTGTTCTTAGCGAGCTCTGCGGTTTATTTCTTTAATTTATGGAGGTCACAATGTCTAAGTTCAATGGGTTGGGAATGAATATGGGTAATCTGGCACGGCTGTCGGACGCCCAGACCCGGTCGATTAGTCCAGAGAATTTCTCTGGGGAGAAAGGCAGAGGTGGGATGGCAACCGAGGGGACGGGAGCCAGTTGCGCCCGCGATTTGGGTCAGGGGTGGAAGATATCACCATCGATAAAGATCAAGGCCGGAGAGACGTTTGAGTTGGCTAGTATTTCTGGTCCAGGCGCGATTCAACAGATTTGGATTACCCCCACCGGCAACTGGCGCTTCAATATCTTGCGGATTTACTGGGATGACCAACCCCACCCTTCGGTAGAGTGCCCTCTCGGCGATTTCTTCGGGGTCGGCTGGGGCGAATACGCTCAAATCTCATCCCTGGCAGTGTGCGTCAACCCTGGGAGTGGATTTAATTCCTATTGGGAGATGCCATTCCGAAAAAAATGCCGAATCACGATGACCAATATCGCCGATGAAGATATGGTCCTGTACTACCAGATCAACTATACCCTCACCGAGGTTCCCGAGGACGTTGGCTATTTCCACGCTCAATTCCGGCGCAGTAATCCCCTACCTTATAAAACCGATTTCACAATCCTGGATGGCGTCCAAGGCCAGGGCCATTTCGTTGGCACCTACCTGGCCTGGGGATCGAACAATCGCGGCTGGTGGGGCGAGGGCGAAATCAAATTCTTCCTGGATGGCGACGACGAATTCCCCACCATCTGCGGCACTGGCACCGAGGATTATTTCTGCGGCTCATATGCCTTCGGCCTGGATGCGCCCGGTCTGAAACGTTACGAGGCCTTCACCACTCCGTATGCCGGCTTCCATCAAATCATCCGTCCTGAGACCGACATCAAAACGCAGTTGCGGATGGGCATGTATCGCTGGCATATCACCGATCCGGTCCGCTTCCAGGAGGATATTCGAGTGACGATGCAGGCCCTCGGTTGGCGCAGCGGAGGGCGTTACCTCCCGCTTCAGGATGATCTCGCTTCGGTGGCTTACTGGTATCAATCTTTACCAACCAAACCATTCCCAGCTTTACCAAGCCGCGATGCGTTAGAGATCATCTAAAAACACCGGAAGAAACCAGGAACTCAGGAGAAATCACTAAAATTTCAAATCGTTTTTTCAGCGATCCAAAATATCCTGATCATCCTGTTTCTAAAATTACCCCTTGATGTGAGGTTTTAATGAACGCTTCAAAAAAGATCAATTTCGGAATCATGTTCCGCCGCGAGCACCCCCCACAAGCATTACCCCAATTTGCTCAAGATGCTGAAGAAGCCGGATTTGATGAGCTCTGGATTGTCGAAGATTGTTTTTATACCAGCGGCGTATCTTTAGTTTCGACCGCGTTGGCTGTCACCCAAAACATCAAAGTCGGCCTGGGGATTATGCCCGCAGTAGCCCGGAATGCGGTATTCACTGCGATGGAGATCGCTACCCTGGTTGGGATGTATCCCAATCGATTCCTGCCCGGTATCGGGCATGGTGTCGCCGAATGGATGCGGCAGATTGGGGCCTTCCCAAAATCACAGTTGGCTGCGATTGAGGAAGTCACCATGACCACTCGCAGATTACTGGCTGGGGAAGAAGTTAATTTTTCTGGGAGGCATGTCCACCTGGATCAAGGGAAACTTATCCACCCCCCAGTGAAAGTTCCCCCAATCGCTTTAGGCGTTATTGGCCCCAAATCGCTGGAAATATCGGGACGAGTGGCAGATGGAACCATCTTGAGCGAGTATGCCAACCCATCCTATATCGCCTGGGCAAAAGAACAAATCGATCTCGGTCGTAAAAACGGCGGCCGCCAATCCCCGCACCGGCTATCCTTGTTTGCCTTTGCCCATGCCGCCCAATCAACCGCGGCTGCCAACGAAGCCCTGCGGCCGATGGTTGCAGAAGCGATCGCGTCTGGCGGCATTGATACCAAGCTGGTCCCACTGGGTATCCTTCCCAAGGTAAAGGAGCTGCGGGCCCAAGGCCAGTCACACGTCGAAGAAAACATGCCTGATGAGTGGATAAACCAGCTAACAATGGCCGGCACCCCAGCAGACTGGAAGACCAGCATCGATAATTTCATCGCGCAAGGAATCACATCAGTCGTGCTCGTACCGCGCCCGGAGGCCGGAGTAGATGAACTCCAGATATTCGCCAATCACCTGAAAGGACTGCAACCTTAGTGACTATGCGCAAATTTCTGATAAAACTCTATTTCCCAATTTTAATCGGGTTGCTGGTGGCGAGTTGTCACGCAAAACCCGATACCAACCTCACCGAAATTGTGACTTCCCAGGATGTCAATTTGGATTTTCTGAAGCCCGATCAGAAATATGTCGCTGAAGTTTATGCTGAGGGGGAATCCGCAGATCGGGAGACAAACCCCCTCGACATTGAAATTGAAAATTTTGTAGTCGATAGCGAGACGGCTTTGATCCTGAAGTTGGCACCGGGCGCCGGGACCGCAATCCGCTTCCGGCCAGCCACCGAATCTGAGATAGAAAAACTGCCCGAATACCAACCCTAATTAATCATCTAGAACTGACCCTTCTCAAAGATTAAGACCCTCGATGTTTCAAGTAACTATGGGGGTCATTGTATTTTTTGGCGTGACCATATTCGAGGCTCAATCCAAGATCAGCTCAATCACATCGATCCAGTTTTTTCATCATTTTCGAGCGAAATGATCCCCACAGAGACCAAAGTCCGGTTCTCAATAATTCGTATTTAAGATATAACAGGTACAATTAGGTAGTATTTCATCAATTATCAATCCCCTTCGCTATGCTTTCATGATTGATCGGGGGAAAATCATGTGGTTGTAAACCCAATTATCGAGACATGAGTGATCATCAAAAGATAGAAGACGCCATCGCCATGCAAGAAAGCCTGCGCGGGAAAGTAGATGACGCAATCATTGATACTACGATTGCGGCCCTTCGTAAGCAATTAGAAGAACGCGCAGCTCCTCCACCCCAACAACAGCGCAAGTTAGTAACGGTTCTCTTTGCTGACGTATCCGGATTCACCGCTATGTCCGAGACGCTGGATGCTGAAGATGTCACTGAGATTATGAACGCGCTGTGGAAGCGGTTAGACCAAATCATTTTGGATCATGGTGGGTACATCGATAAACATATTGGCGACGCCGTCATGGCAATTTGGGGCGCCGAAGTCGCATTAGAAAATGACCCTGAACAGGCCATCCGGACCGGTTTAGAGATGCAAACCGAGTTGGCAGATTTCCGAGAAATCCATGGCGTGGAATTAGCGATGCGGGTCGGGATTAACACTGGGTCTGTGTTGTTGGGAGAAGTAGGTACGACCAAAGAATTTACCGCCATTGGCGATGCCGTCAACGTGGCCTCCCGTTTGGAGGGGGCGGCCCCAGTAGGAGGCGTTCTGATCTCCCACGTAACGTACCGTCATGTCCGCGGGCTATTTGACTTGATCGCCCTTGATCCGATTTCGCTCAAAGGCAAGGCAGAGTTAATGCAGGTGTACCAAATCGAAGAGGCTCGCCGCCGGGGCTTCCGGGTTGCTACGCGTGGCGTGGAGGGCGTGGAAACCCGCATGATCGGTCGAGAGACAGAGTTGAAAGCACTGCAAGATGCTTTCCACACTGCAGTCCAAAACCAGGAATGTGGTTTGGTCACAATCGTAGGTGAAGCCGGGCTGGGAAAATCTCGATTGTTGTACGAGTTCGAGAATTGGGTAGATATACAACCAGAGACAGTGACCATCTTCAAGGCACGGGCCCGGCTGGAAACCCAAGGGACGCCTTACGGTTTGCTGCGCGATCTATTCGCATTTCAGTTTGATATTCACGAGAACGATCCAATCGAGACGCTGCGATCGAAATTAACCGCTGGGCTGGGAGAAATCATCCCAGGGGATGATTCAGAGATGAAATCTCACTTCATAGCTCAGCTGATTGGATACAATTTCCAAGACAGTTACCACCTGAAAGGGATATTATCGGATCCCCAGCAAATTCGGGATCGGGGCTGGATGTATCTGACGGATTTCTTTACTGCAATTTGCCGTCAATCCCCAACAATCATCCTGCTCGAAGACCTCCATTGGGCAGACGACACCTCACTGGATACCTTCATCCATCTGATGAAGGTATTATCTGGTCAACCCCTGTTACTCATCGGGGCTACTCGTCCAGAATTCTATAATCGCCATCCCGATTGGGATTCCGGGCATACCGGCCATCAGCGATTGAACCTGGCACCCTTATCTGCGCGGAATGGACGTCAATTGGTATCGGAGGTCCTCCAAAAGGTTGCTGAGGTGCCAGACTCGCTCATGGAGTTGGTGATTATAAATGCCGAAGGTAACCCATTTTATGTTGAGGAACTGATTAAGATGTTGATGGAAGATGGCGTCATCACGCAGGGGGAACGTTGGACAGTCCAACCAGAAAAATTGGTCGACATGCAGGTACCCTCCACACTTGCTGGCGTATTGCAAGCCCGATTAGACAGCCTGTCTCTTAGTGATCGACAAGTTATACAGCAAGCTGCGGTGGTAGGACATATCTTTTGGGACGCCAGCTTACTTTACTTGAATCAATCTACCGATTCCCCAAAAGAATCGCCCGTTTCAGACGCGCTGATGACCTTACAAAACCGCGAATTTATTTTTCAACGTCAGACCTCCAAATTTACCGGAACGGCAGAGCATATTTTCAAACATATGATCCTGCGAGAAGTAACGTACGAAAGCGTTTTAAGGCGGGTACGCCGAACCTACCACGCCGCCGTTGCTGATTGGCTGATCGAACGGAGTGGTGAGCGAATTAGGGAATACACAGGGCTAATTGCTGACCATCTTGAACATGCCGGAAAGATAGAAAAAGCGATTGAATTCTTCCACAGAGCGGGGAAAATCGCATATGCGAGTTTTGCGATCGGCGAAGCAATTCAATATTATACGCGTGCCCTGATCCTGACTCCAGAGACAGATCTGGAAAAACGCTGGGTTCTGCTGCTAGCTCGTGAGGAGATATATCACCTAAGTGGGCAGCGGGAAAATCAGGTTGCAGATTTGAAAGCGCTGGCGGTCCTGGCAGATACACTGGAAACCGCTGATAAACAGCCAGAAGTACTCTTGCGACAGGCCTACTATGCCGAAAGAACCAAGGATTATCGCACCTTCAGCTTAGTAGATGATCCATCATTTAGTCACACCGACTTTGTTGAACAAACTCGAAAACACTTGCTTCAAGCCCTGGCGCTGGTAAAAAAAACAGGTTTTCACGTTTTAGCAGGTAGAGTATTGCATCAATTGGGTAATATTGCATCAAACCTCGGTGATACTACGACTGCAACAGGTTATTTTCAACAGGCCCTGGCGGTCTCCCGTGAGCAAAAAGATACTCAGACAGAGAAAAAATCCCTGGCAAGCCTGGGGTATATGAAAACATCAGAAGGGAATTTTGGAGCCGCAAAAGACTATGCCCAGAAACGCTTGCACATTTCCCAAACCACAGATGACTTACGCGACGTAGCTGAAACAAATTTCCAACTTGGTGTAATTACCCAAGCCTATGGTGATTACGAAGCAGCCCAACAGCATTATGAAGAAGCTTTGATGTTTGCCCAGACTGCTGGCGTCCGTCCAGCGGTAACTGTGCTGCCCAATCAACTGGGATGGCTAGCGATGCATCGAGGGGATTTCAACACTGCCCAAGATTTCATTGAGGAGGCTATCGCTAATGCTCGTTCAGTTATGGATAAACAATATCTGTCTTTTCATCTCACCCGTTTTGGTAATCTACTGACTCAACAAGGGCGGTTGACCGAAGCACGTGCTGCATATCAGGAAGGTCTGGAATTAAGTGAAGCGGTAGAACAAGTAGAACGAACTATTAATTTAAGAGCTGGATTTGCGAAACTCGCCCTCGCTCAAGGCGCTCTGGACGAAGCACAAATCTTAATAGAGCAAAATTTAGCCTTGATTCTTGATCCTGCCAATATCAGTAACAGCAAGCTGGTGGCATTAGATGTATTACCAGCTTTTTTAACCTGTATTCAGGTCTTGCAAACCACTCAGGATCCTCGTGCTATGGAGGTTCTGGACCTGGCTTACAGAAAATTGCAGGAAACTGCCGCCCAAAATGATGACAAAGCGATCCGCAAAAGCCTGCTGGAGAACGTTCCCTGGAATCGAGAAATCATAATGCTATGGAATGAGATGCACGCCTAACTTGGATTTTTATTCATTTCATGACCAAAACAGCCATTCTATCCGACATCCAAACTCAGGGTTGCAACCGAGTATTTTGCCTGGGGGATTTGATCATGTTGGTCAATTGGTGGCGCGCCCAAATGTCGCTGCTGAACTTGCTGATCATCACGAATCAAAGTGCATAGTTTTATTTTCTCCTGATAGACCGATATAAAAACCGATACAACCCGATTCAGACGCTTGTAATCCAATAACTCAATTGCTATAATTTTGACCAGATTTGCCCGCAATAACTCAAAAAAAGGAATTTGGGTGTTTTAGATGGATTACTTACATACGGCGCTGAATTTACTGCGCACAAAGGCTTATTTCAGCCAAAAATTAGATTTGGATGAAATTACTCGAAGAGCTAATGTTCTAGTTGGCACCGCACAAACCCCCATTGAATGTTATCCAGCTATTCAAATGGCAATAACGGCATTAGCAGATAACCACAGTTTCTTCATCGGAGCCAATGAAAAACTCGATCGCGGCCCACAGGGGAAACCACTAGGTTTCGGGCTCCACATTCTTTATCCTGAATTAGTGGTAATCGAGGTTTTTCCAGATAGTCCAGCTGACAAAGGCGGTATTCGCACCGGTGATGTGGTTGAACTACTCGATAATCACCCCCCAGGGCCGACAGAAGCGCGTAAGCTCAACCTCACCTCCAAAGAATCACTCCACTTAAAATTACGTCGCAATGGATTCTTTTTCGAAACCACATTACACGCAGCCCCAATTAGCAAGGCACCCTGGCCGCACGGCTATCTCCTCGGCGACAAAATTGGTTATTTAGAGCTGTTCGTCCAGGGTCCAGCTGAACAAATTCAAGATTATATCGACATCACTCAACAAATAATTCGCGATGTTTCGGCAGCCGGTGCTCAAGCTTGGGTGGTCGACTTGCGGTCGAATCGCGGTGGCAATATGTGGCCCATGATCACTGGAGCTGGTCCTTTAATGGGAGAAGGCAAATTAGGGCAATTTGTCAACGCAGATCAATCTGTCGGCACTCAATGGTTTTATCAGGCCGGGGCTACATCTTATCGTGATCCTGAGATGTCAGAATCAAAAGTCTATTTACAAGCCAGCAATCCAGTGGTGACTCTTGACCCGCATACAATCCCTATTGCCATTCTCACGAGTGAATTTACTGGCAGTTCAGGGGAGATGACGCTGATCTCATTTCTGGGTCGCCCTAATACGCGTAGCTTTGGTGAAAAAACCATCGGACAGATCACCGCAGTTGGGATGTATGATCTAGAAGATGGTGCCATCTTGGGAATCGCGGAAAGTCTCGCCGCAGATCGAACTAATCAGGTTTATCCAGAGGCCATTATCCCAGATGAAATATTGCCTATTGATTGGTATCGGTATGGCCAAGCGGATGATCCCCTCATTGTGGCCGCGATCCAATGGCTGCAAACCCAGACAGCCAAAATAATGGAGGAAAAATGAACCGGTTACTACCTACAGACGTAAACACTTTTATGGATTGGGATTGGACCGCGATTGAACCCTATTACGAAAATTTAAACTGTTACGAACTCTCATCAAATAATATCGCTGATTGGCTCACAAATTGGTCGCAGTTAAAAGCTCTGATCCAGGAAGCTTACGCCAGGATTGACACCGCTGCGGCAATCAAACCGGAAGATGAAAGTGCTCAAACTAGAAGGCAGGCTTACTTCAGTGAGATTTGCCAACCGGCCTGGGAGTTGGACGTTACTCTAGAACAGCACTGGATCACTTCCCGGCTGACAGCGCCTGGATATGAAAATCAGCTTCAAAATTTAGTCCATGCGAAAACTCGCCATTGGCCTGATAATGCCGATCTTGAAGCAGAGGAAAATAAGCTAACTGGAGAATATGTCCAGCTATTTTCGGGTGTCAATATCTCCTGGGGTGGCGAAGAGATCAACCGTCGCCTGCTGCGTGAACACCTATTACAACCCAATCGCCAGACAAGATCTAAAATTTGGAAAACATGGAATCTCGCTCAACAGAATGATCGGGCTAAACTAGAACAAACTTGGCAAACTCTCATCAAAATTCGACATCAAATAGCCCGTAATGCTGGATTTCCAAACTATTTGGCTTACCGTTGGCAGCGTGATGATCGGAAATACTCCATCGCAGATTACCAAGAATTTCAGGTCAGTATTGCCACACAAGTAGTACCTGCGGCAACTGAGATTTATGCTCGCTATTGCAATGACTTGGAAATTGAAACCTTTCGGCCCTGGGATCTCTCAGGGACATTCTCATTCGATGGGCCAGCCGCGCCACTAGGAACGGCGGAATTACGTCCCCATCAAACTATTAGAGAATTAACCGCAGGGGTGGCGCGCATTTTCCAGAACATCGACCCCAAACTGGGTGAATATTTCAACATCTTATATGCTGAAGGTTATCTAGATTTGGAGCCACACCCCACCAAAGGCCCTGGAGGGAACGCTCGACATTTGGCTGTCTCACGCCGCTCACTGATTTCAATGGGAGTCACCAATCTACATACCGATGTAATGGGGTTACTTCATGAAGTGGGGCATGCGTTTGAGGTCTTTGAAACCGCCCATCGCAGTTATTTGCAATTATCGCTCGGGGACCGCGGCGGAAGTGGTGAGTGGTCTGAATTTGCCGCCCAAACCATGGAATTTCTGGCTTTGCCGTTCCTACATATTGACCACGGTGGTTTTTATAATGATCAGAATACTGCCCGGGCACAAATTGACCGCTTTGAAAACACTTTGCTGTTCATGGCACATATCGGTATGGTAGACCGTTTTGAGCATTGGGCCTACACCCATACGGATGAAAGCGTCAATCCAGAGTGCTGCCGCCAAAAATGGAAGGAACTCTGGCATCAATATATCCCCGGTATTGATTGGAGCGATCTAGAAACTGAACAAGCCAACACCTGGCTAACTTGTATCCCGATGTTTGTTTTACCCCTATACTATGCCGGGTATGGAGTATCCTTATTAGGATCCCTGCAACTTTGGCAGCGCGCCCAACATGATCAATCGAAAGCCGTAGCTGCTTACCGTCGAGCTTTATCACAAGGCGGATTAGGACTATCAGTGCCAGAATTATATGCGTCTGCTGGGATCCAAATCCGGTTTGATGCCAATACCATCCAAACGCTGGTTTCGGCATTAGAAAAAACAATCCATGCCGTGAAGAATAGCTGAACCTATCGATTCAAAAGTCGATATAACTCCATTCGGACTATTGATATCCAATTTCTTCATTGCTATAATCACCACCATTCATCACTGTTAGCCATCGTGCTCCCCCACATTCCAGCCAAAATTTTTATTATTATCACCCGTGTTGAGATGGGGCGTTAGGAGATTCGATGAACCAAGAAATTTCATTCGGAAAATTAATCAAAGAACATCGTCGCGTTCATGATCTTACTCAGGCCGAACTGGCCCGGCGAGTAGGGTGTGCAACCATCACACTCCGTAAAATTGAAGCGGATGCTCTCCGTCCTTCGGTTCAAATCGCAGAACGGTTGGCAATGGCGCTCAATATCCCATTAGAGGAGCGCGCCGGTTTCATCCGTCTGGGCCGGGCCATATTACGGGATACCCCTGAACCACCACCGATTCCCACTCCACCCCCACTCCTTGAAGAAATCGGGGAAGCAGACCTCAGCGGCCGGGCTGTGCGCGGTTTCCAACTCGGGGAGAAGATTGGTTCAGGAGGTTTTGGGGCGGTTTATCGGGCTGTGCAACCCACCGTCGAGCGCGAAGTGGCGGTTAAAATCATATTGCCCCAATTTGCCAACCACCCTGATTTCATCCGCCGTTTTGAAACTGAAGCCCAACTGGTCGCCCGACTCGAACATCCTCACATCGTCCCGCTCTACGATTATTGGCGCGAGCCTAATGTGGCCTATCTGGTAATGCGGTTGTTGCGGGCGGGTAGCCTGGGAGATCGTCTCAAAGCAGGACCGGTCTCCTTGAGTGCGGTCAAACAAATCCTAAATCAGATTGGAGCGGCCTTACACGCAGCACATCGTTTCGGCGTCATTCACCGTGATTTAAAACCCGAAAATATTTTATTAGATGAAGATGAAAATGCCTATCTGGCCGACTTCGGCATCGCTAAAAATCTCGGTGACCCTACTCTGCAAGGAGTAACCCAAACCGGGGCATTAATCGGCTCACCCGGTTATGTCTCTCCCGAACAAATTCGGGCCGAACCTATCCTACCTCAGGCAGATATCTATGCACTCGGGATATTGCTCTTTGAATTATTGACGGGGGTTCAACCTTTTCCGGGGCCCACCCCTATCGACCTGATTATGCAGCACCTTAACGAACCGCTGCCGTCCTTGCAATCGCATAATTCTGATCTCCCCGCGACCCTCGACCCCGTTATCCGTCGAGCGACGGCGAAAGAACCCGCCGAACGCCATCCCGATGTCCCTACTCTATTAGCCGAGTTCCAAACTGCCGCCGGGTACGCCAGTTCAGATTTGCAAACCGCCACCTCTATCGAGAACCTTGTGGGAGATGAAATCGATGCGGCCACAATTGAGAATCCCTTCAAAGGCTTACGGGCTTTCCACGAGGCCGATGCCGATGACTTTTACGGCCGGGATACCCTGATTCAAGCCTTATTAGGTCGTTTGGCCGAAGAGCACGATGTTTGCCGTTTTCTGGCAGTGGTCGGTCCAAGTGGCAGTGGTAAATCATCGGTGGTCAAGGCTGGTTTGGTCCCCGCCCTACGCCGTGGGGGATTGCCAGGGTCAGAGGATTGGTTTGTCATAGATTTTATGCCCGGAGCTCATCCGCTTGAAGAACTTGAAGCCGCGCTGTTACGAATAGCGATTAATCCCCCAGAATCCCTATTAGGGCAACTAAAAGAAGATGAACGCGGTTTATTACGCGCAATTCACCGTATTCTTCCTGCAGACGAAGCGGTGGAATTGGTGTTGATTATTGATCAATTTGAGGAAGTATTCACTCAGATCACCGCTGAAACTGAACGGGCGCATTTCCTAGAAAGTTTAGTCACCGCCACGCTTGACCCTCGATCGCGTTTACGAGTGATTCTAACTCTCCGAGCCGACTTCACCGATCGCCCTCTCCAATACGTTGACTTTGGTGATCTAATTCGGCTGCGGACTGAGTTTGTCCTACCCCTATCGCCCGATGAGTTAGAACAGGCCATTACAGGTCCTGCCCATCGGGCGGGATTAGTGTTGGATCCCGGCTTAGTCGCCCAGATCATTCGTGAAGTTGGTGATCAGCCTGGTACGTTGCCCCTCCTCCAATATGTCCTCACAGAACTTTTTGAACGTCGCTCCGGCCGCCGGTTGACCCTGGCAGCCTATGAAGATAGCGGGGGGGTATTTGGGGCTTTAGGGCGCCGCGCTGAAGAGATTTTTTCTCCCTTGGATGCGTCCAGCCAACATTCGGTTCGACAGCTATTTCTAAGATTAGTGACTCTGGGAGAGGGTGTGGAGGACACCCGGCGGCGGGTTTTACTATCGGAGTTGAAGGCATTAGGGGCAGCCCCTGGAGAAAAAAAACAGAAGACCAATCCAATCGAAACGGGCATAAACGCCTACGGCCAAGCCCGTTTACTCTCCTTTGACCGCGATCCAATTACCCGCGGTCCCACAGTTGAAGTGGCCCATGAAGCTCTATTGCGTGAATGGTCCCGATTACGTGGTTGGTTGGCAGATAGCCGGAATGATATCCGCAACCAGCGCGCCCTGGCACAGGCCACCACTGAATGGACCCAGAATGACCACGATACCAGCTACCTGCTGCAAGGAACCCGTCTCATCCAGTTTACTACCTGGATTAAAGACTCCGATGTTGCTCTTACAACCAATGAGCTTAAATTCCTGGATGCTAGTTCAGCCAACCGTCAGGCCCAGGAGGCGGCCGAGATTGAACAACAAAAACGGGAACAACTTCTCAAACGCCGCTCTCAAAATTTCCTACGCGCCCTGGTTGGTGTCTTTGCCGGAGCGGCGATTATTGCCCTGGTTCTCTCAATTTTCGCCTTTAATCAACGGAATCTTTTTCAAACCGAATCCCTCGCCCGGGCCACTCAACAGGCCATCGCAGAGGAACAAGCCGCATTGGCCGCGACCCGGGCCATTGAGGCCCAGGCCAACGCCGATCTAGCCGCTGAAAGTGCTGCCAGCGCGCAAGCTCAAGAAGCCGAAGCCAATATTCAGCGTGAAATCGCGGTCGCCGCGGCTGAGGAACGGGCCAACGCGCAAGCAAAAGCTGAAAGCGCTGCTCAAATTGCTTTCTCTCGAGAGTTGGCTGCGGCCGCATTACTCAACTTAGATGAAGACCCAGAACGCAGTATCTTATTGGCACTGGAAGCGTTGAATCAAACCCACACGATTGAAGGGGAAGAAGCTTTGCATCAAGCCGTCCAAACATCTCGGATCAGGCAGATAGTCTCAATGCCGGGGGATATCACGGGGTACTATCCGGCCTATAGCCCAGATGGAGACCAAATTTTTGCGTCTGGTTTAAATGGTGGCGTCCTGGTAGATATTGAAAGTGGCAATATTGTCTATACCCGCTCAATTCCGGGATTCAATAATTTCCCAAACGAAAATTTGACTGGGAAAAGGATTAATCGGGCTGAATTTAGTCCGGACGGATCCCTGTTGGTTTTACCCCACGAACAGAGAGCTGGCAGCGAAATGCTGACCGGGACGATTTCAATTATCTCATCAGCCCGCGGAGATGAGTTACTCACGTTCCCCGCCCATAATTTGGGTACCTTGGAAATAGCATTTAATCAAGCTGGAACGTTATTTGCCAGTGCGGGCATAGATGGAGTGATTAAAATTTGGGATGTGGCTGCGACTCTATCCAGTGGTGAGGGCCAAGCCAGTGCAGTTTTGTGTTGTCACAACGATAGGGTGTTGTCTGTTGATTTTCATCCAGATGGAAAGCAACTGGTTTCTACCAGCAGTGATCGAACGGTTAAACTATGGGATATTGAAAGTCAGGCCGAAGTGTACAGCATTGATCTTCGGACCTGGATAGCTACTTTCAGCCCGGATGGCCAGTATATTCTAGTAGGTAGCTTTGATGGTGCTATTCATATATTCGAGGCAGAACAGGGCAATTTCCTTTCAGTTACTCCTGGAGCTCATGGGCAAAATATTTCCACGTTGAAATTTATAAAAGATGGTTCTCAAATTATTACTACTGCTGGAGATGGGATCGCTAAAATCTGGGATTATTCCGATGGAACGATTGGTACAAATCCCACCATATTATCGGGACATAGCGGTTTTATAAGTGGGGCCTCGTTTGACCCCAATGGCCGTTTTGTAGCGACAGCTGGTTTAGATAACATTATGCGAATCTGGGATATCACTCCAAGCGGGGGGAGCGAATTCGGGAAATATTCCCATGAAGGACGAATCTGGAATGTGCGCTTTAGTCCGAGAAATGATTGGCTGGCATCAACCAGTTCAGACGGGACAGCAATTATTTGGGATATAAATTCTCAAAAGAGGTTACATACTCTTTCTGGACATACCGGGCGCGTGATTGGTTTGGCGGTTGCGCCAGATGGAAACTCCCTCACAACTGTCTCCGATGATGGTACCGCCCGAATTTGGGATGCGAAATCCGGAGAAATAATTCAGATCATCCCAGCTCATGAAGTCCAGGCTGTGGGAAATTGGCGAGGTGCAATCTGCGTGGCTTACTCTCCAGATGGGAGCCGCTTGGTCACTGGGGGAGGCGACCAAAAAGTGAGAGTGTGGGAAGTAGCCACCGGACAGGAAATTTTCACATTGGATGGGCACACAGAGCAAGTAAATGGAGTCGATTTTAGTTCGGATGGTCAATACATCGCCAGTGCGGGTGGTGATGGGATGGTTAAAATTTGGGATGCGACCAATGGCAAAGAATTATGGACCCTGGTAGGAGATGGGAGTATCATCTGGAATATAGATTTCAGCCGATATGGCAATCTTTTGGCAGCAGGCTCTAACAGTGGTATGGTATCGGTATGGGATTTACCGGACTCAGGTATGAATAATGAGCCAACCATAAGCCTGGAATTCCAACATAACGCTGGTTGGGCATCCGGGTTAAATTTCAGCCCAGATGACCAATTTTTAAGTGTTCCTGGTCTCTACCGGACATCGTTACATAACGCTCACACTGGCGCAACAATTATTGATTTAGATCATCCCGTCGGCGCTGCGAATGCAATCTTTAGTCCTGATGGACGGATGGTTGCTACAGCTGGAAATGATGGCTATGTGAGGATCATGGCAGCCAATCTTGATGAATTACTGGCACTGGTACAAATGCGGTTAACGCGCTCTTTGACAACTGAAGAATGCCAACAATACTTGCATCTAGATATTTGTCCAGGAAATGAGTAACCTTATGACCAAAACAGCCATTCTTTCCGATATCCACGGCAACGCCAGCGCGCTACGAGCCGTTCTTGACGATATCCAGACTCAGGGCTGCGACCGAGTATTCTGCCTGGGGGATACGATCAACGGAATGGACCCCAGCAGCTGTATTACTCTATTGGGAGACTTGGAAAATTTCCAAAGCATCAAAGGGAATGCCGAATACTATCTACTAACCCCCGATCTCGAGAGTCATCCTCGCAAAGATGAACCCATGTATCAGGATTTGATCAGGTTAATCAATTGGTGGCGTGCTCAGATGTCCGCGGTGGACCTTGAATATGTCCAAGGCCTGCCAGACTCGATCCTTGTCGATGATTGGTGGCTGCTTCATGATTCCCCTTTGGACCGCTTGAAAGTCCAACAATTAGACATTGGTGATCTGGACGAAAAGTACCGAGAATTAAATTTTCACGGTGAAGGAATCCAGAAAAATTTAGCTGGGGAAAAACTGGAATCCATTTTAGCCCTGATGACCGCAAACGGAACTTCTAAACTCTTCATTGGGCACACTCATGAGCCATCTATTCAGCGCTTCGGGGAGAAGATAATCATCAACCCTGGCAGCGCCGGCCTCCCATTAGATGGTGATCCCCGCGTCTCATGGGTGCTGATGGAGCAAGATGGAAATTCCTGGCAACCATCCATCCGCAGGGTTGAATACAACCTCGAAGCCGCGGTTCACCGGCTGAAAGAATTGGATTTTCGCAATTCTTTTGGTGAAACGCATCAAGATGCCTATATCAAAATGCTCCAAACCGGGATCCATTGGCGAGCCCATGTCTGAGCACGATTATCCGCCCTACAACTGGCCCGTTCCGATCATCTCAGCGATCATCGAACGTGTGCAAGAGGGCGAAACCGAAGTTTTGCTCCAAACCCGTTGGAAACCCGATAAAGACCCCAAGTATTCGGGCGCTCTGGAAATCCCCGCGGGCACCATCGAGACTTTTGAGAATATCTACACCGCGCTAAAACGGGAAGTTTTTGAAGAAACTGGCTTACGGGTTACTGGCTTCAGACCCAATATTCACACCCAGCCGCACTCTTCGCGCGGTGATGAGGCCTTTGCCTTTGTCCCATTCTGCTGCCAGCAGGAGACGAAAGGGAAACCACGAATTGGGTTTGTGTTCATCTGCACTGTCGCAGATACTGAGCCTGTCCCTGGCATAGGAGAAGTGCGGGATATCCGCTGGGTCAAGAAATCGAAACTGCGCAAGATGGTTTCAGAATCGCCGGAAAAATTCTTTACATTTCACTTGGGGGCGCTGGATTTGTATCTTAATAGAGAACTAAATTGGCCTTGATTTTATGAAAGTAAATCGGCGTTTATACGCTAAGAAAGGTTTTTCTAAAAATTCGTAAGAAATTATCGCCATAAGGATCGTCAAAACTAAACTAAGCAACAAAATCGCCAACGGATAGACCAGCAGCCGATTTACTGAAACAAATTG
>CAYVQU010000052.1:0-31173 GCA_964453155.1 uncultured Anaerolineales bacterium | reverse complement strand
TATTCATGCTGTTAATGTACACCCTTCACCACCATAATCGGCGAAGGTATTGATAGATAAAGAATGAATTTCATAAGAAAGAATATGGTTCTACACCAGTGCTTTTATTTTTTGTACGCGGATGTTCTGGATGATCCGGCCTTTTCTTATTTGAAGTAACAGAATCCGCGTAATCCGGGTACAAATTATTTACCCAGTTTATCAAGAACGTGTCTACATTTATTCGCAACTACTCACTCGCTTCAGGAGTAGGCGAAGGCCGTCCCTGGTTTAAGGTCGCGCTGGGAGTCGGGATCGGCGTTGGAGTCAGGGTGGCGACTACTTCAGCATCCAAGTCCACGGGGGTTGCCGAGGGGGTTGGCGTGGGTGTATCGGCAACGAGGGTTTTCACGACCGGGAGAACCCCAGCCACCGTGTCGGGATTTTGATAACCCCAAACCCCAAAAGTAATCATCACGATCAACATTAAAAGGCCCAGCATCCATATTAGCGAGGGATACACCGCTGGAAAAATCTTGGTTTTCTGGTTGCCGCGGCGGGTTTTGTTGACCCAGGCCACCAGATCATTGCCGTCCACTAGCACGATGGGTTTACCCGCGACCCATTCCTCCGCTTTTTTCGAGATTCTGCCAGTGGTGACCAAATGGGCGCCGCGGGCCCCTTCATGGGTCATGGCACCATACAAGTCGCGCGCCACCGGCTGACCTACCGTCCCCGAATAGCGTTTGCATTGAACCACGAATTTGCGGCCCCAGCGCCGCACCACCAGATCGATCCCCTCGTCGCCCGAAACCGCGGTAGTTGAGACCCGATATCCAAGTTTTCGATAGAGATATCCGGTGAACAGTTCAAACTCTACCGGGTCCATCCGCTGCATCTGGCTCAATCGACGAATCCGATTAAATTTCTTTTTTTGCGTGGCGGTGAGTTTCATGGTAGGGCTAAGTATACACTGACCCTAATACGCTAAACCCAATAATCTGGCAATATTGCCCCCTAAAACCAGTTCCTGATCTGCCGCGGAGACTTCATTCTGCATCAAAGCTTGATACATCGCCAGTTCGACGTGCATGAGCGCAAAAGGCGTATCGGAACCAAAGCAAACGCGGTCCGCTCCGAGGGTTTTGATAGCATTGAGAATGTTGACCGCCCGGACGCCCGAACCGATTAGGGTGATATTGGGACATTCCTGGGCGGCTTCGATGCAGGCCTCCGATAAATCGTGGAACGCGACGCCCCCCATGTGGACGGCCAGGATTTGGGTTTCGGGGAACCGGCGGGCAATTTTTGCCAACCGGAAGGGGTGCGTGTGTTCGTAGGAATCGGTGCCGATATGGAAAGCCAAATTTTTTCCCGTTTTGGCGATTTCTTCAATCAGGGGGAGGGCAAAATCATCGCTGTCGATGTAGTAATTGTTCTGCGCCCCGTTCAGCTTGACGCCGTAGAACCCATACTCTTCCACGCATTGTTTGATCTGGTCTTTGGCCGCAGCCAACCCAAAATGGGGATCGGCCCAGCCAAATCCCAAAATCCGGTCGGGGTATTGTTGGGCCGCGGCGTAGACTAGGGCGTTCCCCGCGTCCACATCCGGGAAATAAGCCGGCTGCAGCCAGGTCAGGGCTTTGTCGACGCCGGCATAATCCATCCGGCGGATGAGTTCCGCAGTTTGAATATTGACGCCACCTTCAACCGGCGTGATGTGGCAATCGGCATCGACGATCATGTGTAGCTGCCATACTCCCGGGCGGCTTCAATAAAAGCCAGTACATTTTCCCAGGGGACATCGGGTTCAATCACATGGGTGGGGGCCAGGAATAGACCCCCACCTTTTCCAACCGTCTCGATCATCTCTTTGACGGTGGCGCGGACTTCATCCGGGGTGTCGTGGGGCATGGTCGTTTGAGTGCCAATGGTGCCATTGAAGGAAAGTCGATCACCATATTGCTCTTTGATTTCAATGGGATCCATGCATTCCGGCTGGATGGGGTTGAGAATATCGACGCCAACCTCGATCAGATCATTAATCACGGCCCGGCAGTCCCCGTCGGTGTGGTACTGGACCAACATATCTGGTTTGACACTTTTGGCTTCCCGAATGACTTCTTCCAACCGTGGTTTGAACCATTTACGCCACATCCGGGGGCTCATTAACATCCCCGTTTGCATGGAGATGTCATCACCTAGGGACAAAACATCAACGCCAAATTGAGCATAGGTCTTGGCCTGGAAAACCCGCAGCCGGGTGATCCGATCCAGGAGGGCAGTCGCCATCGACGGGTTTTGCATCATATCCCCCATCAACTCTTCCATACTCCGCAGATACCAACTGATTTCAAAGATGGTCATCTCCAGCGAACCACCGACAGCATAACCGCGTTCATGATAAGCATTGACATCGGATTCGATCTCGGCCCAACACTCCTCGCGAGTGAAATCGGGTAGGGGGTAATTTTGGATTTCTTCGACCGTCTTAGCATCTTCTAGCGGATGAAGCATTTTTGTGAAGTGATACATCGACCCGGGGATGTTGGCGATGCCCCAATCGTCGACGGTTGTTCCTTCCGGGAGATCGTCAGGCAAATAAGGGTCGTAATCGGCCTTCTCGGTCGGGCTACGGAACCAGGTGCCGCGCACGTCAAAATCCCAATATTCCCAGGGATTGTCGGAACCGGTTTTTTCCATGAAAAGCATGTACATCGGTTCGGTAAAACTGAGGGCAAACGGCACCCGTTCGGGGTTTTGACGCCGCATCGCGGCCAGGACGTTTTCTCTGGGCTTCATATCTCTTTCCTTTTTGGACACGGATCAGCACGGATTCCACGGATTTAAATATTCATTTATCCGTGTTGATCCGTGAAATCCGTGTTCCATTTATTAATCTTGGATTGGCAATCCACTCGGGACAGAATCGGGAATATTGCCGCTCAAATCCACTGCTGATGGTGAGGTTAGAGCTTCCAAAAACGCGAGCAAATCAGCAATCTCACCAGGACTTAATTCGATGGGGGCTTGCGCCACTGGATCGAGGGTTTCCAGAATGGATTGGATTGTGGTTTCATCGACCTGACAGGTTTTCTGTAATTCAGTCCTGAGGTTGGCCGGATCGTAGTCCTGGAGGGCCGCTGCCGGGTTGAGATGGTGCCGGATGACGGCTTCGAGGTCGGAGTAAGCGCCATTGTGCATATAGGGGAAAGTTAATGTCACGTTCCGGAGTGGCGGCGTTCGGAAAGCAAATTTATCTTGCGGATTATTGGTCACATGCCAGCGACCGAAATCGAGGGGTTTGTCAGCATCTTTACCGGGGCCCAATTGGGGAACGGCGATGTTGTGGTAATCCTGATCGGTGAATAAAATACCGGTGTGGCACACCACGCATTGAGCCTGGTCGTAGAACAAAATTGCTCCGCGTTTGGCTTCGTTTGATAGAGCCTCATCGTCCCCACCGAGATATAAATCCCAAGGAGCGTCGTTAAACGTCCAGGTATCGGCTTCATAGGCCGCAATGGCGTTGGCAGCATGCTGAAATCCGAGTTCGTCTTTGGCAACATGGGGGTAGGCAGCCCGGAACATAGACACATACTCTGGGATATCCAACAGCCGGGCCATTAAGCCCTCCCAAATCGCAACCGGATCATCTTCAGGGATATCGGCCAACTCGTTGTCTTGCGCGACGACATCATCTTCGTTACCGCGCATTTCGTCGATGGAGGTGGGCGGGAACATAGCTTGGACCGCCAAGACGTTCTTCAAGCCGTGGGGCAGCATCATCCCGGCAGGGTTAGTGTAGCCCATCTCAGGAGACCCCGTGATCCGGCCATCCCAAAACATCGTGACCCACTCCGGCGCGGCCCGGTTGAAGACATCGGGCGAATTGCGGGGGACGAATTCACGCTCGGCTCCCATGACCCGATCGGTTCCCAAACCATGACCGCCAGTCCCAATCGGCAGCGATAGGTCGTCGGAAGTGTGCATCAAAGGATGATGGCAAGTCGCGCAGGATGTATCGCGATTGCCACTCAAAATCTTATCGAAAAAGAGCGCCTCCCCCAACCGGACCATGGCATCCTCCGCAGGTGGACCGGGTGCAAACGATGAGTACGTAATCCCGGCTTCATCCAGCAAACCGCGCAGTTCTACATCCTGTGAACTCGGGCCTGTACCTAATCGGCAGGCTAAGGATAAACTGCCTAATACCAAAACCAGATAAACCAAAATATTGTTTTTCTTCATTTTTGGTCCCATTTTTCTAACCACAAAGGACGCGAAGGAACACGAAGAAAAAACTTTGTGAACCTTTGTGTTCCTTCGTGGTTAATTCTCACCGCGTAATTGAAACAATCCGGTTTGATTTTAAGTTATCAACCACCGAAAGCTGACCATCAGGCCAGGTGATTTCTAGTTCGTAGAGATCAACATCTTCGGTAATACCAAAATGCACCCGGTAAGGATCACCTGAAAGGTACCCACCCGAGGCTCGCACATCCCGGTGCAAGGTACCCATTGATGTTTTCAGGGTTAGTTTAGCCCCTACCGCGCGGGGATTGGCTGAATCGGGCCAAGACAAATCAATTTCGAGGCCGTTACCGTCACAAATTTGGTTCTCGAACAGATAGGCCGAATCCCGCAGGTTGTTGACCACGATATCGAGGTCGCCATCGTTATCCATATCGGCCATGACCATGCCGCGGCCGCTCTCGGTCGCGCCTAAATCCCATTTCGGCGCATTATCAAAGACACCGTTCCCCAGATTACGATAAGCTTGGTTCTCCTCAACGAGCTCATGGTTAGGCAGATGGGCAAACATATTAATCCCGATCATTCCGTTGACCACATAAAGATCAAGGAAACCATCATTATCCAGATCACCAAACTTGGCGCTCCAGGCCCAGCCGGAGGCCGCCACGCCGCGGCGCTGGGCTTCGTTATCCCAAACCGCGTTGCGGGGCATTTGGAGCACGTTCTCCATGATTTGGGGATCACCGGGGTCCATCGGCATCATATGATGCATATCCATCTCATGATCGCCTTCCATGTCATCACCCATATCATGGGAACCCATCTCCATCATCATCATGGATTCCATAACCGGGGCCCAAGCAGCCTCGGTTTCAGGCGAATGATCATAAGGCATCATATCAGTGCTGAAGAGGGCCAACCGGCGGTCGTTGGCGATGTGGCCCCAGTCGGTGCTCATCGTGCTATGGGGGGTTTGAGCAAAGGGAGCAGCGACATTCCAGCGGCCGTTCTCCCACAGCCAGATATGATCCTGGAGATCAAAGTCATTGGCGACCCAGACATCTTTGACGCCGTCCGCGTTGAGATCAACCAAGGCAATTGAGAGCGTTTCGGCAGAGAGCGCCAACCGCTGCGGGATGAATCCATCCGGGGTCTGTTCATAGTAGAACACTCCGGCCCGCGGATCCTGCTCGGGGACCGCGATCCCATTTTGAATCAGCTCAACGTTGTAGGAACCGGTCACCAAATCCAGGTCACCATCGGCGTCCACATCGCCCCAGGCCATCGTGTAGGCGTAGGAATCGACGCCGGGAAGTTCAGCTAACTCGAAGCGGGAACCGTTTTCTTCTCGGCCCAAGCCTCGATAAAAGGTGACGCCTTTCAAACCGCGGTGGGAGAAGACTAAATCGAGATTTCCATCGCCATCAACATCCACCACCGCGACCCCGCGGGGGAACTTCTCGTCTAGTTTTTCTTCTTCAAATTCCAAATCCCCCTGATTCCAGAAGATGCCGACTTCCCGATCCACACCGGTGAACACGATATCTTGATCGCCATCCCCGTCCAGATCGTTGATTGCCAGACCGGAACCATTATTGAGATACAGCCCGATCTCCCGCACCCGCAGCCCGTTGGCGAAACCCAACTTGTGGGGGACAAATTTTCCTGTGCAAGCATCTTGGGTAGCAAGCCGCGAACTGCTCACTTTAACCGCGATCGTATCATCCTGGACATTGCAGGCCGAGAAAAAAAAGGCCCAGACAAAAATGATGAACAAACTAAAACGCTTTCTAGACTTTTTCATGCATTCACCTTTCCAGGAATTTTAGGACGCAGATTTATATTAAAAATCAGCGTTCATCTGCATTTAGCGAAGCGGCATCTGCGTCCCAATATATATTATTGGTTTCTTCCCAACTTGCGTAGGTCACCGCGCGCCGGCGAAACCGGTCGCAGGAGCACCGAGAACTTAAACTCACCCGGCTCGATCAGATATTGGGGCAAAGTCATCGGGCCGCAGGAGGCGCCACCCAGGCCGCATTGGACCACATCCAGGGTCCATAAAGTTTCGTCCCGACGGGTCAGTTCGTTGGTGTGATAGGCCGCGTACAGGTCATTGGCGGTGAAGTGGCCCACGCCGGTCTCCAGCAGGGAGCCGCCAATCGCCAGCAGGCCGACACCATCTTCATTCGCCACAGCCGCCCAGCGGACGTCGGTTTTGTTGCCGTTTTCCTGAGGCATGATGTAGGGCACATATTGTTCGTCGACGGTGCCAGAATACAGCCCCACGGCCACCCCCGCTTTGCGGTCAGCGTAGGATTCTTCGGGGCCGCGGCCCAGCCAGGTGAACTGCTCGAACCCGGCCGGCAACGCTAAGATCACGCCCATGCGGGGCAGCAGCGGCAGCAGGTTGTCGCAATCGACGGTGTGCTCGGTCTGGACATCGCCGTTGGGGTAAACGGTGTAGGTTGTCTGGTGGCGGAAACCGTATTCGGCGCCTTCAGCCTGCAAACTGTGGGCGGTCTTAACCGACACTGCACCTTCAACTTCCTCATCCATATTCCAGGTCAGGGCCTCGCAGGTGGATTCCAGGCGGTCGAGGCCGTGTTTTTTCCACTGGTTGAGCAATTTGTGCTCCAGCCAGTCGATCTCGTCGGCGAATTTGAAACCGTCGTTGTCGGTGGCGGCGCGCCAGATATTCAATCCGGGACCAGATTCGACCAGTTCGGTACCCTGGTAGGTGAATTGCTTAATTCTGCCGGTGGATTTCTCAAATACGACGGCGAAGCCATCCCCATTGACCGCGAGAGTCTCGGAGGTTTCGTCTACATTAATGGCGGCCCAATCCCCTGAAATTCCAGGTTGGTCCGCTTCTGGACAAGTGTAGGGCAGCTTGAATTGTTCCCAGGCAATTTCATGCCCGGCGTCGGCCCACAGGGTGTCATCCTTGAGGGTAAAGCGGAGAGTCAAGAAGGCTTCGGCGCCGGGGTAGAGTTCGGGTGTCCCGAACGGAATTGCTATTGGAGTCGCCTTGTCAGGCAAAGTCTTCAGAGTCGGCAGCGTTCCGCTTTGGACCACTTCGCCATCCACCGCGACTTCCCAGGTCCCGACTAATCCTTCTAGGGTGGAGAAATCGTACTTATTGAGCACTTCTACCTGCCCCTGGAGAAGATCAACGGCCGTGACAGCCAGCGGCTGGATCAATTTCTTGAATTCGACCATCGATGGGTGCGGCGTGCGGTCGGGGAAGACCAGGCCGTTGATGCAAAAGTTACGGTCGTTGATCGTGTCGCCAAAGTCGCCGCCGTAGGCCCAGTATTCGGTGCCATTTTCGTCGACTTTGATCAGGCCCTGGTCGATCCAGTCCCAGATGAAGCCGCCTTGCAAGCCATGATAGCCCTCGATGGCCTCCCAGTATTCTTTGAGATTGCCGACGCTGTTGCCCATGGCATGGGCGTACTCACACATGATGAAGGGCCGGTCGTTGGTCTCGTCCTCGGCGTAGGCGATGATGTCGGAGATTTGAGGGTACATCGGACAGCACAGATCGGTGGCCAGGGGGCCGCGCTTCCAATTCTGCGGGCCATGCGTGACCGCGCCCTCGTAGTGCAAAATCCGGTCGGGGTCGTAGCCCCGGATGAAACCGGCCATGGCATCATGATTGGGGCCGTAACCGCTCTCATTGCCCAGCGACCAGACGACGATACTGGGATGATTTTTATCTCGCTCGACCATGCGAACGCCGCGCTCGACAAAGGCATTGGTCCACTCGGTTTTGTGCGTTAGAACATCAAAGACCGAGTGGGTTTCCAGGTTGGTCTCATCCCAAACGTACAGGCCGTATTCGTCGCAGATATCGTAGAACATGGGATCATTGGGGTAGTGGGAGGTCCGCACGGCGTTCATATTGTGGGTTTTCATCACCAATACATCGGCCAGCATTTCATCGAAAGGCACGTATTTACCGTGTTTATCAGAATGATCGTGGCGATTGGCCCCTTTGATATAGACCATCTTACCGTTGACCAGCAGTTCCCGGTTTTTGATCTCGACTTTGCGGAACCCGATCCGGTGGGAATAATATTGGACGGGATTGCCCGCGGCATCCGTAAGCCATACGACCAGAGTGTAAAGATAGGGGTGCTCGTGATTCCATTTCTGAGGGGCCGCCACCTTTTGGGATAGCTCCACTTTGAGAATTTTATTGTGATCGGGGACCACATTCCCGCCGACAGCTTCGTCTAAAACCGGTTTCTGATCGGCATCGTAAAGCTGCATCTCGACCCGGTAGTCTTTGGCGGGCTCTTCATCGGTGCCGTCGATCTCGATCCGGGCGACGACGGACAGTTTGGCATCCTGGTAGTCAGCATCCAAAACTGGTTTAGCAAACACGTCCCAGAGATGGATTTCGGGGAGGGCGTACAGGGTCACATCGCGGTAAATCCCCGCCATCCGCCAGTGATCCTGATCCTCCAGGAAACTACCATCCGACCAGCGAATGACTTGAGCCGCGATCAAATTCTCACCCGTCTGAACGTATTCGGTGATATCAAACTCGGCTGGGAGCCGGGAGCCCTGGCTGTAACCGACCTTCTGGCCGTTGATCCACAGATAGAAGGCCGATTCGACGCCGCCAAAGCTCAAAACAATTTTGCGCCCATCCCATTCCGCGGGGACATTGAACTTCTGGCGGTAAAGGCCGGTCGGGTTGTCCTCCTGGGGGACGAAGGGCGGCGTGTTCGGGATCGGCATCTGGACGTTGGTGTAGATCGGCTTGTCGAAGCCCTGCATCGTCCAGTTAGATGGCACCGAGATCGTATCCCAATGGGCGATGTCATACTCTGGAGCCCAGAACCCCTCGGGAACGACATCGGGGTTGGCGACCAGGGTGAAGTCCCACTCACCGTTCAAAGCCCGCAGCCAGGGGGATTCGGTCGCCCGTTGGAGAGCCGCATCCAAATCGGCATGCGGAATCCCGGTGGCATGGGCCTGCAATTTATTGATCCCCACAACTTGGGGATTTTCCCAATCATTAACGTAAGGTTTCACAGCATTCTCCTTGTTCTTGTACGCGGATGTCGCTTCGCTTATGCGGATTTTACGGATTGAAAATCAAAAAATGGAACCGCGAATAGCGCTAATCTTCACTAATTTTTGTATTTATTCGCGAGTATTCGCGTAATTAGCGGTTAATATCCGTGTGATCCCTGATATCCGTGTACAAAATTAATAGTCACGATTTTCAATGAACGTTTCGTAAAGAGCTAAGAGATTCTCGACCGGAACACCGGCCTGGACGTTGTGGATCGAGTTGAACACGAAGCCGCCACCAGGGCCAAAGATGTCGATGCGTTCTTTGACTTGCTGGCGGACCTCGGCGGCGGTGCCGAAGGGCAGGGTTTTCTGGGTATCGATCCCGCCGCCCCAGAAGACGATGTCGGACCCAAATTCGGATTTCAGGGTTTGGGCCTCCATCCCAGTGGCAGAGGTCTGGACTGGGTTGATGATGTCGAACCCGGCGTCAATGAAATCGGGCAGCAACTTGACAATCGAGCCACAGGAATGCATGAAGGTCTTCCAAGTAGTGTTTTCATGAACCCAGTCATTAAGTCGTTTTTGGAAGGGTTGGTAGAGATTGCGGTAGGCTTTCGGTGAGATAAAGGGTCCGTTTTGGGTACCAAAATCGGTGCCGGTCAGGAAGATGATGTCGATTTTGTTTCCGACCGCGGCGTACAGCGTTTCGAGATTCTTCAGGGCGATCTCACACTGGCGCTCAAAAATTGCGTAGACGTAATCGTAGCGCGTCACCGTGCTCATATACCACTCGGCCACATCCCGGATGCCGCGCGGGTCTTTCAGGAATGGGGCGGGGACCAGGGCGATATCGCCAAAAGCCGTCCCGCCCAGATTGAGCAGAATGGCTTTATCGGTCTCGGCGTTGAGGCGATCGACCTCACCCTTGAAATGAGCTACATCTTCAGGCGAGAGATAATCGAACTCTTCGAGGTTATCTTCAATATCGAGGGTGTCATCATCAATATCGGGCTGGCGGATAATCGAGTCGAAATAAAAACCGCCCGCGGGCATCCGGCCGCTGGGTTGGGCGGTGCGATCTCCCTCTGGAAACATCAAAAGATCGCCGTTGGGTTCCAATTGAGTATTAAAATCTTCAGGGATCAAAACTGGGGTACCATCGAACGTTGTCCACGGCTTCCAGTTGATGTTTTCGTACCCGAACATATTATTCCGCCCCCAAATCCCGACGACATCCACTCCTAAGGCAGCCATCAAATCCGGTTTGATCTCGCCCAACATCTGGTAGGGCTCGATAACCTTGATTGGGGTGTCCGGCGGGTCCATTTGCAACGCCTGCCGGAGCAAATAAACCGATTGAACCTGCATCCCCGTCGTCGGCCCCGCGCTCAAATCGAGAGGCAGTCGGTCGGGTTCTTGATGGTTGAGGGCTAATAGAACGCGTTCGCGAGAGTTCACCGTATACCCTTTTGAAAACAATTTACTGAACAAAATTCACCACAAAGACACGGAGCACACAAAGGTTTTCTCAGAAAGCCAAAAGGATTTCTTCGTGCTCTTTGTGACTTTGTGGTGCCAAAATTAAGCTTCCTTCGCGGTTTGATACATCGCGATGATGTTTTCAACCGGTGTGATGGCCTGGATGTTGTGGCAGGGCGCGATGATCAGGCCAGTACCGTCTTTACCGAGGGTGGACTTAATCCGGCGGACTTCGGCGATCACAGCTTCAACGGTGTCGAAAGGTAGGGTGTGTTGGTTGTCGATCCCACCATGGAAGCAAAGATCGGCACCGAATTCGTCTTTGAGCCAGTCCAGGTCCCAATCGCCGCAGCGCCACTGGATGGGGTTGAGAATGTCCATCCCCATTTCGGCCAGGCGCGGCAACAACTTGCGGATATCGCCGTCATCGTGGTGGAAAACCTGAACATTGTAGGACTTGGCCAGATCGATGGCCTTTTGAATGTGATCCCGGTAAACCTTGTCGAAGGTCCGCGGGCTGATGAGCAGACTGCTCTGAGAACCGAAATCGTCCGTCACCTGGGTCAGGTCGATCACATCGGCTGCAGTTTCGAAAATCCGGCGGTGGTACTCGTAGAAGAATTCTTCCAGCCGTTCGAGCAGATAGCGGGTGAATTCGGGTTTGATCGCCGGGTCCATGAAGGACTCTTCCAGGCCCCGCAGCTGGTTGTGATAGTAGAACATGCAGTAATAGCCGCTCATGATGGCCCGGTCGGGGTACTTGGCCGCTTGTTCTCGCAGCGAGCCGTAATCGTACCAATCGGGGTCGGGCCATTGATAGGCTTTGAGATCATCGATGGTCTCAGCCTTTGCCAGGGGAAAATGAGTCTGCTCGTAATACTCCCCGGTCTCATAGTGCTGCAGGCTATACCCAAAACCCCACTCATTTTCGAAGTATTCGTCTTCTTTCTTGCACTCCGGGCCAATGTATTTGGGCATAATCCCCATGATACCGTCAATGCCCAGGTGGTCATAAATTTCGAGATTGTCTTCGGTTTCGAAGTGAGTTTGTAATTTTTCCCATACTTCAGGAACAGCCCAGATATCTGTTGGGAATTCGTCAATCGGTTGATGATTGACCGCGGCCAGAACGCGCTCGCGATGGGTCATCTTTTGGGGTTTATTATTTGAATTTGTCACAGTATCACCAAAAAATATATTTACCACGAAGGACACAAAGGGACACTAAGATTTTAACTTCGTGGTTCTTCGTGTCCTTTGTGGTTGATAAGCGCTACAGATGGAAAATATCACCATTGGCTAAGCCCACAACAATGGATTTCTCGTTTTGCGGAACAACAGCGGACAATGGGGGAATCTCGAATTTCTGAGTGGGTGCCCAGGTTTGAGCCTGATCGCCGGAAACCAATAGGCCCTCGCCATTCATAATGAGCAGTTCTTTTGGTTTTTGGGGCATTATCGTGCTGACGGAACCAACGGTATCGGCATCAGCGATTTGCCGCCAGGTTTTTCCATCATCAGATGATGTATAAAGCCCGGCTGCTTCGGTTCCGGCCAGGATTACATCATCGGCGTAGGCCAGGCTGAGCACTGGGGCCGCTTCGAGAGGGAAATCGACCTCCTGCCAACCCAATCCACCGTTGGTGCTGTGGAAAATACCGCTTTCAGTACCGAGAAATATGGTGTTGTCGGCGGCGAAATTTGGGGAAATGGCGAGGCTCAAGATATGGAAATCGAACAGACCAAAGTTCCAGGCGGTCCAGCTCGCACCGCGATTAGAAGAGCGGAAGATACCGTCGTCAATTGTGGCGGCGAATAGGATGCCATCGCTGGCATAGTTGGGCGAAATTGCCAGGGCGGTGATGAACGGCGGGGGCGTCGGCAGCATGGAAACGGTCCAATTTTGACCGCCATCTTCCGAACGCAGGACGCCACCCGGACCGGCAGCGAAAACATGGCCATCGGTGGCGAAACTGGGCGAAAGGGCCACATCGCTGACCGCCAAAGGCGCGTTCAGACTCAGGGAGCCAAAACAGCCCTGCCAGGTGTGTCCGCCATCGTCGGAGCGATATAGACCCGATTGTCGGGCCGCAAATAAAATTTTGTCGTTATTAAATTCAGGCGAAGCGGCGAAGTTGTAAACCGCATCGGGGACCTGAGTAATATCATCAGTAGTTGTCATATGATCGTTATTAGGGGGCAAGGGATAGGGGTTAAAGGTTAGGGGAAGGTCTCCCTATCCCTTGGTCTCTGTCCTTTGATCCCTGCTTTTAGGGTCGGTTGGCAATCTTTTGTCGTTTTTTGTGGACCATCGTATCGACGGTGATCCCCAGGGCCGCGCTGGTGACGGCGCCGCGGACGGCTTCGAGCAGCACCCCGGCTGAGTCGAAGACTCCGGCCGCGGCCATGTCGACGACTTCGCCATTGCGGGCGTCAACGCCATTGCCGGTGTCGGATACC
This sequence comes from uncultured Anaerolineales bacterium, assembly GCA_964453155.1. Classification (GTDB taxonomy): domain Bacteria; phylum Chloroflexota; class Anaerolineae; order Anaerolineales; family UBA11858; genus CAYVQU01. Next base: position 17,964 of record CAYVQU010000052.1, on the reverse strand, counting down.
GCGATCCGGGCCATGCGGACGCTGGGGTCGTAACCGGCGTTAGTCAGGATGGTGCGGGTGGGTTCTTCGAGGGCGCGACTGAGAATCTGGTAGGAGACGCGTTCGTCGAGATTTTCTATTTGCGCGGCCAGCGCATCCAATTTGGGTTTGCAGGCCAACAGAGCTGCCCCGCCGCCGGGGAGAACACCTTTCAGGATTGTAGCGCGGACTGCGCCGATGGCGCGTTCCGCCAATTCTTTACGGGCCTCGATATCGACTTCGCTGAGACCGCCCACAAACAGGGAGGCGGCCCCGCCCATGAACTTGCCCAGACGGGTGAGTGTCAATTTGCGGATATCGGGATCATCCACCACGTCGTAGCGGCCTTTCAGACCGGCCACCTGTTTGCGGATTTCCAGGGCATCACCTTTGCCGCCGATCACACTCATAAAGGTTTTATCGGCCCACACCCGGCGGGCCTGCCCGAAGTGTTCTGGTTGGATATTTTGGGTGGACGCGGCCGCGGCATCGACATAGGCTTTGCCGCCGGTCAGAATACTCAAATCTTCCAGGAAGGCGGCCTGATCACTGGCTTTATTCCCTGGGGTTTTGACGGCCATGGCTTTGAACCGCTCTGGGTTCTGGCTGACCTTCATAAGGACCCCGATGGCATCTTCCGGAATGATCCGGGCCATGACGACCAAGCCTTTGTACCCGGCGTCGATCGCGGCCCGTACCACGGGGACGAGTTCCAACCCTTCCTTAATTTCAAGATCACTCAAAAAGATGGCAGTATCTTCGACCTGGGCGCGGACATTTTCATGGTCATTGACCATCACCTGGGTGATGAGACCACTCTCAAAGAAGGTCCCACTGACGTATTCGCGCTCCACCCCCCGGGTCCGGCCGGAGCGGATCTCGATTTGTCCGTAGGGTCCGACAATATCAAAAATCTCACCTAAAACCTGGGAGAGTTCAGGGTCCGCACAAACCGATTCGGCTACCTGCGCGATAGTCTCTTTCCCAGAGATGGGAATCGTCATTGCGGTGAGTTGATCCAAAACGACGCGCAGGCCTTGCTCGAGATAGCGGCGCATCATCATGGCATTACCACCCGCGGCGATGAACCGGACGGCTTCGTTGTACACCGCCTGGAAGATCACGGCTGTGGTGGCGGTGCCGTCGCCGACCTGCTCGTGCTGTCGCCAGAGGAGTTGGCGCAGGAACATGGCCCCGGTATCGACGTCCCGGTCGGGGAGTTGAATGATCCGCCGGGCGATAGTGCCCCCGTCGTCGAAAATCTCGGGAGTTTGATCGTGGGGTTTGGTTTTGGTGATCGCTACCATACGCGGTGTTGGCCCTAGCGTGGGCCGGACCGCATCGGCGATCTGGTTAATTCCGGCTTGAAAGCCTTGATAAGTTTGGGGTTGAAAAACAACCCGGTCAAAATGTTGGTTAGTTGTCATTAAATCCTAAAGTTCCAGTTCTGCCCGAAGTTTGAGCTGGTTTTTGGTTCTTAGCGCGGTCCGCCGCGCTCGAATTCGATCCACATCAATGGGATAAGCCCCATATTCATGGACCGTTTGATACATTTTTACGGCGTTCTCCACCGGAACGTGATCGTGCACTTCGCTGGATGAGCCAATAAATATACCACCTTGGGGACCGATCTTTTCGATCAGTTCGAGGGTTTCATCTTCGACGTCGCCGAGGGTGCCGTGGGGTAAGGTGTGCATGCAGCAGACGTTCCCGAACAGTAATTTGTCGGGATATTCTGCTCTGATTTCAAAAATATCGTTGCAGCCATTGCGCTCGATGGGGTTCAAGCCTTCGGCACCCAGATCATCGAAGAATAACGGCAAGAAATTGCCATAACGGCCATCGGTGTGATACAGGAATTTGTAACCTTTGGCCTTAATCGGTTCCGTGATCCATTTCCAACGCGGCAAACCTTCCTTACGGACAAATTTGGGGCTGAAGATGGGGCCGGTGTTGCCCGCGATATCTTCGCCCATGAACATCAAGGGGGCATCGGTGACTTCGGCAAATGCTCGGGAGATATGAGCCGAAAACAAACCAGTACAATCCATAATATGGGATACTAGTTCGGGGGCATCATAAATGGCTTCGGCGAACAACTCCATGTCCATGTAAGTGTAGGCATCGGTAATTGGGCCTTCGACCGCCCCGATGAACACGATGTTGTAATGCGCCAAGACTTCTTGAATCTGGCGGATCACCGGCTGGTACCAATCCCGAACTTCCTCATAGACCGGTTTTTGGGGCATGTGTTGTTCGATTTCTTTCAGCGTCCGGAAGGGGCGTTTGGAAATCCAGGCGGTCTCCCCAGCCTGGCTGACTTCCCATTCGCTGGGGTCGACCCCAAAAAAGCGGATCCAATTTTCGATCTTGCCGCCCATCCAATGGTTGACGGGGTCATAGACCGCCCGGGTGACATCGACGCCGATATTCTGCCAGGCCTTGGCGTTGACTTCGATCAACTCTTCGAAAGTGTATTCCCGCGTGGGGTCAAACCCGCCATGTTGAATGAGAATTTCCCGGTTATCCAGGAAATCGTAGGTCAGAATCCGGTCAATGGGTTCCCAGTTGAGCGCTTTTTTAAATCGTTCTAGGTTTTTCATGGTAGCGTGACTTTTACTTACAGATAACTAAACACGAATTTGACGAATACAACGAATATCACGAATGCTTATTGGGTTTCTGTCCAAAACTACACCTTTTGATTGGGACGCTGATAAACGCAGAAAACGCAGATTTTTTTTCATAATTTTTAATCAGCGTTCATCAGCGTAAATCTGCGTCCAATTTTCTGAAAACATCAGGTTGCTGGTATTCGGGTCATTCGATTCATTCGTGCTAATCGTGTTTAAACTCTCGTCTCTTCAAGGGCTTCCAGGACAACGGGGAGGGATTCCGGCCAGTTATCGGGATATTGTTCGGACACTTCGAAGGCCAGTCTGCGGCCATCGGGGGCGGCCTCTTCCACCCGGCGGAGGACCTTGGCTTTGAGTTCAGCGGGCGGGAGATCGTAGAGGGCCACGTTGAGGTTTGACCAGAAAAGTTTGTCCGGCCAGGCGGCCCGGCATTCGGCTAAAGTCATATCTCCCTCGGGGGGCGGAGTGAGGGACTCGATCAGGTCGATAGGGGCACTGGCGATCAAATCTTTACAGGACGACATCTGTCCGTCGTAATGCGTGCCGACAATTTTACCCGCGCTTTGCAGGATCGGGAAACACTCTTCGTAGACGGGCAGGAGCAGTTCTTTAAATCGTTTGGGGCCCAGGGTTTCGGCGGTGAAATTCTCCAGCACTGAGACAAATTTACCCGGTCCCTCGGCAGTGAGTTCGATCCGTTTGCGGAAAACATTCAACAGGGCTTCGTAGAGTTCTTCCATCTCGGCAGCAAGATCGAATGTATGGAAAGCATATTGTTCCAGACCGACAAAATCGACCAGGATGGTTTGATTAGGGGTGCGTCCGACGGCGGACATGCCCACGCCGTATGGCGCCACGGCTTTCTCCTGTTCCAAATAGTCGTCGTAACTGGGGACCACGTCCAAATTTTTGGCGACGTAGGTCATCACGGCATAGTCTTCTGCCGTTTCGAGATAGTGTTTCTGACGCCAATCATCGTCATAGAGTTCGTAGATGTCGCCAACGGGGGTGGAAATCGTCCGTTTGAGGAGGGTCTTGCCATTTTCGCTGACTTGCTCGTCCTTAATTTCGACACCCTTTGGCCAGACTTCCTGGGTGGTCCGCAAATGCCAGGTGACGCCCAGCCCTTTTTCGTATAAGCCCTGCCAGGAGGGGTCATCCTGGGTATGCCGCCACTCGTTTTGATAAATGGTGAAGGGAATTACATCGGGGCGTTCACCCGCCCAAAATGCTTCTAATCGTTCGCGTATATTCATAGTGGAAAATGATCACGCCAAGTCGCAAAGGCGCAAAGAAAAAATAAAAACTTAGCGTCTTGGCGGCTTTGCGTGAGGTTTATTTAATACCGTAAGAACTCAACTTTTCTCGAAGTTCAGTTTCCTGGTCCTTGGTTTTCAAGATGCCGATGTGCGCTAGGCCATTAGCGGTGCCAGTTTGTTCGATGACGGCATCAATCGCTTCGAATTCACCCACGATGAGCTGAATTTTCTTGCCCGCGGCGTGGATTTTCTGGTAGAGTTCGGGCCAGTGGCCGCAATGGGGTTTGCCGTCGCCAGGAACCCACTGGACGCCGTCAAGTTCATCGATTTCAAGGAGCGAATCGAGGTGGGGGATTTGACCGACTCCGTCCAAATGGTAGAAACTCAGGGGCAGGCGTTTACAGGTAGCCTCCAGTTCAGGTTTGGCGAACTCGTCAAACATTTTGGTGCTGATCATGTAGGTGAAATCGCTCTGGAGCATATAACTGGGCTGCTCGCTGTAAATATAGGACCAATCCGAGTAGCCGGGGTTGACTGGCTGCAAAACATCGTTGAGAGCGTCGTAATATTGATGCCAGGCCTCATGAGCCTCCCAAATCAACCGCTTGACTTCATCGGGGTTGTCGTACAAATCCAGCAGCAGTTTTTCGCTGGGCCGCCAGGCCGAGAGAATATCCATATTGCCGCCAATGTCAACCATCCCCATCAGTACCTGGCCCTGCCAGCGGTTCATCCCAGTGGTGTAAAGATCGACCACTCGGCGGAACCACTTATTATCCGGATCAAATTTGAAGTGGATGTCCTGGATGGCAATATCATCTTCGGGGGGATAGAACCAAACCTGACCCGAAGAATTATCCAAGCGGCCGCCCATAAAGGCCGCGATGACCCCGGGGCCAAACGCATCCATATTGAAATAGGGGTAAGAATCACCTAAAAATTCCACCGATGAGAGCATGTAATCAATGGCGTCGATTACGTCTTCGGCGGGGATGGTTAGATCGTGGCAAGTGGCCTGGGTTAATAGCGGCGCATTGGGTGCCGGGCGGCCGGGATCGCGGCCAAACATCACAAGCGGCACAATTGGACGGTCCAACTCACCCGCCCACCACTGACGATAGATTTCCTTGGTCTGATCCCAACGTTCGGGGCTAAAATCGATAGGCATAGTTACTCCCAATGGAACGCGGATGCTGCGGATTTAGCGGATTCTCGCGGATTTTATTTATTGTTAAAAATCCGCGAGAATCCGCGTTAGCGCAGCGCATCAGCGTGATCCGCGTTCTATATCTACGCTACAAATTCTTTTGCTAAGGTTGCGGCTTGGGATGCATCGGGAGCGTAGCCGTCGGCGCCGATTTGTTCGGCGTATTCGGTGGTGACCGGGGCCCCGCCGATGAGAACTTTGACCTGATCGCGTACACCAGCCTCGCTAAGCGCTTCCACCGTTTGGGCCATGCTGGGCATGGTGGTGGTCAGCAGGGCGGAGAGGGCGATCAAACCAGCGCCAGCTTGGGCGGCTTCGACGAATTTCTCGGGGCCGACGTCGGTGCCCAAGTCCACAATCTCGAACCCGGCACCTTCCATCATCATGGCAACCAGGTTTTTGCCGATATCGTGGAGGTCGCCTTTGACGGTGCCGATGGCAACCGTGCCCACCGGCTCGATGCCCGAATCCACGAGGAGGGGTTTCAAAATTTCAAGTCCGGCTTTCATAGCCCGGGCGGCGATCAACATCTCGGGGACAAAGTATTCGCCTTCTTCGAACAGGCGGCCTACTTCGGCCATCGCGGGGATCAACCCGGTTTGGAGGATATCGCCCGCGGCAACTTCGCCATCCAAGGCGGCCTGGACGCCGTCGGTGGCGCCACCCATATCCCCATCCAAAATTGCTTCATATACAGGTTTTAGTTTTTCGTCCATTGCATTGCTCCAAATAATTTTGCGGTTAAAAATCAAAGATGAAACCGCGAATAACGCTAATCTGCACGAATAAAAAATAAATTAGCGTAAATTCGCGAGATTAGCGGTTTAAAAATTTTTGATCTTAAAGTTCACATGTTATAACGGCGTTCCTTTCTGAGTAGAAATGGAACGCCGTTGAAGTTGATGCGGGTGAAGAATTACCCCTTTAAACCGGTCAGAGAAATCCCTTCAATGAAGGTGCGCTGGGCCAGGAAGAAGGCGATAATGATGGGCAAAGCGATAATGGTGCTGACCGCCATCAGGTGAGGGTAAGCATCACCTGATGTTCCCATCGAGTTAGCGATGCGGTTGAGCCGCTGGACGCCAAGGGCCAGGGGGAAGAGTTCATCCTGGTTGAGATAGATCAACGGGCCGAGGTAATCGTTCCAGGCACCGATGAACCGGAAAAGGGCCACAACCGCGATGGCCGGTTTAGATAGCGGTAAAATAATCCGGAACAGGATTCCTAGCTCGCTGGCACCGTCAATCCGAGCCGCATCTGACAATTCTTCCGGAATTGAGCGGAAAAACTGGCGGAGCAGGAAGATGAAATAGGCATTACCAAAGAATGAGGGGATGACCAGCGGGCGGTAAGAATTGATCCAGCCAAAATTCTTAAAGACTACAAATAGCGGCACCATCGTGACCTGCCAGGGCAGCATCATCGTCATCATGCAGAGGAAAAAGACGGTGTCACGGCCGCGCCAGCGGACTTTGGCAAACCCATAGGCGACCACTAGTGACGACAGTACCGTTGAGATCACTACTGGCAAGGTATACCGGAAAACCGAATTGATTGCCATCGTATTGAAATCCAGGCGAGTCCAACCGTTGACGAAATTCTCCGGGTGCCAGGGGATCGGAATCCAGATCGGTGGCAGGGTGTACACCTGGGGGTCGCTCTTCAAGGCCGAAGAGACCATCCAAAACATCGGGAAAGCAAACACAAAAGTGATAAAAGCCAGGAGGCCATACTTTAATACTTCAGATGATACTCGGCGGAAGCGGCTTTGACGTCGAAAAGAAATCACATCAGTCGTAGTAGAGAGATTTGTTGTAGCCATTAGTCTTCGCCTCCTCCGTAATAAACCCAGCGCGCTGAGGTTCTAAATAAGATCACAGTGAAAATCACGATGATAAAGAACAAAATCCAGGCCAGGGCCGAAGCCTTCCCCATCCGCAGATAAATAAAGGCATTCCGATAGAGGTGGATAGCATAGAATTCGGTGGCATTCATGGGGCCACCCCCCGTCAGCAGCCAGGGTAGGGTAAATTCCTGGAACGCACCGATGAAACCCATGATCAGATTGAACAGGATAACAGGGGTGGTAATTGGGATGGTAACATTGCGGAATTTCTGCCAGGCATTGGCCCCATCAACAGTCGCAGCTTCATATAGTGAGCGCGGGACATCTTGGAGGGCTGCCAGGAAAATAACGACCGCCGCCCCCTGACTCCACATCGATACCACAACCAAAGATGGCTTGGCCAAATCAGGACTGGAGAGGAAGGGGATTGCTTGTAATCCAATGGATTGCAAGATCGCATTGATCGCCCCGTATTGAATATTCAACAGGAATAACCAGACCATCGCCGAACATACTGCCGGGACAATGGAGGGGACGTAAATAATGCCCCGGAAAAATGAGCGCCCAATAATCTTGGAATTGAGCAGGGTGGCGATGGCAAAGGCCATGGCAATCCCTAAGGGAACGGCAAAGCCAACATAAAAAACCGTGTTCCCCATTACGTTCCAAAAATGGGCATCCTCAAAGAATAATTTTGAAAAATTTTTAAACCCTAAAAATACCGGTTCACGGATCAGGTCATAGCGCGTCAGGCTGTAATAACCCGATGCCAACAAGGGGTAAATAGTGAAAAGTAAAAAGCCTAAGAGCCAGGGAGAGATGAAAAATAACCCCCAGTATAAACTTTTGCGCTCACTTTTCGACATACCCCGGAATTTCAATTTCGCAGTTGTCATAGGTACCTCACAGAAAGTGGGCTTTCAAAAAGGTTAGGAGCAGTATTACTTTTTCATGCCTAGTCGCAAAGTCGTAAACATCCCTATCATTTCATGGTATTGCGTTCGAAATGGGGAATAACTTTAGCGGCCTGGCGACTTGGCGTGAAATTGTTGAGACAAAACCCTGGTGTCTGACCCAGAAAGTCTGAACCAGACACCAGGGAGAAAATAGGCCGCGCCGGCGGCAATGCAAGCATGAAGGGCGCGACCTGATCTTCCAAACTTGGTTTCGTCGAAATTACTCGCCGAGACCGGAAGCTTCCCATTCTTCCAACGCGCGGCGTTGGAGTTCTTCCACGGCTTCACCAGAGTTCATTTCACCGCGGTAGACTTTCTCGCGCAGCTCAGCAGATTGGTTGGTGACGAACCAGTGGATGGGGCAGCGGCGGCCAACGAGCCAGTCGGTGACTTCTTCGGTCGCGTCGACGTAGAAGGCCAGGCCGGGGAAGTAGTTCTTATCAACATCTTTCAGCCAGGAGAGACGACCAAAGATCCAGCCGACTTCCTCGAAGATGATGTCTAAGGCGGCACCCGAGAGCAGATGCTCTGCGAAGAGGAACATCTCGTTGGGGTAGTTGCCGTCTTTGAATAACTGGACGAAGTGCGGTCCAGTGGCCATAATCTTGGAACCTTCGCGGCTCGCCGGGACGGGTGCCCAGGTGGAGCGGTTGAAGGGAGCAATATCGGGTTGCTGGATTTGGGTCTCACCCGGGTGCCAGTAACCTTCCATAATCATGGTCTGGATGCCAGCGTTGTAGGCGGCGCCCCAGGTACCATTACCTTCAACCTGGCGCATACCGGCGAACTTGTCGGGGCCAACTTCTTGGATGAACTTACCCATAACTTCGTAGGATTCGGCCATCAGCGGGTTGTTGAGATCGAAGGTGTTCGTGGTCTCATCCCACCATTGGAAACCCCAGGAGGTCGCGGCAAAGTCGGGTTCCCCAGCCATCGCGTCCCAGGGATCGAGACCGAATTGCTGGAGGTTACCAGCGTCATCGAACTTGGTGAGGGCTTTGTGCCACTCGAACAAGCCTTCCCAGGTCAGGGGGATATTATCTGGATCGAGTCCAGCTTCTTCAGCGGCGTTGGCATTGATGTTCATACCCCACCAGTTGAAGCCTTCGATTCCGGGAACACCGATCATCTTGCCATCGTAGAAAGAGCCTTCCCAGAGACCAGCCGCGATATCATCTTTCTGGACAACGTCACTGGCGTTAACCAGGTCGGTCACTTCGAGAACGGCACCGCGCGTCCACAGGTTAGGATAGTCAAAGTTGGAACCACCATCGGGGGGGGTGCCAGCAGCCACGGCGGTGAGAACGGCTTCGCTCTCAACGGCGCCTTTGTATTCCAGGCTATTGCCCTTCATGGCCTCATTGAATTCTTCAGTCGCCAAAATGGCATCCATCGCGGGATCAAGGTTACCCCAGGCATACCAATATTGGACGGTCACGGGTTCAGCCATTTCGGGCTCTTCCACGACCTCAGGCGCCTCTTCGCCGCCAGCAGCCGGTTCTTCTGTTTGGGGAGCGCAGCTTGCGAGTACGGCACCGCCAGCAGCGAGTGACCCCAAGCGCAGAAAATCACGGCGAGTCAGTTTTTTTTCTTCCATCTTTCCTTTTCTCCTTCTTTGTGTGTCCGTTTCAATTTGGTCATCGATTCACCAACTTGGAACAACACCTTTTCATCCAGGACCATCCTGGATGTTTTCAACAATAAGAAAATACAGTTACCGGGGTGAATTGTTTTGTTTGCTGCGCCTCCTTTCTTCCGATGGGCGGAAAGTGGGGTTTACCAGTACAACAAAACCATTATGGCAATAAAATCAAACCCAGCGAAAAATAGCTGGCTTTGATTTCTAAAGTATGAATTTATAATATCACCAAAGTCGATCTGATTCAGGCTAGTTAAGGACGGGAACCGGACATAAAGCGGACAGCATCCAAACAGGTGACATTCGTCGTACGTTTTGACGTCACTCCCCAAACCCCGTATAATGGCAGCCAACTTTAGAAATTTTTAATCGCGAATGATTCTAATGGACGAATGTCGCGAATTCCTAAATCTCATTTGCGGCATTCGCTCATTCGCCAAATTCGCGATTGAATCACCTTATGAATAACACCCCTCATTTGACGCGCGAGATGTTTCTGGAGAATCTCCGGGATGCGCTCAAGAATCTGTATAACTACGACTTTTTGCGGACCAGTCCCCTGACGGAAATTTTCACGATCGAAGACCGGTTCGATACGGCGCGCACCCTCCAGCAAATTCTGACCGATAGCATCAATTCGTTCAAACCGCCGCCCGATGAACCGGACCAATCCCGGGCCTGGCGGATTTTCGATTCTCTGTTTTGCTGCTTTGTTCAGCAGTTGAAGCAGGAAATTGTCGCCGACCAACTCTCAATTAGCCCGCGGCAGTTACGGCGGGAACAAAAAGCCGCGCTCGAATCGCTGACGGATTATCTCTGGGATCAGTACAACCTAGATTCTCCGGCCGCCCCCCCAAAATCCGAAGAAACAGAGATTGAAAACCCCGAGTTAGCCAAGGAATTGGGCTGGGTGCAAGACTTACCCCCTTCCAAATCTACTTTTTTACAAGAGGAATTGCCCGCCGTTTTGGGCGTCACCCATCCCCTGGCACAACAGAAATCGGTCACCATCACGAATGACGTTCCCAGTGATTTGCCTCCTCTGGCAATCCATTCGGTGGTTCTTAGCCAGATTTTGGTCAATTTAGTGATCGCGGCCGTCAACCGGGGGACCGCAGAGAGTATTGCGCTCACCGCGCGGCAAGTTGATTGGATGGTGGAAGTCAACGTCAAAGCCCCCATGGCGATCGCTGATATCGATCCCGGCCCCAATTTGGCGATTGCGACCGAGTTGACCCGGATGAGCTCAATTCAACTTTCGATCTCGCAGGATGATAACGCGGCGTTTTGCGCCAGCCTGCTGCTCCCCATTCAGGAGCAAATCCCAGTGCTGCTGGTAGATGACAATGAGGATGCCCTGGATTTATTCCACCGCTATACAATGGGCAGCCGCTACCGCCTGATCTCGACGCAAAATCCGGATGAAATTTTAGATTTGGTCGAACAGATCCAACCGCGGATGATTGTTCTAGATATCATGATGCCTGAAAATAACGGCTGGGTCATTTTGGGTATGCTCCAAAACCATCCCCTGACGAGTGATATCCCCGTCATCATTTGCACAATTTTGCCGCAGAAAGATTTAGCGTTATCCCTGGGGGCCAGCGGTTTCATCAATAAACCCATCAACCGTCAGGATTTTCTGGCCGCCCTCAACCAGTTGAGTTTTACGGGCGTCGACCCAGAACTGTGTTGACGCTCTGAATACAACCGATCAGATCAGGGACTGAGAGGCCCTCTTTGCGCGTCACGGTCAGGTTGTTGCTGATGATGGTCTCCCCAGTAGGATTAATTGAAGAAACAACGATGGTGGGGATATCGCGAATCGTAGGATCCCGTCGTTTTTCCCGTAAAATTTGGAACCCGTCTACGCCCGGCATGATCAGGTCCATCAGGATGACATCTGGTCGCCGATTCCGCATAATGTTCAATGCCCGTTGACCCTCAAAGGCCTGGAGAATCTGGTAATCGGGCTGGGCGGCGGAGAGCATTCGGGTAAAAAGTTGGAGCAGTTCGGGTTCGTCATCGATCAACAGTACCCGGCGGATATCGGTCCCTAAATCTTGAATAGCAGCGATGATCTCATCTTGAGTAACAGGTTTGAGCAAATAATCAACCACGCCTAACTCCCGGGCAACTTCATCCCGGCCAGGAACCCAACAGGAGAACACGGGAGTTCCCAAGGGTAGATTTTTAATCTCATTTTCGGGATGCAAACCATCCGAGGTCTCGGGCGTATTCAAGATGAGCGCCTGGATGGGGGTATGACTGAGTTCGTCGACCGCGGCGGCAAAACTTTGTTTGGTTACGACTTCGACTTCATCCATATAACGCTCGAACAGACGCTGCAAGGTGTTATCGGTTTCAACCAGCATGAAGAGAGGTTTGGCAACCGGGGCCTTGATCGCTAAGTCGCGCGTGCGGGCTTCATACTGTTCTTCAGAACGGAAAAAACGTTGAAAATCATCCCCAGTAGCCGGGGGATCGGCGGCTCGGGCAGAGGCCCGGAGAGGAATACTAACAAAAAAGGTACTGCCCACTCCTATCTCTGATTCAACCCACATCTCACCGTCGTGCATCTCCACAAATTGCTGGCTGATGGCCAACCCTAGTCCACTGCCACCCTTTTGCTGGACAGCATCCCCAACTTGCTGAAAAGGTTGAAAAATTTTGGTCTGATCTTCTGCTGAAATCCCCGGCCCGGTATCCCGGACACTGATGATCACGTTTTTCTCTTCTGGCCAGGCCCGGACGGTAACGCCGCCGGTCTCGGTGTAACGGCCGGCATTGCTCAACAAATTGATCACCACCTGCCGAATCCGGGTGCTGTCGCAGAATACGGGAGGATATTGATCCGCTAACTCGGCCCCCAGGTACAACCCTTTCGAGTCATAGAGAGCCTGGACCGCGCTGACCGCCTCTTGAATGATGGTCTGGATAGGTGTCCATTCTTTGGTGATTGCCATCCGCTGGGCTTCCACTTGGCTAAGGTCCAGCACATCATCCACCAGCCGCGAGAGATGTTGGCTGTTGCGATGAATTGAGGCGATATCGGCCAATAGTGCCCCGGGGATATCTCCCCCGTATAGCCGCGGATTTTTCATGATGACGTCGCTGAAACCGATGATCATATTGAGAGGGGTCCGTAATTCGTGACTGACGTTAGCGACAAATTCTTCTTTAGCCCGCCGGGCTTCCTCGGCGCGTTGATAGAGAATGTCGAGTTGATCGGTCATTCGTTTGAGTTCGGTATTGGCTAGCTCCAAATCTTCTTGAATTTCAAGGAACCGGACCCTTTCGGAGCGCCCGGCTTCCATCTCATCGCGCGCCCGCCGATAGTAGTTCTGCGCCCAATTGTAAAAAATCCGCATCGAATAGAGATACGACCAGGTCACCAAACCGCCAATTAAGCCCGTAATCAAGATGATCAAATTCAACGCCGAGGGAAATACCGGGAGGTAACGCCCGGGCGGAAGCAGACCAACAATTAGCATCAATCCGACCGTAGTCACCGCCCCGTACTGCCAGCCCATCAACATGGCCGCCATGATCGGGATCACTGTAAATAAATAAGCCATTTCGGGGCGGTTGGAATAATACACCGCGGCTCCCACGGCCAGGGAACAGCCCACCAACCACAAAATTTGGGCTACCAATAGATTTTTCGACGATAGGTTGAGGGCCAACCCCGAAAACGCGGCCAAAGTGAAGATCACAACCGAAATCTGCGGCAGGCTGATCCAAATATCCAGCACATTTGCCAGAAAGTACCCCACAAAGAAAATGGCCCCGATCAAATAGATCATCGTCCGGAAACCGGATTCCTGGATATCCGCCCGCAGTTCTCGGAATTCCGGGTCGATGGCGATGGGTTTCATCCACAAACGTTTGAACATACTGTGCTCCGAAAAATCAACGCAAAGACGCTGAGATGCAATTGTGCAGAGATTAAACTAAATTTAGAATCTTTGCGTCTCTGTTTCTTTATAACTGTGCGTAGCCTACCCATGGGTATTGCGTTAAAATTCAACATCCATTAAATACATTACATCGAGTTTACCATCCAATGCCCAAAAATACCCTTTATCCAACCTTCAAACCCCTCGATCGCACTGACATCCGAATGTTCGGTCTGATATTCATCATCGGGCTGGCAGCGTATGTCCGCACGTTGGCTCCAGGGTTGCTCCCTGGTGACAGTGGCGAATTCCAAATCCTGGCCCACCGTTTGGGACATGCGCATACGACCGGTTATAACGTCTATCTTATTCTCGCAAAAGTGGCGACATTCATCCCCGTTGGGGATATGGCCTATCGGGTCAACCTGTTTTCAGCCCTGATGGCGGCCCTGACTTTAGCAAATGTCTATCTGGTGGGGCAATTGGCTGGGGTTGGGCGCATTCCGGCCATTATTGGCTCCTGCGCGCTGGGTATTTCGGCCACATTTTGGTCCCAAGCCGTGATCGCCGAAGTCTATACCCCGGCTTCAGCAATTTCCAGCGGGATATTGATGTTCGTGCTCCGATGGTATCGGACCGAAAATCAGCGTTATCTCAATTTGGCTGGGATATTGGGTGGTTTGAGTGTGGGGGTTCATGCGAGTATCAGCCTGTTTGCGGTCGGAATTTTCACCTTTATACTGATCGTCCGACCCAATAAGCTGAAATCCTGGATTTCTGGAGCCGTGGGGGCCCTATTGGGGTTAGCCCTGGCTCTGGTAGCTTTCATCATCGTAGACTTCAACGGCGGTTTCCACGATTCCTTTCATACCATTTACCAACCCGCGGCCTCCAAGTGGAATTTGTCACCTGAAGATTTGGATTCACCGGTTGCGCGCTTGAAATACCTCTACACCGCGGAACAATGGCGCTTTGCGATGTTCCAGAATCCAGCCGAAACCATGCCAGCCCAAGCCGGAAAGTTTTTTGGCAACCTGCCCAACGATTTTTCATGGGTTTCATTAGGATTAATCATCCTGGGCTGGATATTCATTTTCCGGCGGGATTGGCGGATTGGAATATTCTTCACAGTGAGCTTGTTTACCCACTGGGTCTACACCTTCAATTACCAAATCGGGGATATTCATGTTTTTTACATCTCCAGCTACCTCATCATGGTTGTTTTTCTAGGGTTGGGGATCACCTGGATTTTGGGTGTGACTCTCCGCACAAGAGATCACCCCACCGCGGAGATCGCTGAGCAAATCAAAAACACACCGCGTTCTCTGCGGGCTCTGCGGTTAATCCTTGCAACCATCGCCAAAATTAATCCCAGTATCATCTCAACTTTCATCATTCTAATTTGTCTCATCGGCATCATATCCCCCTTTGCCGACGAACGCTGGGATTTCATCAAAACCGGGCAAGCCAATTTTGACTTCAATTGGTATCCCTACTACGATCAACTCGATCCCTGGCGCGCTGATATTCGTCGGATGATCCCCGAACTCGAAGAAAACGCGATTGTTTTCGCCGATTGGTACGATTTATTCCCCTATCACTATGTTGCTATTGTTGAGGAAGGCCGCGACGATTTGCAGTTTATCGAAGCGATCCCATACTCCCCCAATTGGGGGATGGCCGACTCCGCTCTGGAGTTAATCATCGAAAATATCGCTGATAGATCAATTTACGCGGCGTGGGAACTGCCCAATCTTGATAAAGTTGGATTACGAACAGATTGGGTGTATAAGGGACCAATTCGGCTGTATAAAATTCGGAAGTAATTTTGCTCAGCATCCTGAGTAGTCCTGAGCATTGCGATGGACGTATCGAAGGGTGCGAAATTTAACCAGACCCACACCCCTCGATACAGTCTCTATTCTTTCGACTTACTCGGGATGCTTGCTTTGAACAAACGAGGAAAATGATGGTCCATATATATGTCGCATTCCGCTTTCACGGCAATTTTTACCACTCCTACCGCGGGGATACGCCTGATGAGTTTGGTTTCGGCAAAGATATCCGTATCATCCGGCATCTAATTGATACGCTGGACGATTTTAACGCCCGCGGCATCCCAGTCTGCGGCACCTGGGATTTTGAGAATTATTTCTCCCTCGAAACCATCATGCCAGAGCATTGTCCCGATATCATCGCGGATTTGCAGCGACGGGTGCGGGATGGGCATGATGATGTCGAGTTGATGTCTTATAACAACGGCCTGATCAGCGCGCATACGGCCCGCGAATTCGAAGCCGTGATCCAGCGGGGGATCACCAATGCCCAGGGATCGGGTCTCCGCGATTTGTTTGGGGATAATTTTCGGGGGATGGTTCGACCCCAGGAGATGATGTATACCCCGATTCATCTGAAATTGTATCCGGCTTACGGTGTCGAGGCGATCAGTTTGTTCTATTCGGCATTGCCGTTCAATGGATTCAGTAATTTCGTCCCTGAACTCTCATTCATTGAACGCTACAACCCCCTCACCCTGACCTATCCCGGCATCGACGAGACCCTGACCCTGATGCCCTGCGTCAATATCGGTGACTTGGGAGATCATCTGACCCTCCGCCGCTGGGTCAAGCAGATGCGCCGGGAGCAACTGGCCCTCGACACTGACCAAGATGCCCTACTATTAATTGACATGGATGCCGATGATGAGTTTTGGGTGGGATTTGAAATTCCCATCATCGACAAACTACTTTCGACCGCTCAGGGTTTGAGGGGACTGATTGAAAACATCGCGGATCTCGATTATGTCCGATTCACAACGCCCGACCGTTATCTCAACGATCACCCGCCAGTCGGCACAATTACCATCGGACAGGATACGGCTGACGGTAGTTTCGATGGCTTCTCCAGTTGGGCGGAAAAATGGTCGAATACCCGTTTGTGGACCGGCCTGGAACGGGCCCGAATTCTGGAACTACAAACCAAACGGCTCCTGACTGACGAGGGGTCGGCGGCTGTGACAGATTTACTCAACCAATCATTTGAAGCCCGGTTAAAAATTCTCTCGACCACCCATTTTGGTCTCTCCGCTCCTGTAATGAACCTGACCCGGGAGGGCGTCGCACGAGAATTGGTGACTCACGCGGTTGAGACCGCGGCCCAAGCGTTCGATCTCGTCACTGAAAAGCAACCCACCAGTCATTTCAGCCTGATCGATTATGTTCGTGGGATTTCAACGGACCAAATTCAATATCAGAGTCGACCCTCGCGAGCTTTAGTACGCCTCCCGCTCAGCGAAAATGCCCCCGAAAATTTGAGTCTCACAGATGCCGACGGTCAATCGGTTCCGGCGGTCACCCTAAATTCCAAGCAAGGGCAGGAAATTGTTTTTATCGCGACGTTCCAGCCAGAAGAACGGAAAGATTATGTCCTGGCATCAGGTCCTTCGTCAAAAAATTCGCCATCAAACGTTGTCGCGACTGCAACCAGCCTCAAAAATGAATTCATCCAGCTTAAATTTGATGGACGCGGGCAAATCGTCAGCACCCACTTTGACGGTGGCGAATTGGCTCGCCAAAATTTCATCACCAGCGGCGTAACCTATGGGCGCAAACGCTATACAGTTGAATCCTGGGAAATAGAGCCGTTCTCGTTGGGCGTGGTCGGGGGGCAGCGCCTAAAAGGTGGGTTTGGTCTTGATGATCAACATCCAGTCCTATTTGAACATGAAATTTTGCTTGCGGCCGGATTACCATATATCTATGTCCGCACGATTGTAGATTACCCATCAACTCCCCATCAAGGCTATAGCGCCGGGCAAGCCGAACGGTTGCAGCAAACCTGGGATGCCCGCTGGAAAGAAATCTGGCCCTGCGAGATTAGTCCGGCGTTGGTGGGGCGCTTAACCAACCCGTTGCGGATCTGGAAACATAACTATTGCGACCATGTCAGCACCTTTAGCCTCGATTACGGTCAATTCTCCAAAAATGTGGAGCTTGATAGCGTCAACAATCAGGTCACCCATGGCTGGGTGGCGGTGTCGGATGGGGAGCGGGGGTTGTTGGTGGCCCAAAATGCTGATGTCGCCAGCAATCTGGCCTTTTGTCGCTTCCGCACTCGTAAAGATGGTGAAAATTCACGCGTTTTACTAAATCCCTTTGGGACCTATTGGGGGCGTCAATACCGCTATGGGATCGCGGATACCGGTCTGGGCAATTTGCTCGCAACCACTTTTTCCGCATCCGATCATATCAGCCCCTATGCGCCCTCCTATAATGGGCGGCGGCAGGAGTTTAGCTTGCTGATTGCACCGTATCAAGGTGATTCGCCGCCCCAATCCATCCAAAATGATGCAGCGGCTTTTGCGTATCCGTATGGGGTGCTAAATAATGACAAGTTCATCGCCGCTCCCCCACACCGTCAATGGGCTGGACAGGGACTTGGAAAGTAATAAAATAATGACTCTACTGCAAAAAGGGTGCTAGACCCTCCTCAAAACAGCAAAAGT
>CAYVQU010000051.1:0-31402 GCA_964453155.1 uncultured Anaerolineales bacterium | reverse complement strand
CTTGGGGTTGGTGTGTGATTTTGTTTCACCCCCGAATCATTGAAAAGATACTTTAAATCCATGAAAGATTCTGTTGAAAGGCACGCTGTTCCTGCCAGGAACAGCGTGCCTGGTTCTCAGCTTATTCTAGTAATATGGTTTGCTTCATATCAGTATCAAGGAACAAAAATGAAAATTGCTATTTTGTCAGATATCCATGGAAATCCGATAGCTTTGGAAGCGGTCCTCCAAGATATTGCGGAGCAGGGCGGTGCAGATGAATATTGGATTTTAGGGGATTTTTTATCTTTGGGCCCTGATCCGGTTGGAACCTTAGAAAGATTAACCAAATTGCCCAATATTCGCTTTGTGCGTGGCAATACCGAACGCTACATGATAACGGGAGATCGACCTCCGCCCTCTTTGGAAGTGGCTGCCCAAAACCCAGATTTATTGCCCGTTTTGGTGGAAGTTGCCACCACCTTTGCCTGGACCCAAGGAATGATTACTGCCGCGGGTTGCTTGCCATGGGTGGCTGATCTAGATTTGGAATTTTCAGGTTGCCTCCCCGATGGTACCAAATATCATTGTGTTCACGGATCACCAGGGCGAGATGACGGTGGGATCCACCCGAATTTGACTTCTTCGGCGATAGAAAGTTTAGTCGCTGATTGTGATGCCGATTTAATCTTTGTCGGCCACACGCATTTTCCCCTGGATGTTTTGGTGAGTGGAAAACGGGTTATTAACGTTGGATGTGTGAGTAATCCCATCCAACCCGATTTACGCGCCAGTTATGTCAGGCTAACGGCTGAAAAAGCTGGGTATGAAATTCAATTCCAACGAGTGGATTATGATCGGGAAGCAGTGATTACCGCCCTTGAGGAAATTCATCATCCGGCCGCTGAATACATTGTCAAACATATGCGCGGCGAAATTGATCCTTGGAAGTAGTTAAGGAAAAAATCCCCGAATTTCCGGGGATTTTTTATTTAGTTTCGTTTGTAGTGAATGTCGGGGAGATTTCGTAACCGTTCAGCTGCTTGTTCGGCGGTGAGATCCCGTTGGGCCTCGGCCATCATTTCATAGCCGACCATAAATTTCTTGACCGTAGCCGAGCGTAGCAGCGGGGGATAAAAATGAGCATGGAGCTGCCAATACTCGAAAGACCTTCCAGGTTTTTGAGATTGGATGTTCCGTTGAAGGTTATCTGGGGAAACCTGGAAGGTCTCAAACGGCATCCCATGCCAACCCATTGAATAGGGGAACGAAGTTTCGAATAAGTTATCGTATTTTGTCAGCAGTCGTTTCAAAATTTCGGCCAGTGAATCCCGTTCAGATTCTTCTAAGTCTGGGAGATGCAAAACGTGCCGCCGCGGCATCAACAAAATCTCAAATGGCCAAGTAGCCCAATAGGGGACCACGGCCAACCAGTTATCATTTTCGACAACCGTCCGCTCCCCATTCTCTGATTCTCGTTCTGCGTAATCCAGCACGAGCGGACGGCCGTGTTTGGCAAAGTAAGCTTTTTGGTTGTAATCTTCCTTGGCCGGTTCATTAGGGAGAAAATCGCCGGCCCACACCTGGCCGTGCGGATGGGGGTTCGAGCAGCCCATGACCGCACCCTTATTCTCAAAAACCTGAACCCATTTGTAGCTTTGGCCTAAATCAGTAACTTGCTCCGCCCACATATCGACGACTTTACGGATATCCGCTACTTTCATTTCAGGGATGGTCAAATCATGCCGGGGGGAAAAACACATCACCCGCGAAGTCCCCTCCACATCCATTGCGCTGAAGAGTGGATCAGTTTGTTCTCCAATGGCGGGGGTTTCTGGCAGTAATGCGGCGAAATCATTCTTGAAGACGAAGGTACTTTCAAATTTTGGATTCTGCGCGCCCCCGGCCCGGTCATTGCCGGGACAGAGATAACACTTCGGATCATATTGTGGCCGATCATCTGGCGGGGCTTTCTCAACTTGCCCTTGCCAGGGACGTTTTGTCCGATGGGGGGAGACTAAAATCCATTCCCCGGTGAGGGGGTTATAGCGGCGGTGAGGGTGTTCGGTGGGGTCAAATTCCATTTTGAAATCCTGGGTGACAGATGGGGTTGTTGGTTGATGAGTTAGATCGTTGGCTAGTTGTTTGCTGGATGGCCTGTTACCCCATCGACGAACAAATAACCAACGATCCAACCCAATTTCTTGCTTATTCTTGGTATAAGTTTCTGTGGGTTATAGTAATCTTTTCCTCATCCATTTTTACCACCGCTCGATCATACGTCAAGTAGCCGTTAATCTCGATTTCGACATCGGTGGTTTGGGTGTAAACGGCTCCAGATAAGCCCATTTTTATCCATGGTTTTAGTTGGGTTTCCAGTAAATCGATATATGCGGTAGTTAATTCTTCGCTGGTTTTATATTTTCGATAGCCAAACTCTGAGTCTGGGTTCCAAATGTGGTCGGGGAGTTTCAGCGCATAGCCGCCAAACTCCGACAGAATTACGCCACGCTTTTCATTCGGTTTTTCTGGGCTAAGGGCTTTGAAATAAGTATGGATGCTGCGGAAATCGCCACCGTCTTGATCAAACCAGCCCGAAGCGTGATCGATGGGACGGGTTGGATCGTATGTTTTGAGCCAGTTTGCCACTTTATTGGCTTCAAACTGTCCCCAAGCCTCATTGAAGGGTACCCACATGCCAATACTGGGGAAATTGTGGAGATGGTCAACCATTTCTTGTAACTCGCGCCAGTAATCGTCCCGCGACTCTTTTCTCCCCCGACCGGCCCGCCAGTACATCCCCGTATCGCGCCGAGTAAATTTTCTGAACATGATGGCTAAAATTGCGGTCACATCCCCGACCGCTTTGCCCCCATTCGGCATATCTTGCCAGATAATCATTCCCAGGCGGTCACAATCATAATAGTAACGGGCCGGCTCAACTTTGATGTGTTTACGGATCATGTTGCAGCCAATTTCCTTGACGAACTCAACATCGTAACGCAGCGCGGCTTCACTGGGGGGGGTGTGTAGCCCATCAGGCCAGTAGCCCTGATCCAGAGGGCCGTAGTGAAACAGGGGTTCATTGTTTAGGCACAGACGCTGTTGTCCAGTTTCATCAGGTTCCATGCTAAATTTGCGCATGCCAAAATAGCTGGAGACCTGATCCACCTGGCAATCAGCCTGAAAAACATCAAGGTGCAGATCGTACAAGAAAGGATGGTCGGGACTCCATAATTGGGGTTCTGGTATTGTTAGTGTGAGGGTTTCGTCATCTGACCCAGAAGCAGTTGCAACTTCTTGGTTTCGATTTCCGGCTGTAGCGATAATTTTGAAATCGCCAGAATTTCCACGGAGATCCACCGAAATTTTCAACGTTTCAGTGTCAATATTTGGCGTGAGTTTCAGGCGATGAACATAGGTTTCTGGAACAGGTTCAAGCCAGACCGTTTGCCAGATGCCCGAGACCGCGGTGTACCAGATTCCTTTTGGTTTGAGAACCTGTTTGCCGCGTGCGATCCAGCTTTGATCACTCGGATCCCAAACCTGGACGATGATCTCATTATCCCCGGCTAGCAATTGGTCGGTAATATCAAAATAAAAAGGGAGATATCCTCCCTGGTGGCAGCCAACTTCCTGCTCATTTACCCAAACTGTACATTCCCAATCCACGGCGCCAAAGTGTAACAAAATCCGTTGATCAGACCATTCTTCCGGAATTGTGAAATTTCGGTGGTACCAGAGCCACTCATCGGGTTGCAGCGGGCGTTTGACTCCGCTCAAGGCGGATTCTATCCCAAAGGGGACCAGGATTTTTCCCTCAAATTCGGGTTGGGCCGCTCCTCTTGGGGTAATGGCGTAATCCCACAAGCCGTTGAGATTTTTCCAATCTTCACGCACCATCTGTGGGCGAGGATATTCAGCCCAAACATTGTCCGGCGACACGTCGCGCGCCCAACGAGTCATTATATTTCCAGGTACGGGTTTCCAATTAGTCATTTTTTGGTCCTAATTTATTGCTGAAGAATAAAGGAATGACGGACAGCACACCCACGATGCCATTAATTTGCCACAGGATAGACGAGGGAACAAAGCCTGTCTCCCCATTCAGGGTGATCGGCGTGCCAAAAGCTTGCACCAACTGAGAGCCAATTGCTGGTCCCACCACCATGGGGATCGCGATCCAAAAAATCATGCGGATGCCCAAAAATTGGCCGCGTTTATCTTCGGGGAGCAAATCTTTAAGCCAGGCCATGGAAGCAATCGCCACGACCATCTCGGCCGGTTGGTAAACAATCCCCAAAGCAATCAGTTGGGGGAGGGTGCGCATATAACTAAAGACAAAAACACCGCCCGCGGCGACCACACTTGCCAGGATCAATAGTTTGCGTCGATCCCAACGGTCGGCAAGGACCCCAAACGGAATTGCTAGCAGAACATTGAAGGCCAGCACACCCCCGGCAAGATATCCAAACTCGGTTTTACTGAAACCCAGCGTGTTCTCGAAATAAATCAGTAGATAAGGGAAACTGATTTGCATCCCGATGCTGAAGATCATGATGTTAAGTAGCAGTAAGAACAAAATAGGGTTTTCACGCACTGTACCCCACCGGAAGGCACTCAATAATTCCTGGAGATAGGGTGGGCGTTCGGCGCTGAGTTCTTCCAGCGGAATTTCCGGTTCCTGGAGCAGGCCACCCGCGACAATGCCTGAGACGATTACGATGGCACCCAAGGCGTAAAAGAAGATAAAGTAGCCAAACGTGTCGATGATCATCCCCGCAACGACAAAGGTGATGATATTGGCGATAAACACCGCGATTTGCAGCACACTTTCAACCCGACCCCGGTTGGATGTATCGGTGATATCGGTGGTCCAGGCATTGAAAGCCGCGTCGTTGGCGGTTGAGCCGAAAAAGGTCATTATTGCATCGGCAATAACGACCATTACGACTGCCACGCTGGTGACTTTGATGAAAGCCACAGTTGGAAATAGAGCCGTCGCCACCCCCCATAGGATGTAGCCGAATAAGATAAATGGCTTGCGCCGTCCCAGTTTGGCCCGGGTGCGATCGCTTAGGGTCCCCATGAAAATTGTTGTCAGGGTCGCCGTGATTGCGCTGACACCCACCATCCAGGCCACCGGGCGGGGGTCGGGTGTCAGGGTGTCGAAGACGAACGGGTTGAACCAACTATTCTCGACAGCCCAGGCAATTTGCCCCGTGACGGCCAAAATTGTCAGGACAAACCAGGTGCGGGAGGTGAGTTTTGTGCGGGTGTTTTGGGTTTGAATATTTTCCATATTTTGTCTGGTTGAAAGTGACAAGTCTAAGGTTGCTGTCCGTATGTATCTGGCAACCTGAAACCCTCAACTTTCAACATTCACATAAACCGTCATTTGCGATTCTCCTCGATTGGCCCACAAATAATAGGGGAGAAAAGTTAGAGGTTTGCCTGAGAGCGATTGGGCCTGCAGCAACATTGTGCCCCCAAAAAGATTCTGGTTAAATTCTTTTACCAGGGTGGAGGGATCAAGTTGAACATTGAAAATGTCGACCTTGGGATTGTCGACCGATTCCAGGCAGTAGACCAGGGGGCCGCGAGTAACAGCCACCTGATCTCGGGTGGCCTTGACTTTGGGGTGGGTGGCCCGAATTTGAATCCCCAGCTCAAAATCGATTTCGATCACATCGCCAGGGGACCATATTCTCTGGATATGGAGATAAAAACTTTGGCGGGGATCGTAACCAGATGCGGTTTCCAATTGTGAATTGCGAAAATTTTGCGCCCTTAACCCGCCACCCTCAACCCGCTCCCCATTTACTTTTACTTCATAGCCATCACACCAACTCGGAATCCGCAAATTCATCGCAAACTCTTTTGGTTCATTTACCTCTAGCTGAATCTTCACCCCCCCATCCCACGGCAACCCCGCCACCACCCTCACCCCTAACCCCTGCTCCTTATCCCCTAAAATTCCTTCACTCCCAATATATTGATGCACCCACAACCCACTATCCTCAATGGAGAACACATACTTTCCCAAATCAGCCCAAACCCGCGAGATGTTTGACGGACAACATGGACATTTGAACCACTCTTGCCGGGTGACCTGGCCTTCGCAGGTGAGGGGGTTGTTGTAGAGATAGGAGGCTCCATCTTGCGCGAGGCCGACCGCGGCCGCGTTGTAGAATTGCCATTCGGTCAGGTCAGCGTATTTGGCATCATTGGTAATTTGGGTCATCTCCCAATTCCAAAATATGTTACCCAAAGCCGCACAGGTCTCGGAGTAAGAATAGATCGGATCAAGTTCATAATCGCGGCCAAATCCTTCGATGTCGGGGATCGAGCCAATCCCGCCGGTAACGTACATGCGCCGGGTGACCATGTGATCCCAGGCGGTTTCAAGCGTGGCTTGATAGTTGGCTGGTTTGGTCGTGTGTTGATTGGCATGTTCCAACATGGCGATGGCGGTTTTGAGGTAAGTGAAACGAACCGAATGACCGACCGGTACGGTTTGCTGTCGAACTGGTTTGTGCTGTTGGAAATATTTTCCCGTCGCCGTATTGAAAAACCACCGCAGCGTTCCCAAAGGTGGTTTCGGGGAGATATTATCGTCGGGGAGTTTGAATTTCTCGATATGCTCCGGGTTAACGGCCTGATATTCGGCTAATTTCGCCGCAACTTCTTTGCCCCGGGTTTCGAAGCTGGATTTATTACTTAGAATGTGGGTGATGAAGGGTTTCACCCGGCCGCGCCGCTCGATGAAGTGCTGTGCAAGGTCAAGATAGGCCTGGTTTTGGGTAACCGCAGCCAACTGGATCAAGGCCAGTTCGATTTCCTCATGACCCGGTGTACCGGTTGGTCCCGCTGATGAAAATTCACGGACAAGTAGATCCGCGGCTTTGATCGCAATGTCAAGCAGATGATGTTCGCCGGTGGCCCCAAAATGGGAAACCGCGGCCTCAATAAGATGCCCAAAACAATAAAGTTCGTGTTCAATTTGTAAATTGGTCCAGCGGACCTCAGGGAAGTGGAACTGATTATATGTGTAGATGTAACCGTCTGCGGTTTGCGTACGGCCAATCAGCGCGATGAAATCGTCCATTAGGATTTTGAGCTTTTCGGAGGGGTAGGAGGCGTAAACCCGGGCTGCGGCATCCAACCATTTAAACGCGTCCGAATCGGCGAAGAAAAATCCCAAGCGGAATCCCTCTTTGTTATCAGCAACCAATCTAAAATTTTCGATGCAGCCGGTTTTCTCTAATTGCTCCCATTGATGGAATATGGCGATATCGGCATTGAGTTGTAATTTTGGCCCCCAAAAATCATCTTGAATACTAACTTGTTTTGCTGGCAAGGTTGGCATTATTCTCTCCATGTACGTACAAGTTATCACCGTGAGTATAGTCTAAAAATCAAATTGGATCAATTGATCTTTAAATTCTCGACATGATTTGTGATGCGCGTATCAAATCGATTTGCGGATCACGTAATGAACCCCAATTCCAACCTATTTGTATCTATATTGTGGGTAATAGTTTCAGGTGAAAAAAATGATAGAATCATCAGAGATTTGCTCCCATTTTGAAAGGCCTATGCATGAATTGTCCTCGTTGCCAAACCCCCAACCCGGCAGAAGCTCGATTTTGCCTTAACTGCGGTCTAGCGCTGACGCGTAAGTGTTCTAATTGTGATACCGATTTGCTGCCTGGGGCCCGATTTTGTATGCATTGTGGCCATCCAGTCATTGGAACAACCCCCCTGGATGTATCCCGGCTGTCCCGGGCGACTGCGGCTGCGCCTGAAACCCTGGCAGAAAAGGTCCGGGCCGCGACCTATCTGGCGGATGAGCGCCGGATCGTGACGATTTTGTTAGTGGATATCGTGGGATCGACAGCCTTGTCCGAGCAGTTGGGCGTTGAAATCTGGACTGAGGTCATGAATGAGGTGATCGATCAGGTCATCCCGATGATTTACCGTTACGAGGGGACAATTGCTCGGATGCTGGGGGACTCATTCCTGGCATTTTTTGGCGCGCCGGTGGCCCATGAAGATGACCCGGCCCGATCCGTACGGGCGGCCTTCGATGTCATGCGGATTGGGCAAATCTATGCCGACCAGATTAAGGCCAAATATGATGTCGATTTTGCCTTGCGAGCCTGTATTCATACCGGGACAGTGATCATTAATTCGGTGGGTGAAGACCTGAAATATGAGTATACGGCCCTCGATGGGGCGGATATATTACCCTCTCGGATTAAATTTGCAGCCACCCCCATGACCATCGTCATGACGGACGAAGCCCACCGGTTTGTACATCCGTTGTTTGAATGTGAGCATATACCCCCAGTCGCGGTTAAGGGCCGGGAAAATCCCCTGCAACTTTACCGCCTTACTGGTGTCAAATCTGAACCCGGATCGGTGCGTGGCATTCGGGGCCTGGAAAGTCCCATGGTTGGTCGGGATGCCGAACTGAACGCGTTGCTGCAACTGTGCGAAACTGTCCGCGCCGGATTGGGGCGGGCTGCGGTTGTCATCGGTGAACCAGGTTTGGGAAAATCTCGCCTGATTGCCGAATGGAAAGCTGCCGTCGAGGGTGAACAAGCGAGTAGCCATCCATTGTGGGTCGAAGGGCGCAGTTTATCTTATGGACAGGGTCTGGCTTACCATCTGCTAATTGGGGTGCTGCGATCGATTTTTGATATCTCCTATGCGAGCGAAGAAACGGAAACCCAGACCATCCTCACCGAACGGTTGTCGGATTTGTTTGGGGATGAGATGATGGCGGTATATCCCTATATAGGCGACTTATTATCGGTTGATTTATCGGCGGAAGCCCAGGAAATGGTGACTTTGCCCGACCCCCAAACCCTCCAAACCGAATATTTTCGGGCCATCCGGCGGCTGCTGCTGAAGTTAGCGACCCAACAGCCGGTGGTCATTGTGCTGGAAGACCTGCATTGGGCCGACTCATCCTCGGTGGATTTGTTCGTCAAACTATTACCAGTGGTGACTTCTGGACCGATGTTGCTGTGTCTGGTCACTCGGGATGAGCGTGATACGCCCGGCTGGCGGTTGGTCAATACGGCTCGCGAAATGATGGGGAGCAGTCTGACGGAATTATCTTTACGCCCCCTGACTGATACCGATAGCCGCAAAATGGTTGCTAATCTATTGGAAATCGAAGCCCTTCCTGAGAAAGTCCGCAAAGTAATCCTCAAAAAATCGGAGGGTAACCCCTTTTTCGTTGAAGAGGTCATCCGGATGTTAATCGATCGCCAGGCCATCGTGCCAGAAAACGGCGGTTGGGTCGCCGGGGGTGGTTTCGATGACATCCACATCCCCGATAATTTACAGGGATTACTGTTAGCCCGCATTGATCGTCTGCCTGAAGATGTCAAGCTGATATTGCGGGTCGCCTCGGTCATCGGGCGCAAATTCCCGGTACGAGTTTTAGAAGAAGTTATGCAAGAGAGTATTGCCTGGGAATGAATCCCCAGGCTTGCACCGAAAGTCGGCTAAACCCGACGCCCTGATCACAGCCGGATTCATTCGATTTCAACATTTAGCCCGGTGATTGATCGCCAGGCGGACAAAATAAAAGAATCCTCCTCCGGAGAAAAAATTATGAGTTTGTTGGGACAATTAGGAAATCTCGAAGCCGCCGGCCTGGTCTCTGTGGCCCAGGTCGAGCCCGATTTGGAATACTTATTTCGGCATTCTTTGGTGCAAGACGCCGCCTATGCTTCATTAGTTGATGCTGACCGTCAACGGTTGCATCTCCTGGTGGGAGAAACGATTGAACGCCTGTACCCAGATCGGATGGACGAATTTTCCGGTATGCTGGCACGTCACTTTCAAAATGCCGGTCAGGACGATAAAGCTCACCAGTATTACATCAAAGCCGGCAAAGCGGCCTTGGAATCATATGCCAATCGGGAAGCTGAAATCCAATTTCGGCGCGCCCTCTTTTTGGGTTGCTGCGATACAGATCAGGCTGCTCTACTTTCTGGTCTGGGCGAGGCTCTTTACCGTCAGTCCCGATTTCAAGAGGCGCTTGAAGCCTGGCAGGATGGCATTGCCCTATATAAAAAGGCTGGTTATTTAAACGATGTCGCCCGCTTATACGCCCGTTCAGGACGGGTAGCTTGGCACGCGGGGGCCCATGTCGAAGCCCTGCGTCTGAGCAAGGAAGGGCTTGAAGTCGTCGCAGGTGCGCCCGACAGTCCAGAGATGGCGATGCTGATCCACGAAGCGGCTCGATCTTGCTATTTCAACGAAATGCACGATAAGGCCTATCATCTCTGCAAAAAAGCCTTGCACATGGCCGAAAAATTTGACGATATCGCCGGGCAGGCTGACACCCTGGCAACCTACGGGGTCTTGAAAAATTTGAGTGAAGATGAAGCTCTGGAGGCACTCGAAAAATCGGTTGAGTTGGCCTGGGAAGCCGGATATCTTGGGATTGCCATGCGGGCCTATCACAACCTGGCGGCATTAACTGGTACCCAGGAAGGTGGCCGTGAAAAATCCCGCCATTATTTTAAGAAAGCCGCAGCGCTGGGGCGGAAGCGCGGTGTGGTATCTGAAGAACATTTCTCGCTGCAGGGCGCGGTTGGATTCGCCCGGGCCGCTGGCGATCTCATTGAAGCGGCCGAATATCTGGAACGGATGGACCACCTGGCCCAATTAATGCCGGATCCCGGGCCGGCCGAGTTCGTTAACGACAGCCATCGGGCTCCACTAATGTTTATGCGCGGCCAATGGGAGGGGAGTATGGCCCTCATCCGCCAATGCTACACCCAGGCCCGAGAAGAAAGTGATCTGCACAGCATGCAGGAAGTGGGTGGCGACCTGGTTTCGGCCCTGCTCGAACTCGAATTATATGGCGAATTAGCCGACTGGACCGAGGTTGAAGAAGTGCTGGAAACCCGGCTTGAAATTGCGGCCGATGGAATTGGTAATCCCTTATGGCCTTACCTACAAATGACGATTTTGCGCGCCCGGCAGATGAAAATCCCGGCTGCCCGGGAGGCCTTAAAACAGGCTCAGGCCGCCCTCGAAAAAATCGAAAAAGATTCGATCTGGCGCGATACCTATATCGGGCATGCCGATGCCGAATTGGCCGCGGCTGAAGGCCGGTACGCCGATGCCATCACTATTCTGGAAGAAATCGTTGCCAATTATGCGCGGATTGGTGCCCGGTGGAGTTGGGCCCGAACCCTCCATGATTGGGCCGAAGTACATATTCGCAGCGGTTCCCCCGCCGATTTCGAACGCGCTCGCGCCCTCTTGCGCGAAGCCCAAACGCTCTATCAGGAGATGAAAGCCAACCGGCACGTTGAAATCATGGAAAATCGCCTGAAAAAAGTGCGGGCCAAAACCTTCAAACTGGCCGAAGCCTCCCAACGCGATGCCCAAGAACTGGCCCGGGCGGCCCAAATTCAGGGTAGTTTTTTGCCCGCCGAAACCCCTCGAATATCAGGGTGGGAGCTGGCGGTCACTCTCGAACCCGCGCGCCAAACCTCAGGTGATTTCTACGATTTTATTCCACTTTCAAACAATCGCTGGGGTCTGGTTGTCGCTGATGTTGCCGACAAAGGGACCGCCGCGGCCCTCTTCATGACCACTGCCCGTTCCCTCCTGCGAACCTACGCGACCGAATACGAAATGTGGCCCGAACTCGTGTTGAGTGAAGCCAACCGGCGCTTGTTGGCCGATACTCGTTCAGGTTTGTTTGTGACCGTTTTTTACGCCGTTCTCGATCCTGCTACTGGCTTGCTGACCTACGCCAATGCCGGGCACAATCCACCCTATTTACTCAAAAATGGTTCTGCCGATCAACTTCTTCATCGCACCGGCACACCTCTTGGCATCTTCGATGAGGCCACCTGGGAACAGAAGCAAATCCAACTAGCTCCGAGTGACCGTCTGATTGTTTATACCGATGGGATCCTTGATTCTCAAAATGTCCAAGAAGCGTTATTTGGCGATGCGGGCTTAAAAAACGCCATCGAAACCTGCCGCGATCGCAGCGCAGCCGAAATTCGCGACTGCATCCTGGCCGATATGCATACCTTCGTCGGCCCAGCTCCTCAATTTGACGACATCACCCTCCTCGTACTCCGCCATTCGCCAGAATAATTTTCCTCATTCGCGCTACTCGCGATTAAATTTGGAGCCAAAATGAAACGCCTCTTATTATTTGGATTATTGGTAACTTTACTCACCGCCTGCCTTCCCGAAGCCCAGTTGCTGCCCACTGTCACACCTAAACCGGAAATTGAGGGGGTAACCGCGATCCCTGAAGCAGAAGCCCCACCCGAAGTTGGTGCGCCAGAAACCGTCACCCTGACAATCCTCTATACCAACGATGAGCACGGCTGGATGTTAGGTGAAGAAACCGGCCAGGGTGCCGCTGAATTAACCGGTCTCTGGGCTACCGAATATGCCGATAGTGATGTTGTGCTGATCCTCTCTGGCGGGGATAACTGGACTGGCCCGGCGATCTCCACCTGGTTTGAAGGCGAGAGCATGGTCGAAGTCATGAATGCCATGGGATATGCGGCCTCCGTGGTTGGCAACCATGAATTTGACTTCAATTTGGATGTCATGAAAACCCGGTTCGCTGAAGCCGATTTCCCCTACCTGGGTGCCAATATTCGTAATAAATCGGATGGCGCAGTCCCCACGGATTTGGGCATCCAGCCATACGCTATCGTAGAAGTCGCGGGCCTCAATGTCGGCCTGATTGGGTTGGCCAATTTCGATACACCCTCGGTCACCAATCCGGTTTATGTCTCTGGGTTTGATTTTCTCGATTACGATCTGGTCTTGCGAGAGTATGTTCCCGAAGTGCGAACTGCCGGTGCCGATCTAATATTGGTCCCCAGCCATATTTGTACCTGGGAATTGGTTCCGCTGGCCCGCGATGTGGCTGATTTGGGGATCAACTTTTTCGGGGGTGGACATTGCAATGAAGAATTCTCTCAGGTTGTGGGCGGCGCGGTTGTCGTGTCGGGGGGGAGTTCATTCCAAGAGTACGGTTATGTGACTTATGAAATCGCACTACCCTCCCAGGAAATTCTGGCGGCTACTTTTGGGGTTGAAGATAATGTGGGGGGCACCGCTCACCCCCAAGTCGCCGAAATTGTAGCCTACTGGCAGTCGAAAACCGATGAAGAACTGAACCAAACCATTGGCTATCTAGAGAGAGAAATCCCTCAGCGTAGCGACGAAATGGCCGCTTTAATCGCTGAATCTTGGTTGTTGGCATATCCAGCCGATGTGGCCCTCACCAACTGGGGTGGCATGCGGGATCGGATCCCCGCTGGTGAGGTTGCCATCACCGACATCATCAGCGTGATGCCGTTCAGCAATGTATTGGTTGATGTGGAACTCACCGGGGCCGAACTCAAACAGGTGCTGGCATTTGGGGGCAGTCTGCCACCAGTGGGGGGGATTCACTATCACCTTGGTGAATGGATTGTTGGAAAAACCGGTGAACCCTTGGGAGATACGACCACCTACTCCCTCCTGACCACAGATTTCTTATATGCCGGGGGCAGCGATTACACTATGTTGGCCGAATTTGACCCCGACGCCTACAATACCTCCATCTCCTGGCGCCAACCCGTTATTGATTGGATCCTGGCCCAAGAATCAACCGCTGAAATACCTTTAGATGGCGCGATTTTAGAATTGATGGATTAGATTTTGTTTAGAGCGCGGATGGTGTAGATCACTGCGCTGACGCGAATGAGCGCGGGTTTTCTCTTATACAGAAAACCCGCGCTCATCTGGTTTACGTTATCCGCTTTCCATCGCTAATCGTTGTTTGGGCGGTTTTGCCCACAGGGCGGCAATTATCATCGGGGCCAGCAAACCCATAAATATCCACAGCGAAATTTGGTAGCTCCCAAATTGATCGAAAATCCAGCCCATCACAAAGGGACCAATGCTGCTGCCGGCCACACCAGCGGTGAAAACACTCCCCCGAATTTTTCCCAAATGCTGACGACCGTAATATCGAGCCCACAAGGTTCCGCCGACGATGCCTAGCAAACCTTGGGTTATGCCCAAAAGGATGGCATAAATTTGTCCCAGCCAGGGTTGGGTGGCGTTAACCAGAGTAAAAATCGCGGCGGTCATAAAGGCCACGCCGATGGAAACCAGCCAGTTAAGGGGGGTTTTGTCGGCGAGTAACCCGGCCAAAAGCTGAGTGATGGCGGTGGTGATCGCCAGGGTGGTATAAGTCGCTGCGGCTTGCGCTGCGGTCAATCCCAAACTGGTGAAAATGGGAATGATATTGAAGAAAATGCCGGTGGCGATCATGGCCCAGAGGGCGGTCAACACCAACATGATCCAATATGCCGGAGTCCGTTGAGCCGTTTTTAGATCGAGAGAGCGGCCAACTGGCTTTGAAATTTCAATTGGTTTTAGGTTTTCGTCGGCACCGTCTAAATGCTGCGCGACATCTTCGGGACGATTGCGGAAAAGGACGAACAATAAGGGTAACAACAGGACCCAAACAGCGAACCCCAAACCGGCATAGGCCCACCGCCAGCCGAATTTGTGGATCAAGCCCAAGATGAGTGGTGGCAAGATGGCCGTAGAGCCGGAAAATCCTAGATTGATCACCCCCGAGACACGCCCCAGTTTTTGCTGAAACCACATCGCTGGAATATTACTGGCGAGTAGCGATAGTGCCCCTTGCCCAAATAAGCGCAGCAAGAAGAAAGCGAAAAACAGCATCAGCAGCGATTGCACTTGAGACATGAAAATACACGCTAGACCCAAAAAGATCGTCGCCCAGGTCATGATTTTGCGAATCCCAAAGCGGTCCATCTGAGCGCCGATGAAGGGTTGGGGGATCGCGGCCAGCAGCGTGCCAAACATGTAGGCCCCAGTCAGTTGGGAATGACTGATATTTAGCGCCTCCCGGAGGGAAGGGTTAAAAATGGAAACCCCAAACGTCTGCCCAGGGCTGGTTGTAGCTTGGGCCAAAATGGCGATCGGGAGCATCACCCAACCATAATAGAAGGGTATTTTGGCTGATAACCAGGTAGAGTTGCTGAATTTTTTGATGGCAGGCATATCATTGCTCATATTTTCGGTTGATACTCAAAAAACAATAAAGCTTCTTGGGGGTACAAAAACGGTTCCCATGAATAGCATGGGAACCAGAATTTGGGTTGGAGCGAGTTATGGAACGGAAATCAGGCTTTGAGATATTTGTCCATCCAGCGGAGAATATGATTTAGACGGGCGATGCGCCGATCGGTGCGACCCATGCGAGAGAGACCATGTGGTTCACCGGGGAAACGGACAAATTCGGTCTCGACCCCGGCTTTTACTTTCAGGGTCACAAAGGCCTGCTCGCCCTGCTCGATGGGGCAGCGGTGATCTTCTTCGCTGTGAATGATCAGCGTGGGGGTGGTGGCATTGCCAAGATACTTGACCGGGGAGTGATTCCAGGCGGTCTCGATGTCATCGAGCGGGGCCGGGTCGCCGACCAGGTTTTGGAATTTCCAGTTCATGTCGCTGGACCCCCACATGCTGATGAAATTGCTGACGACCCGTTGGGCCACCGCGGCCTCGAATTGGTGGGTGTGACCAATGATCCACAAAGTCATATAACCGCCGTAACTGCCGCCTGTCACGCCGGTGCGGTCGGTATCGATATACGGTAATGCTCCGACATAATCGGCCCATAGCATCAGGTCGGCATAATCGGCGTCGCCCCATTCACCGAAGATGGCTTTGGTGTGGGCCTCGCCATAACCCTGTCCGCCGCGCGGGTTGCTGAAATAGACCACATATCCTTGGGCTGCCAGGAAGTAGAATTCGTGCATGAAGTTGTGACCATATTGGGCCATTGGCCCGCCGTGGATTTCGAAGATGGAGGGATATTTTTGAGCCGGATCGAATCCCGGGGGTTTTAGGATCCAACCTTGGAGGTCGTTGGCCTCCCGCCCCTGGAACCAGACTTCTTCCACTTCGCCGAGATCAACCTCCTCCAGCCAGGTATTGAATTTTGAAAGTTGGCGATCGATCTGCGTATCAATTTCTTTCAGCCGGATTTGGCCGGGATCGGTCATTGTGGTTTTAAAATATCCTAACTTCGTTTGAGCATTATCAAACCCAAATACGCCGACCGTTCCGGTATCTCCCAGAACCACCGTTAAGTTATCGCCGGCAAGTGAAATTGAGTTCAAGGTGCTGCCCCCGTGCCGCCCAACTGGGAAGTAGAGCGTTTGGCTATCCGCCGACCAAACCGGGGGGCGTAAGGCGACTGCTCCGGCATTCATATCATTAATGACGTCGGGGGAGACGTTGAAATCAAACTGACCGGTCAGATTTTTGGCTTCAGCCGCGCCCGAAATTGGGAGTAAAAACAAACTCGTATTCTGCCACCATAATTGGCGTTCATCAGCCCCGTAATAGGCGATCCATTGACCATCGGGTGAAACCTTCGGCATTTGCTTGGGCTGTTTGGGGGTCTGAATTTCTTCGGCCTCCCCACCGGTGGCTGGAATCTTGAATAAGTCAACTAAATCGTATTCCAGGTCAGGGTCAGCGGCCCGATTGGATGTAAAAATGATGTTCTGGCTGTCTGGGGTCCAGGTAGGCGCAGTCTCGTCGTAAATTTCGCCCGCGGTGAGTTGAGTTGCATCACCGGTGTGGGTATCAATCACCCAAATGTGCCAGCGTTCGGTGGGTAAGAACCCCGCGCCATCGAATTTATAATTTGTACGCGTGTAATGCCGTTCTACCACACCCAGTTTCTTGGCCTGTTCATCTTGTTCGCGTTCGACGACTTCAGCATCTTTCAAGCGAAATTGACAGACGATATTAGTCCCATCAGGTGACCATTCAAAACTACCAAAAGAACCTTTCAGATCAGTTAATGGCCGAGCCTCGCCGCCCTTGAAGGGGAGTAAGTAAAGTTGAAATTGTTTTTCATCCTTTCGGTTAGAGAGAAAGGCAATCTGTTTCCCATCAGGTGACCAAAATGGGGCGCGATCCGTGTGGTCGCCAAAGGTAAATTGGCGCGTCTGGCCATCCGCGGTGGCGATGATCCATAAATCGCTATATTTTTTCTCGGTTTTAGGATCAATTCGTTGTTGGGCGTAAACAATGTGATCCCCACTTGGCGAGATTTCCATTCCAGAGATGAGTTCAAAATTGTATAGGTCTTCGGCAGTGATGCGGCGTTTTTTTGTTGGCATTGAATTTCCTTTATATTTAGAAATCAGGCGACCGGGTGGCCGCCTGGATAATTTTGCTCGCTAAGGATAGCAGGTGTTATACGAATAAGTGCTTGCCGGTTTGATGTTTTTCAGAAAATGATTGGTTTCACCAGCAAACCTGAGTAAATACGCATCTGACTCGGTAAATATTTACGCCATAGGCACATTTAATTGAAACGAAATATTTGGCAGGTACTTATGCTCCTGATAATCTTGCAATCAATTCAGCTTTGACTTGTTCTGCGTTGTCATTGTTGATTTGGCAGGTGCCCGCGGCAACATGGCCACCACCGCCATATTTGAGCATTAATTCACCGACATTGACGGTGGATGAGCGGTCAAATATTGATTTACCAACTGCGAATGAGGTATTTTGTTTCTTCAATCCCCACATCACATGCATGGAAATATTGACTTCAGGGAATAGCGCATAGATCATAAAGCGGTTGGTAGTGTAGATCGTTTCCTCATCCCGGATATCGAAGACTACTAAATCACCATGCACGGTGGAACAGCGCTTGATTTGTTCTTTAGCGGCGTCCTGGTGTTCAAAGAAAAGTTCAGACCGCTCTTTTACATCAGGTAGCTGCAAAATATCTTCGATGGGGTGATCACGGCAGTAGTCGATCAGGTCCATCATCAGGTTGTAATTGGAAATCCGGAAATCTCGGAAACGGCCCAGGCCGGTGCGGGCATCCATCAGGAAACTGAGTAATTCCCAACCCTGGGGATTAAGGACGTCTTCTTTGGTGTATTGGGCTGAATCAGCCTTATCGACCGCCACTAACATTTCTTCAGAGATTTCGGGAAAAACAGCTTGGCCCCCAAAATGTTTATAAACAACGCGCGCAGCCGAGGGGGAATCGGGATCTATGATGTGATTGTCCCGTTTCTCACCAACTCGGATGGTTTCGCTAGCGTGATGATCAAACGAAAGGTGAACACTCTCAACATAGGGTAGGTTGGTGGTGATGTCACCAGGACCCAGATCAATTTTGCCATCCTGAACATCCTTGGGGTGGACGAATTTGATCGAATCGAGCATGCCCAGTTCTTTGATCAAAACCGCACATACCAACCCATCCATATCGCTGCGGGTTACCAACCGATATTTTTTTTGTTCCTGAGACATTTGAACCTCCTCGTTTTGCCAGCGGATCCGAATTATATAATTTCTCTCATTATACACCTGAAATTTTCAATAGTACTAGATCAGAATTCGCGTAAAGATCACTTCGCTAATAAAGACCCTAAGGCACAAAGAGAATTATAACTTGGCGGTTTGGCGACTTAACGTGAGAAATTATGCAATGGGTTCAAATTGGGCTGTGAAATGCCGGAGTAATTTCGGGGCGTAGGTAATCCGGTAACCTTTGATCTCTTCAGCCCGTGATTTGATCTTAACCAGCGCTTTGGCAACATGATCCATGTGGGGTTGGGTGTAGACCCGTCGGGGGATCGCCAACCGAACGAGTTCCATCTTGGGGTGAATCATCTCTCCGGTATCTGGGTCGGGATAAGCGAAGGCCACCGAACCTAACTCGACGCCGCGAATCGCGCCTTCTAAATAAAGTTCAATTGCCAAAGCCTGCCCGGGAAACTCGGTTTTGGGGATATGGGGAAGTAATTCACCTGCATCGATATAGACCGCATGCCCCCCGGGGGGTTCGATGATCGGAATTCCCGCCGCTAATAATTTTTCGGCCAGGTATTCCGTCTGACCCAGGCGATAAGCCAGATATGATTCTTCCATGCCTTCCCGCAATCCAACTGCCATGGCATCTAAATCGCGTCCAGCCAGACCGCCATAGGTGGGGAAGCCCTCCCTTAAGATCAACTCGTTCCGGACATGCATGAATAGCTCTTCATCATTTAATGCCAGAAAGCCACCGATGTTAACGATGGCATCCTTTTTGGCGCTCATCGTGGCCCCATCGGCCAAGTCGAAAATCTCTTTTGTGATTTCTGCGACGGATTTGTTTTCGTAACCTGGTTCTCTTAATTTAATGAAGTAGGCGTTCTCGGCGAAGCGACAGGCATCGATGAAGAAGGGGATGTCATATTCTTTATACATCCCGGCAACTGCTTTGATGTTTTCCATCGAGACCGGCTGCCCACCCCCGGCATTATTCGTGATGGTGATCATCCCAAACGGGATATTGGCGGCCCCCACATTTTCGATGAACCCCCGCAGCTTGACGAGGTCCATATTTCCTTTAAAAGGATGCTGCGATTTTGGATTATAAGCTGCCTCAATAACGAGATTTGTTGGCCGGCCGCCCCTGGCGCGGATATTCCCTTCAGTGGTGTCAAAATGCATGTTCGAAGGCACATACTGACCTTGACCCAATTTCACCGCGCACAAGATATTCTCCGCCGCCCGACCCTGGTGGGTAGGGACGAAATACTTGAACCCAAAGATGGCCTCCATTGTCTCTTTGAGCCGCAAATACGAACGGGCCCCGGCATAGGATTCATCTCCTTCCATCATCGCGGCCCATTGGTGCTGACTCATCGAGCCGGTTCCAGAATCGGTTAAGAGATCCACGTAAACTTCGTCCGCTTTCAGCCCAAAAGGATTGAAACCGGCGCGTTTTAGCGCGGCCTCGCGTTCAGCTTTGTTGATGAGCCGGATTGGTTCAACCATCTTAATCCGGAATGGTTCAGGGGGGTATTCAGCCATTAAATGTCTCCTATATTTAATAATATGAAACTACTCAGCTGTGGCGGTAGATTTTGCCAGATTTATTTCAAACACTAACCGCCACGCACTTAAGCATCCTGAGTAACGAAGCGTATCGCCTGTGCTGAGCGAAGTCGAAGTGAAGGGTGCGGTTCCCAGTCTAACACCCTTTAAAAATCATTTCCAGTGACAAACCACAGTATAATGAAACCCAAGTAGTCAGTAAAGTGCGAAAATTTCTCAAGGAATGATTGAACCACTATGCTCGAAATCTTAACTCTCCAACTCGGTCCCGTAATGACCAATGCCTATCTCGTCGCCGACACCGTTACCAATGAAGCCGCCGTCATTGACCCGGCCTGGGATGGGCATCTCATCCGGGCGGAAGCTGAGAAACGCGGCTGGGATATCAAACATGTGTGGGTAACCCACGCCCATTTTGATCATATGGGCGGGACTGGGGCGGTTGTGGATGGCTTGGAAACTTCCCCAATCGTGGCGCTCCACCCCGATGATCTCCCACTCTGGCAGGCCAAAGGTGGGGCCCCTCTTTTTGGAGTTCATTTTGATTCACCTAAAGAACCGAATCTGAAACTTGAGCATGGTCAGAAACTTCAACTTGGTGGGCATACCGTCGAAGTCCGCCACGCGCCGGGCCACACCTTAGGGCATGTGATCTTTTATTTTGAAAATGATGGCTTGCTCTTCAGTGGTGATGTGATTTTCCAAGGTTCCGTCGGTCGCACCGACCTCCCTGGCGGGAGTTGGGAGACGCTGCTCACCAGCATTCAACAGCAGGTATTGACGTTGCCCGATGAGACGCGAGTTTTTTCGGGGCATGGGCCGGAGACGTTGGTGGGGGTGGAGCGGCGGGGGAATCCGTTTTTGAGGTAGGGGTAAGGTAATATGTAAAATTGTACCTTATCGATGTTTCTACACTTGTTTCTAATTAGGAGAAGATATGCCCCGAAAAGATATCCCTGACTTCAAAGCTGAAGCCCAACAAACCTTCGACCGCCTCGGTACTGAAAATGTACACAAAATCCTAGACGCAGGCCGCGCCTGGGATCTCTCCCCAGCCCTCCGTGCTGGTGGTTCCATCATCTTCCCCCACGCGGGGATCGAAACCTGCGGCCATCAAATCGCGGCCGCTGTCCACGCCTGCCTGGATTGTGGTGCGGATAAAGTTCTGGTAGTGGGTGTGCTGCACGCCTTGACCGATGCACTTCAAGATGCCCGCGTGCGAGTGTCTCAAGGCACCGAAGTCAGTGCCGAAGCCTCCTGGGGCATTCAAGGCCCTGGATTGAATGGCCGCATTGATTGGGAACACGAATTTTCGCTGCTCAATTTTTTGTTCCTGTGGGACCAAGAAATCAAACGGCGCGGGATTGCGGGGCCAGAATTGATCGTACGATATCCCTATCTAGCTGGCGGCCGTCCAATGATCTTACCTGGCATCGAAGAATTACAACAACTCGTTGCCGAGGGTGCCGCGGTGGTTATGACAGCTGACCCCTTCCATCATGGCATCGGCTATGATGATCCGCCCGAAGAATCCTACTTTGCTGAAGAAGGTGGCCTCGATTTGGCCCGCCAGCGCATTCAAGAAGGGCTGGACATGCTCACTGTTGGCGATTATTGGGGCTATAACCAGCACTGCGCCCACATTGCCAAAAGCGACGCCCGCGACGCCGGGCAGGTGGTGCGATATTTACTCGGTTCGCTCGATGGAAAAATCCACGACATCGTCTGGGAAGACATGGCCCCCCACTACGACAAACCCGACCCCACCTGGGTTACCGGGGCCCTCATCGAATTGTCCCCAACTCCCTAGACCAATCAGACATTTCAGACAAATTAGACCCCTCCACCCACAACCAAAAATCCCCTCCTCATCTACCAGGAGGGGATTTCTATTCGACTTGAGACCATTCGACTAACGACTATTTCGCATAATCTACCGCCCGCGTCTCACGGATTACCGTCACCCGGATTTGACCCGGATACTGCATCGTCTCCTCAATCTGCTTGGAAATATCCCGCGCCAGCTTAATCGATGCCAAATCATCGACATCATCCGGCTTGACAAAGATGCGGACCTCGCGGCCAGCTTGCAAGGCATAACTCTGCTTGACCCCTTTGTATGAGTTGGCTATTTCTTCGAGAGCGCGGACTCGTTTGAGATACATTTCCAGGCTTTCGCGGCGAGCACCGGGACGGGCACCGGAGATGGCGTCAGCGGCCTCGACGATCACGGCTTCGACGGTGTCTTGTTCGACCTCATGGTGGTGGGAGGCGATGGCGTTGACCACTTTGGCATTGACCCGGTAGCGTTTGGCGAAGTCGGCCCCAATCTGGGCGTGGGTGCCTTCGACGTTGTGGTCCATGGCTTTGCCCAGGTCATGGAGCAAGGCCCCGGCTTTGGCAACTTCGACGTCGGCGCCGAGTTCGGCCGCGATGACGGCAGCCAGTTTGGCAGTTTCAACGGCATGAGCCAATTGATTTTGGCCATACGATGTGCGGAATTTTAAGCGCCCCAACACTTTGGTAATTTCACGGTGTAGTCCAGGAACGCCAGCATCGAAGGCGGCTTGTTCACCGGCCTCGGCGACCACCCGGTCGACCTCTTTTCGTTCTTTGGCGACCACTTTTTCAATGTGGGCCGGGTGAATCCGCCCATCCAGGATCAATTTTTCGAGCGCCCGGCGAGCGACTTCTCGGCGAACCGGATCAAAACTCGAGATCGTGACGGCTTCAGGGGTGTCATCGACGATCACATCGACCCCGGCAGCTTGCTCAAAGGCGTGGATATTGCGACCGCTGCGTCCAATGATCCGGCCCTTCATCTCATCGGAGGGGAGGGGGACGTTTTTGGAGGTCACTTCGGTGACATGTTCGGACGCCACCCGTTGGATCGCGTCGGCGACCAATTTACGGGCTTTCTTGTCGCCCTCTTCTTTGGCCTCGGCCTCAACCTGACGGATGATCCGGGCCATGTCATCCCGGGCTTCTTTTTCGACTTTGTCCAGCAGCATATCGCGCGCCTGGTCAGCGCTCATCCGTGAAATCCGCTGGAGTTCTTCAATTTCTTGCGTATGAATTTTCTCGATTTCGTTCGCCCGGCGATCCATATTACTCTGGCGTTTATTCAGGGATTGCTCCCGGCGTTCCAGCTTTTCACTCCGGCGGTCCATCTGGTCACGGCGTTTCTGGACCCGATCTTCCTGCCGGGACAACTCCGACCGGCGTTGATCAATCTCCTTTTCGGCTTCTTGTCGAATTTTTAGGGCTTCATCCCGAGCTTTGAGTTCGACTTCGTGGGCTTTCTCTTGGGCTTCAGCCAAAATCCGTTCGCCCTTGGCTTGCTGCTGTTGATTGGCTTGTTGGGTCTGGTACTGCTTGAAGAAATAGCCGATCGCGGCACCTAATGCCAGTCCAACAAAGATTGCTAATATTCCTAAGCCTCCATCCATTTTATTTGCCTCATTTCTATTTTCATTTGTATGGAAATGTCCTGATTTTTGAATAATTCGGATAAAAAAGAATAATTCCAGCAAAAAGACATTTCCGGTTTATATCGAGACCCACAGACGCAGTTTGTGAGTGGTTCCCGACCCCAATAAAGACGTTCAAATTTTCAATTCCGGTCCCCTCACTCATCACTCTTCAACTCTTTCCAAACTTTTTCAGCTGCGGGTGCGGCATCGCCATAATTGAAGCCCCGCCGGGCCAGATAAGCGATCATTTTTTTGCGATATTCCTGCCATTCCAGACGGCGATATTTGCGGGCTTGTTTCTGAGCAGCCCGATAGGCCAGGTCATCCTCGTCTAGATCGGTGAGAACCTCATCGATGACCTCGGTGGCGATCCCTTTTTGCTGCAATTCCATCTGCAAAGCCCGGCGGCCCCGCGGTCGAAATGCGGAGCGGTTTTCAACCCAATTTTGGGCAAAATCCACATCATTTACCAACCGGTTTCGCCGCAGACGTTCAAGCACGTCCAGGATCACAATTTCTGAGAATTTATGTTTCTCTAAGTTTTTCCGGACCTCGTTCTCCGAACGGACCCGGAAACTGAGAAAATGTAAAGCTTTCTGATAGGCCACTTCATTTTCGTCGGCGGACTGTAATTCTTGAATTTTGTCTTCGTCTACAATTTGTCCAATTCGCAGCCAGGCCGCCGTAATGCGGGAAAGTCCAAATGCAAATTCATCATCCAAAAACACATTAATCCGCTGCGGGTTCCGCTTTTGAACTTTCAGGGCTGTTACTTTTCGTTCCATTTGTTTACCGCTGAGAATGTAGAGATCGCAGCGAAAAAAGGTAATGCTCAGCGTGCTCTACGGTTAAATCTAAAAATGCAAAAAACCGTGACCCTGCATGACAGGCCACGGCTAAAAATACGTGTTTCGCAATCTCAGTAAAGTATGTAAATTGTTAGACGAAGGATATTAAATGACTAATTCACCAAGTCACAATTACTGCGCCCGGCGGTCCTAATGAGCTGGCTAAAGCGCTTCCGGCAGAATGTGCCACTCTAGAGGGGGGAAGTTGGCTTTCTCTTAAGACTCCGAACTGAGTTTCCATACGATTTATCGATACCTGCGTATCAATTGATGCTGAGATCTAATTTTCTAGTCGTGGCCGTGCAATCTATTTATCTGTGCACGACAGGGTTTAGTGGGTTGAGCGCTCATTTAATGGAAGAATGAGTAGATGATGTAGAGCTGCTCAACGGCTGAACGCCGTGCGTTCAAGAGATGTGTCAAAGTTCAGTCGAGGGGCATCACGGGCGGAGGGAGAAGTTCTGTGCGAATAATCTCCTCAATTTCGCCGGTGATATCCGGGTTTTCAATTAAGAAATTTTTGGCGTTTTCGCGCCCTTGCGCCAGGCGCAGGTCGTTATATGAGTAAAAAGAACCCCGTTTTGCAACGATATCCATTTGGGTGGCGAGATCCAGTACGTCACCGACTTTTGAGATCCCTTCACCATACATGATGTCAAATTCAGCTTGTTTAAAGGGAGATGAAACTTTGTTTTTGACCACTCGAACTCGCGTCCGGTTGCCGATCACCTCTGAGCCAACCTTAATCGATTGGATCCGGCGCACATCCATTCGGACGGAAGCATAGAACTTCAGGGCGTTGCCACCAGTGGTCGTTTCGGGGTTGCCAAACATCACGCCAATTTTCTGACGCAACTGGTTAGTGAAGATTACAGAGGTATTGGTCTGTTTAATGACACCCGAAAGCTTCCGCAGGGCTTGCGACATCAAGCGGGCCATCAGGCCCATGTGGGCATCGCCCATATCCCCTTCGATCTCGGCTTGCGGCACGAGGGCGGCCACCGAGTCGATCACCACCACATCTACCGCCCCAGATCGAACCAGGGCTTCAGCAATTTCTAAGGCTTGTTCACCAGTATCAGGCTGTGATATCAACAAATTATCGACATCCACCCCACAAGCTTCAGCATAGACCGGGTCTAAGGCGTGTTCCATATCGACAAACGCGGCCGTACCACCTAAAGCTTGGGCTTCGGCGACGATATGCTGACAAACTGTGGTTTTACCGGATGATTCGGGGCCGTATATTTCGGTGACACGCCCCCGGGGAATGCCACCCACCCCTAAAGCCAAATCCAGAGAAAGTGACCCGGTGGAGATGACGTCCACTCGTAAATGGCTGGCTTCTCCCAGACGCATGACGGTTCCCTCGCCATATCGTTTGTCGAGGTCGCCGAGGGCTTTGTTGAGGGCGGTTTCTCTTTCTTTACTCATGTTAACCTATAAACCTTACGTTTCTGTTAACAGTTTAATCTATGTTGACAAATGTGGCAAGGTTTGTCTTTGTCTGCAAGAATCAGGAAAAAATGATTGCAAAAATTGAAGGTTATATATTTCTGTGCTTGGTATCTACCCGCACTATCGATTTTAAGGTAGGATATGGGCCGACTACAATACCTGAGTTACATTAATATCATTATTTTGGAGGCAAAATTTGTCCAAAGAAATCAAAGTGTGTTTTGTTTGTCTTGGGAATATTGTCCGTAGTCCGTTAGCCGAGAATATGTTTCGTCATTTGGTGACCCAGGCTGGGTTGACGGACAAATACGAAACTGATTCAGCCGGTACCTCGGGGTGGCATGTCGGTGAGAAACCCGACCGGCGGATGCGGCGAGTGGCTGCTAGCCATGGTTTCAAGTATTCTGGGCGGGCGCGTCAGATTCATCCTGATGATTTCGATACTTTCGATTGGATCATCGCGATGGATGCCAGTAACCGGACCAATTTGCTCAAATTGACTCGCACGCCGGAGCAGAAAGCGAAAATTCGCCAAATGCGGGAATTTGACCCCTATGGTGGACCCAATGATCCGGTACCCGATCCCTATTATGGCGGAATTGATGGGTTTGAAGAAGTCTATCAAATTGTAGAACGTTCTTGCCAGGGGCTGTTAGATTTCTTAGAAAATGGACCCTCACAATGATCCCTGCGGCGGTTAAAACCTGGTTAGCTGAGAACCAATCGGGTGCGGTGGATTCAACTCGTCCTGTGAGCGGGGGGTGTATCAACAACGGGATGATCATCACCACCGAGACTGGGGCTACCTTTTTCCTTAAAACCAATTCATCTGTGCCTCCAGACATGTTTGCCCGCGAAATTGAAGGTTTAGCAGCCCTCCGGATTTCTGATGGTCCTACGGTTCCTAAACCCTATTTGCATGGTCCAGACTTTCTGTTGATGGAAGATTTGAATCCTGCCCCGCGCCGCGCCGATTATTGGGAAACCTTTGGCCGCCAATTAGCCGCGCTCCATAACATTACCGGTCAGGAATTTGGGTTCATCCACAACAATTACATCGGTTCTACCTCCCAGCCCAATGATCGGGCGGCTGATGGTTCCCTTTTTTTTGCCGAATATCGCCTGTTATACATGGCTCGCTTGGCTCGTGATCGCGGTTT
This sequence comes from uncultured Anaerolineales bacterium, assembly GCA_964453155.1. Classification (GTDB taxonomy): domain Bacteria; phylum Chloroflexota; class Anaerolineae; order Anaerolineales; family UBA11858; genus CAYVQU01. Next base: position 4,522 of record CAYVQU010000051.1, on the reverse strand, counting down.
CATGGGGGCCCGCGAGGTCCAAAATGTGGTCCGTATTACCCAAAAATTGCCGGAGTTAGTCCCATCTCAACCGCCCTCACTGCTCCATGGGGATTTGTGGAGCGGCAACGCAATGACTGATTCCATCGGTGGACCCGCGATCATCGATCCCGCCGCCCATTATGGTTGGGCCGAAGCCGAGTTGGCGATGACAACCCTCTTTGGGTCGTTTCCGGGTGCTTTCTATCGGGCTTATGAAACCGTCCGACCGCTTGAACCCGATTATCAATCTCGCTTTCCCATTTACAACCTCTACCACCTGCTTAACCACGTTGTCATCTTTGGCCGCGGCTATCTTGGGCAGGTTCAATCCATACTGCGCAGATTCTCATAACTTATGACTGAAAACAATATTCGTTACGAACACATCAAAGTCGTCGAATTAGTTGATTTTGCTGAAAAAGCCATTTCCGCGGCTCAACCTGGTCAATTCGTCCCCATCACTCGTCAACGGGCGATCGCCCATTCCCACAATCCCTATGCTGAAGTGGACGATGTCGCCCTGCTGGCTGCCATTGATGCTGATGATGTAGTGGTGGGCTATTTTGGAGTCCTGCCCATGCGGCTGCGGGTCGCGAACGAACTTTACAAAACCCATTGGTTCACAACCTGGTCGGTTTCAGGTAAAGTGCGCGGCCGCGGGGTGGGGTCCAGGTTAATGAAGGAAGCGCTTACTCTAAAGGAGGATTTTTTCATTGTTGGCAGCATCCATGCCCGCCGAGTATGTCGCAAATACGGCTTTTGGGAACGGGAGCCTTTAACCTATTTCTGGATTGACACCTCAGGGATGGCGGTTCTAAATCCGCTGACGTGGGGATTACGCCTGACCCGTAAAGTGCTCCACCTGCTCAAAATCGATAAATCAATCCCGGTGACAAATCGAACAACCAAAGCCCTAAACCGGGCGCTCGCACCCCTGACGAAAAAAATATTCTACGGCTTTTTGAACCGTCTCCAAGAAAAATGGATGACGAAGTTTACGTTCAAAGAAGTCGATCAAATCCGAACTGATGTTGTCACTCGCCAGGATACTCCCGAAGCCGAGATGCACCGCGGGGTTGAAATTGTCAACTGGATGCTGGCTTATCCCTGGGTGCTCAAAACGGGTCAATCCCCGACCGAAGATAAAGATTACTATTTTAGTGACACTCGCCCGATGGTGGAATTGATGGGGTGTGAAATATATTCACCCGATGGTGAATCGTATTGGGGATACGCGGCTTTTTCGGTTTCTCAAAAGGGAGCCAATGTTTTCCTGAAGACCCTGGATTTTCAACTTGTTGAGCCAGAATACTACCGTTACGTATTGGCTTTGGCCCTCGAAATTGGACGGAAGTTTAAAGCTGATACCCTCGAAATTCCCCAAGAATTAGCTCGGTTTTTGCAAAATCGTTTGTTAGGGAAAATTCTTCTTCAGGAAAAACAACGGATCTATCAATGTATGCCCAAAGCGGATGACAGTCCGATGGCGCAATCCTGGCATCATATCAAACTTCATCTTTATGATGGGGATATGGCGTTTTCATGATAGTGGGTGGTGAGAAGTGGTGAGTGCCCGCAATAATCAAACCTTTAACCTGAAACCTTGAACTTTCAATAACTTTGAAATGAAGTCAAAAATACCTAATTTGCTTTCAACGATCTCTAAGGGAATACCCCCCAAATTACTGCCAAACCTCGTTCGTCGTGACGTGATCAATGTTTTTTACCACGCGGTTTCTGATGAGCGCATGGACCATGTCCGTCACCTATATCCGGTGGTTCCGATCGCAGACTTTGAGGCCGCGTTGGATTATTTGCAGACTAATTTCAATTTCATCACCTATCAGCAGCTACATGATCAGCGCGTAAATGGGGTTGATTTGCCGCCCAAAGCCGTCCACCTTTCATTTGACGATGGTTTTGCGGAGTGCTTCTCAATCGTCCGTCCCATTCTACTTGAACGGAATATCCCCTGCACATTTTTCCTGACTTTGGATTGGATCGACAACCGTAGGTTGTATTTCCGGCATTTGATTTCTTTGGCGGTTCAAAGAATGATTGATCTGCCCGAAAGCGAAAAACTAAAATTTCTAGAAAATCTAAACACGCGATTAGATCTGAAGCTCTCAGCCTCGCTGGAATTTCAATCATGGATAACTGCTTTTCGGGTCTCTGATGATCAGGTTCTTTCAGTAATTTGCGATCTGTTGGGGCTTGAAATTGATCCATTTTTGCAGGATGTGCAACCTTATCTGACCTCTGCCCAAATTGAACAAATGCACGCCGAAGGGCTTACCATCGGCGCGCATGGTCTCTCTCATCGCAAATTGGGATTTATCCCCCCAAATGAAATTCAAATCGAACTCGTTCAATCATGCAGCACCATTCAGGCCATTACGAAACAGCAGATCGTACCGTTTTCATTCCCCCAATCAGCTGGAAAAGTAAATCGCAGCCAACTCGCTGAAATTCGGGAACGAAATCCTTTCGTCGGGTTGCTTTTTGATACCAAAGATTTGCGACAGGATGAAAATTTCATGGTCAATCGGGTTTGGGCTGAACGGCCACTGACATCCGACCGCAGACTCCATCCATTACCCGAAATCATGACCACAGCCTATCGGGTTGCCTGGGTGGAAGATATCTTGAATTTTGGGCGGGATCTATTTTGATCTTATACCCTAACACTTAGGTGCAACGATGAGGAAATTAGGAAGATATGAATAAGTTATTTTCTTGGTTTCGTCATCGTGAAGACTTGAGATTTTGCATCTCTGCCCCTTTGGGTTATAAAAAAGTAGTTTTCGGAAAGAATCTTGAAATTGAATACTTATTCAAACCGAAAACTGCTCAGGCGTGATAGCAAATCTTGTCAGTTTTAAATAATAGCGCATACCATCACGCACTTATTTAGGAGTGAATTGTGAACATCGTACAATGGATTGACGAACATAGTAATAAATTTACAGAAATCAGCGATCAAGTATGGTCTTTCGCGGAGTTAGGTTACCAGGAAACCCAATCTGCCCAAGTGCTAGCCAACACATTGGAGCAAGCCGGTTTTTCGGTTGAACGCGGAGTTGCCGACATCCCAACTGCGTTCGTAGCCAGTTATGGCACCGAAAAACCAGTTATTGCTATTTTGGGGGAATATGATGCTTTGCCTGGGATTAGTCAGCAAGTTTCTCCTGAACGCAATCCTATCGAAGCAGGTGGTAATGGGCACGGCTGCGGTCATAATTTGCTGGGTACCGGGGCCTTGGCAGCCGCGCTGGCCGTCAAAGAAGCAATTATGGCTGGTGATGTGACTGGCACCATCCGCTATTACGGCTGCCCCGCGGAAGAAAATGGTTCTGGGAAGGGTTTTATGGCCCGCGCCGGTCTATTTGAAGATGTAGACTTGAGCCTGACCTGGCATCCAGGGTCGTTCAATGGCAGTATCTCGGTGAATTTCCTTTCGAATGTCAAGGCAAAATTCAAATTTCATGGCCGGGCTTCCCATGCTGCCGCTGATCCCCATAATGGGCGCAGCGCCCTTGATGCGGTCGAGCTAATGAACGTCGGCGTAAATTATTTGCGCGAACATATCATTCCAGACGCCCGCTTGCATTATGTCATCCTCAATGGTGGAGGAATTGCTCCGAATGTCGTTCCGCCGTTTGCCGAATCCCTCTATATGATCCGAGCCCCGCGCCCCGATCAACTCAAACCCATCATCGAGCGCGTCGTCGATGTTGCCAGGGGTGCGGCCCTGATGACCGGGACTGAGATGGAAAGCAGCATCATATCGGGGGCTTCGAATTTGGTTTTCAATGACACCATTGTTGAAGTTTTACATGAAAAAATGGAAGAAATCGGCGCGCCGGGTTTCACGGAAACCGAACGTGAGTTTGCCCGCGAATTACAACCAACTTTCCCAACCGGGGGAATGGGTATTATGGCGGCTATGTTTGGTCCCGAAGCTAAAGAGATGCTCGCAGCTGCCAAAGGACAGCTGTTATTTGAAGGGGTTCTCCCGATTTTTAAAACTGATGCTGTTATGCCGGGTTCGACCGATGTTGGTGATGTCAGTTGGGTGACACCAACCGGTCAATTTTCTACCGCATGTCAGGCCTTTGGGACCCCTGGCCATTCATGGCAATTGGTGGCACAATCTGGGATGAGTATTGGACATAAAGGTATGCTTTATGCCGGGAAAATCCTGGCCGCGGCAGCAATTGAGTTTATGCAAAAACCTGGCTTGCTCCAAAAAGCCAAAGACGAGTTCCAAACCCGGTTAGTAGAAAATCCCTACGTACCAGTGGTTCCTGAGGGTACGCCACCTCCCTTGCCCTAACGCCTGGGGAATATTACCCCAAATGCTCTCCGATATACTAGAAAGAATCCCCTCCTCCTTTCTCATTTGAAGGATTTGGGGTAATGAATTGTGTAGGATCTAATTGGTAGTTGTAGTACATCAATACATCGTTCCAAAAACTAGAACGTTAACAACCAAATAACC
>CAYVQU010000050.1:0-31413 GCA_964453155.1 uncultured Anaerolineales bacterium | reverse complement strand
CTGCTTGGGGTTGGTGTGTGATTTTGTTTCACCCCCGAATCATTGAAAAGATACGGCTAAACCAAGAAAAAGCTCCTGGTGGGCTTCATCCTGAGTAGTGCAAAGCTTGCGAAGCACGTATCGAAGGGTGTTGGATTTCTTGCATTCCAAGATATTTAGCGCAAATTTTGCAGGTTGGTAATGACGTCACTTCCCAAGTGGAAGCGGATAAATCGCCGGCCTTCGTTTAGCAAGGCTTGCCCATCGCCTAAGGCCTGGGCGTTTATCAAAGTTCCAAAGGTCATGGCACTTTCAGGCTGACCGGCTTCTGCGGGAATAGCCACATCTGTAGCCGGATCAGATGTAAATTGTATGAACACCCCATTCCCGCGATCTCCTTTGTGAAGCTGCCCGGTAGAATGCAGGAAACGGGGGCCAAACCCAAAAGTAGTTGCAACCTTAAATTGATCACGAATTTTTAGTCGCAAACTTTGGAAGGCGGCCTCAACAGCCGCTGTGGGTTGGACATAGGCCTGGAGCGCGAGATAGTCTTCTGGTTCAATTTGGGTCAAAAATTCATCCAAAGTCGCTGGGGACAATTCTGCGGTTTCCCCAGGAGGCAGTTCTCCGGTTTCCGCATAGGTTGTGACCATTTGCCGGGCTAAAATCTTAGCACTTTCAACGTTTGGTTGATCAAACGGATTAATTCTAAGGAAATAACTGGCGACGGCAGTGGCCAGTTCCCATAAGAAGAATTGGCCCCCGAGATCATATTTATCGACTAAATCGATATGGATAACTGGATGGTTGGCGGCTTCGAGATCCAAAAGTGCGGCCTCGTATTCGGCCGAATCCCCTAAGCGGAGATGAACAAATAATCGGTCGGCTCCATAAACCTCGGGACCCCCCAGGGCTTCACCGACGATGGGGAGAATCCCAACCCCCTCCTTGCCAGTCGATTCGGCAATTAATTGCTCAACCCAATCACCAAAACTGGCAAATTCAGGGGAGGTGATAAAAGTGACTTTATCCCGACCGTTTTTTGCCAGGGTTGCCAAAACCGCACCCAATTCTCCACCGAGGTGATCGTTGGCGGCCATATCTAGGGCGCGTTGAATCAATAGATCTACATCGACACCAACCAGCGTGGCGGGTAAAAGGCCAAAATACGATAAAGCCGAATAGCGTCCCCCGATATTGGGATCATTGAGGAATGTATCTCGGAAGTTAAATTTTTCGGCCATTTCTTCTAACCGGCTGCCTGGATCGGTTATGGCCACAAAATGACGACCTACTTCTGTTTGGCCTAACTCGGCCGCCACCTGATTATAAAAATACTTAAATCCCGATAAGGTCTCAACCGTTCCACCCGATTTGGTCGCCACGATAAATAAGGTTTTGGCAAAATTGAGATTTTTGTCAAAATCTCGGACCGCCTCAGGGTCGGTTGTATCGAGAACGGCGAGATCAAGGTAGCCTTCCCGCAGACCAAAAATTTTCCGAAATACTTCTGGGGCCAGGCTGGAACCGCCCATACCGAGTAACAGCAGGTGGGAATATCCTTCGGCGCGTAGATCGGCAGCCAGGGCGTTCATGCGAGATATGTTCGGGCGCATCTTCTCAGCGATTCGCAGCCAGCCTAACCGATTGGTAATTTCAGTTGGTTCGGGCTGCCATACAGTATGATCATGGTCCCAGATGCGAGTTAGAATGTTATTGGTTTCTAAATCGGTTAGCGCGGCTTTGATCAGGGGGTGGTACTTTCCCAGGTGAAGTGTTAGTTGTTTTGATGGCATAAAAAATCCTTTTAGCGTCTAGGGATTGGGGGGTAGGGCTTGGGCTGCGGCTTTATCGATGAGCCAGGTGAGGGTCCCATGGTCGGGTTGGATAATTTGGGAGGGGAGAATGTCGGGTTGGTATGGCCCGTGGTTCACCTCGGCTAACACTTGCGCTTTGGTTTCTCCAGCGGTTAAAAAGGTGATGTAGCGAGCCTGGTTGATGAGGGGCGCGGTGAACGTGATCCGCCACGCAGCAAGTTTTTCGACATAGTGAGCGACGACCCAACGTTTATTTTCTCGCACGGCGGCTGTTCCGGGAAACAAAGAGGCCGTGTGTCCATCGGTTCCCATCCCCAGCAGGATCAAGTCAAAAACTGAGCTATCCCAAAAATGATTGCGGAGCTGATGTTCGTACAGCAACGCGGCTTCTTCGGGTTCGAGTTCGCCGGCCATCCGAAACACATTTTCAGGAGGCAGTGGGACCTTATCAATGAAAGTCGTCTTTGCCATCCGATAATTGCTATCGGGATGATCAGCGGGCACACAGCGCTCATCGCCCCAGAAGATAAAAATTTTGTTCCAGTCGAGTTGGTTGGCATTGGGGGGTGCGGCCAACAGGTTGAACATTGCTTTCGGTGTTGAACCGCCGGCTAATGCAACTGTAAATTGCCCATTTTCTTGAATTGCGGCGGTGGCAATTCGGATGAAGTGTTGGGTGGCAGCTACTGCGAGTTGTTCGGGATCAGGTGATATTTTAAATTCAATTGATTTTTGTGAGTGCTGATTATCCATAAAAAACTACTCGTAAAAATTTATGAGGTTCTTTGAGCTTTTGGTTGGAGAAAGTTCCCCGGAAACTCTTGTTATGCCATTTAATTTGGGCTACATGGTTCAAAGTTTCCGGGGAACTGGCTCTAATGTTGCATTTCTAGTAAAGTCGTTTTCGATTGGGGGTGGTTTGGTGCGCCGGCTTGGGAATTAACATTCCTCACAACCAGATCGCCAGGTATGATTTGCTTTGGATAGCAACTCATCGGCCTCGACTGGGCCAAAACTTCCTGGATCATAAGATGTAACCTGTTCCCAGGTACCGCCTTCATTGGTCTTAATGACCGGGTCCATTATAATCCAGGCGGCTTCAATTCCGTCACTCCGGGTGAATAGGGCGGGATCACGTTCCAGGGCTTCTAAGAGTAAACGTTCGTAAGCATCGGGGAGAGACGTGTCATCGAAGGAGTCCCGATAATGAAATTCCATGTCTACCGACCGCATACCCTGATCTGAATCGGGTACTTTGGATTGGAATTTTAGGTGAATGCCCTCGTTGGGTTGAATACAGATCGAGATCATATTCGGCGTGAAATCAAAATCTGGGGCGAGATTAAACATCAAGTGGGGTGGCTGTTGAAATTCGAGGATGATTTCTGTAGTTTTCGTGGCCAGCGCTTTCCCCGAGCGAAGGTAAAACGGAACACCTTTCCAGCGCCAGTTATCGATGTTGAGTTTCAGGGTGGCGTAAGTGGGTGTCAGTGATCCCTCTGCGACGCCTTCGGTATCGCAATATCCCAGGTATTGGGCAAAAACGGTATCTTCCTCGGCAATCGGCCGCACCGCGGATAAAAGTTTTACCTTTTCATTTCGGATCGCATCGGCCTCGAAGGAGGCTGGGGGTTCCATGGCGATCAGGGCGAGCAGTTGGAGTAAGTGGTTTTGGAACATATCTCTAAGAACCCCGGCTTTATCGTAATAGCCCCCCCGGTGTTCGACGTCAACGCTTTCCGATACCGTAATTTGAACATTCTCAACATACCGCCGATTCCAAACTGGTTCGAAAATGGTATTGGCAAACCGGAAAAACAAGATGTTTTGGGCGGTTTCTTTCCCCAGGTAATGATCGATGCGATAAACCTGACTTTCATCAAAGACTTTGTGAATAGCGTGATTCAACGCCCGGGCAGAGGCCAGATCGGTTCCAAAAGGTTTTTCGACGATGATATTGCGCCAACCTGCGGTTTGGTCTGCCATTCCCTCTGCGCCTAACAACGAGACAACTGGTTCATAAAAGGAGGGTGCGGTGGCCAGATAATACAAGCGATTGAATGGTTCTCCCTCTAAATCTGAGAGATAATCCCTGAGATTTGAGAAATCATCGGACTGGTTTAGATTCCCCTGGAAATATGTGATTTGAGGGGCAAATTCATTCCATAACGCCTCATCAAACGATTCGGGGCTAAACTCTAAAACCCCTCCAGCCAGGCGGGTGCGGAAGGTCTCGTCATTGTAAGGTCGCCGGGCAAAACCGACGATGCGGAATGGCGTGGATAACCGTTCTTTACGATACGAGTTGTATAGGGCTGGGATTAATTTTCGGCGGGTTAGATCGCCAGAAGCCCCAAAAATGACAATTGTGGTGGGTTGGTTTTTAAATGACATAAACTTTTAAGTGGACTCCGGAAAGTATTTTAATTACGTCATTGCGAGAAGGCGGAGCCGACGAAGCAATCTGCTAGACCAGCATTCAGACTGCTTCGCTCCACTCGCAGTGACGTTAATTTCAGACACTTTCCGATAAAAACTTACTTGGTGGAATAATCGCGGTTATTTTAAACTTTGATAATCCCAAATGACGACTTGATTACGACCAGATTGTTTCGCGATCAACAAGGCTTGATCGGCAAAGTCAATTAATGTTTCTACATTTTTCGATTGGCCATTCAGTTCGGCTAATCCAATACTAATGGTTACTTGAATGTCGCCGCGATCGGTTGAAATCAGGTTATTTTCGACCGTAATTCGCAGGCGTTCGGCAACTGCTTGGGCTGGTTCCAAAGAATCCAAGTTGGGGGCTTTATTTTTTTGGGCTCTGGTTTCAGGAAGAATGATAACAAACTCTTCACCACCATAGCGCCCGATTTCATCTGAAGTACGCAAATTATCCTTACAAATCTGGGCTACGGCCTGAAGCACTTCATCTCCAACCGCATGGCCGAACGTATCGTTGACTTTTTTGAAATGGTCAATATCCAGCATTATGACCGAGATGGGGGTCTTGTACCGTTTGGCCCGGCGGAACTCTTTCCGGGCCAAATCCATAAAGTGACGACGATTATATAAATCGGTAAGGGGGTCGTGGATGGCTAATCGTTGGGTTTCCCCAAAGAGGCGGGAGTTTTCGAGGGCGATGGCTACCTGGTCGGCAAAAGCCTGTGCTAAACGGGCGTGGGCAGGGGTAAACGTGCCCGGTTGGGTACTGTCGAGGGCTAACATCCCAATCATTTCATCGTGAACTTTGAGAGGCACCCCCAACCAGCCCCGAATATGGTCGTGGGGTGGCTGTTGGAACGCCGCATATTTTTTCGGTGCATCTGCGATTATGTAATGTTCTTTACGCTCAAAGACCAGGGCATTGGGGGTGTCGGAAGTGAGATGGAAGCGGACCCCGTAAACCGTGTGGGGCTCGAAACCCCGCTCTCCAACGATGACGAGATCACCATCATCAATCAGTTGAACAGAAGCGCTGTCATACGGCACAACTTTGTTTAACTCCTCCAAAATCCGTTCGATGGCTTCCTCCTGATTAAGAGTCGCCACCACCGCAGCACTGGCTTGGCGTAAGGTTTCAGCTTCTCTTGCTCGGTTCCGGGCCTCGGTTAGCAGGCGTGATTTCAGGATGGCTAATGCGATTTGTTGGGCCGCGCGTTCTCCCAGCTCAATTTCATTTTGCGAAAACTTATGGGGTTTGTCAAACGAAATCAATGCTGCCCCTAATTTCTGGTTATTGGCAATTAATGGTAATACCAGGGCGGATTTTGTGGAAAATAATGTTGCCAGACGAAGGCTAATATGAGGTGTAGTGCGCACATCCTCAATGACCAATACTTCTTCACTTTCTAGCACAGCTTTGGTTAAGGTCTGTTCTTCAGCCGGAATATCGATATCTTTATAATTTATTTGATAATCGCCGTATGCGGCTCCTGGGATTGTTTTGCCAGTTTTTTCATCCCAAAGGGTTAAGAAACCGCCATCGGCCCCAAGTAGCTGGCCTAATTGATCTGCAAAACTTTGGAGCATTTCATCCAGATCATCTTTTTCGACCGCGGTATGAGTAATTTGGTTTAGCAGCTCTTGTTCCTCGGCATACCGCTGGACTTCGGTTACATTTCGCAGCCGGGTACTAATATTGCCAATCGTTTGGGCAAATAAGATTAATAGCTCTAATTGGTGGGGCGTGTAGGGTTTTCCCGATAATAAATTATCGATAGATAAGTATCCAATGATATTGCTGCCATCCCATAAACCGGAGGCGGCAATTTCACCTTTGCCAACGACAATTGCCTGATGGTCAAGCAACTCGGTGTCTTTCTGGTGATAGACGCGCGGTGATCCAGATAAAAGTGTTTGGTGAATTGGATTGGCCGAAATTTGGATCTGTGAGTTTCGTTCATCCCTTATTTGGCCGTTTTCATCGATTCCGTATGACCCGTGGATATATTTTGGATCTTCTAAATCAATAAACCAGATCCCCATTCGTTCATATTTGAGATGTTGGCGCCCCTTTTGAATAGCTTGTAAGCACATTTCATCAAAAGTGGTCGCTAGCGATAACCCCAGGCTGATTTCATGGAGCAGTGCTAAGGCAGCTGTAAACTCCTGTAATGCTTGCTCCGATCTCTTCCGCGTGGTCATATTTCCCAATAGCTGGCTGAGTAAAATCAAAAGGGTCCGCTGTTGTTCTGAAATCCGATTCTGAGACAGGAAATTGTCAACACATAAATATCCGAGTAGTTCTCGGCGGTCCCATAATCCCAAAATTACCAGGTCACCGTGTCCGATAACTTCAAACTGATCGTTTCGCAATGGGGCGTTTTCTTGATAATACGAATTATCTTTGTCTTGTAAGGATTTAAAATATTCTGTCTCAGTCTCCTGCAATGCCCTTTGATTGCGCTCATCTCTCAGAGCCCCCTCTTCATCAATACCATACGAGCCAATCATGTAATCCGAGTCTTGGGGATCGATGAACCAGAGACTCATTCGGTCGATTCCCAAATGTTTGACGCCGGATTCAACGGCCACGCGGCACATTTCATCAAAGGAATCGACTAACGAAAGTCTAATGCCAACTTCATGCAGAGCTGCTAATCGATTGGTAAACTGCTGAATGGCTTTTTCGGCTTGAATTTCAGTCGTAATATCTCGTTTAACTGCCGCAAAATTCGTCGTGACGCCACTCGAATCTTTTATTGGGAAAATTGTGGCCGCTTCAAAGAAAAGTTGGCCCTCTTTATTCCGGTTTTCCAACCGGCCTTGCCAAATCCCATCATTTTTAATTGTTTTCCACAAGTCGCGATAAAACTCAGATTGGTGGTGTCCACTCTTAATAATCCGGGGATTCTTACCAATAATCTCCTCATTTGGATAGCCTGAGATCCGTGAAAAGGAAGGATTGGCGTAGATGGTATTTCCCTCGAGATCGGTAATTAAAATGGATTCATAGGCTTGCTCGATGACGGCCGCCAATCTTTTACGATCTCTTTCAATGATGCGTTGCGCATTGATATCGCGCAGAATGATCAAGAACCCCGTGGCCTGATCACGTTGATTACGCAGTGTTGACACGCGCGAATCGTACCAGCGGTGATGGATATCTGTTATCATCCGGGGAATGGTGGGGGTTGGTAGTGGGTTTTTAAACCGTTGAGCCAAATGAGGCCAATAACTTAGAACCCGAAAAGCGGGCTGGCCTAATAAATCATTCGCATCTTTTTCCAAGATCGTTAATGCCGCGGGGTTGAGGTCTACGACGAAGCCGCGTTTGTCGACGACAATCAGGGCATCTTGAATTGTATCTACCAATTTATTGCGGGCTATGGGGGTCAGATCAATCAAGCGGAACCCGCTGATACTTAATGTAACCAGTAACCCAGTGATGATTAAGGCAATGGGAGTCGGGTCTAAACCTGGGATGGGGATGAGACCGAACAAATAGAGAACGTTAGCCAGCCAAGGTATCAAGACTCCCACCAAAACCAACCAAATTTGCTGCCGAAAACTCTTGCGAATCAAAAATATGGAACGGATAAGGATGACTGACGCCCCAACTAGGCATAAGTAGGAGTAGCCCGTATGGACCCAGAACCAAGGGCCGTAATGGTATGTCAGCCAATTGGTCTCCGAATAAAAAGTAAATCCACTCCAATGAAGTTGATGCCATTCATTGGTTATCACCAAAAACAGAGTTATGCTCGGGAAGATCCATAGGGCCCAGATTGTCCCGCGCTTCAACCATCGATCTTGTTGACTGTACCGCGCTGCGAAAATCAGAAACAAAACCGGGGCGCTGATTATCCCCAAATACTGAAATTTGGATACCAGGATTTTTGAGGCTTCCCCATAAACTGATTTTTCGATTGTTTCGAGGCAGGTCCAAACGGCTAACGCCACCATTAATGAGCCCAGGCATACACTGCCAGGAACATCTTTTTTCTGCCAAGCCGAAACCGCCACCAGCAGGGAAATCCCGGCGGCAATTAAAGGAATAATATGAATGACAGAAAATTGCCAAGACTCAAACATGTGGATCAATAATCAAAAAATTAAAATTCAGCCTACCAGTTTTCGAATAGCGAGGGTATTAATTACCGCCTTCGGTATAAAGGATGATATGGTGCAAAACTCTTGCTCTTTACTACCATCCTCAGCGCGTTCTGAGCAGTGCGCATTGCCGCCGCTGGGGCCCAAACCATCAATGGTCGGTACAAAGTCCCACAGTTGGTTGCCATCACTTAAGCCACCTCGCTCTTCGCGGTATAAGGAATATCCTAACTCTTCCCCGGTCTGCTTCCATAAAACAAGTAGTCGATCGGTAGCTGCATTCCGGGGCCAAGGGGCATTTTCTTGTGCAACTTCAATATTTATTTTACAGGCAAAATTGCCATCATGGCTGCGGATTGGTTCGAGATTGTTAAGGGCCAACAAGTCTTTGACACCCTGGTCGAAGACATCCTGGGAAAAGGTGCGCATTTCACCGCGCCCCGTTGCAGAATGGGGAACTCGATTCGCGACGGTTCCACCATTAAAAACCCCAACATTAAATGTTATATCTTGATCGTAATTGGTCAGGGCCGCGATCTCTTGGGTGAGGTGGGCCATCTGCACAATTGCGTTGGCTCCGGCTTTATGACCGTTCCCTGCATGGGCTGATTTACCCTCAACTTGGATATCGTAAATGGCCATTCCCTTCCGAGCGGCCACCAGACTGAAAACGCCATCCGCAAGATAGCCAGCTTCAAATACCAACGCTGCCAGGGCTTCTGGGCCTAATCGTTGCCGGCATAATGCACCAAAGTCATCGGACCACCGTTCTTCCGCCGCATTAATTAGCACGATCCAGGTAATTTCATCAAAAACCGCCGGGAAAAACTTTTTCATGGCCTCTAAAACCATCAAAGCGACGACGGTGCCACCCTTGATGTCATTCGTCCCAGGTCCAAAAATTCGATCATTATCAATTTGCCAGGAGAAATTATTGGCAATTTCCTCTTCTTTTGGGAAAACTGTATCTAGGTGTGATATCAACCCAACGATCTTTGCGGTACTCCCCGAACGAGTTAGTACTTGATGTTTGCCAAAATTTTGATCAGAGGCCTGGACACGCTCATCCTGAAACCCCAGGTTGGTAAAGTATTTGGCGTTGATGTCCGCAACCCGGTTGACCCCTTCCGCGTTAGCCGTAAAGCTATTGGTAGTAACCATATCTTGAAGCATATCTAGAAACCGGGGGAGGTTGTCTGCAAAGTAGTTGTTGAGTTGATCTTTCATCAAGTTTTCCTTATGTAGTCGTAGAACACGTCTCCAAATTAAACCGTTAAGACTTGGTACCTATCGGATAATTCAAACCAGCGTCAGATTTCACTGCAACCAATCCCTATATCAGCGATAAACTCGAACGGCGCCGATTTTTTCGACAGGTGCTGTGAACGAGACTTACAAACAGTCTCTAATCATCGCTAAAAGGCGATCCACTGGCGGTTATTAAGGCAAAAGAATCTGCAACTGATTCCTCTGCGGTGAGCGAATTTATACGCTCCAAAAGCATTTCACTTAAGACCAGACTTTGGTCGTACGCGACCCTCAGGTGCTTGGCGTTATGGATATAATTTCTAAGGCGAATTACATGGTAACAAGTAACAGTTTCTGATACGGCTTGGATTGCTGACCTTAAAAATTTTATTTGCTCCGCGCGATCCTCACAACTTGCACTGGCAGCAATATTTTTCAAAATCCGGTAGGCTGCCTGGGTGAGTTGATTTTTGGCATTGAAGATCTCGGATTTTGAGACTTTCTCAGCGAGTTCGTATACCAGATCCAAATATTCAAGTGCCGTTTGCCACAGATCTAGCTCTTCAAATTGGTATGCCATAATTCTGCCCTCCAAAGTGATTTTTTGATCATATTTTTACCACCGAAATGCCAGGGGCGGTAAGACCCACCCTTAAATCGGGAAATCTCCAAAAAAAGTTGGCGATCTTGGCGGGTTATGACCCGGTGGTTTGTTAACCTTTAGCGAACACTACTTTTATGCATTTTCCGCTGTAAGCGGTTTAAACGGTGCTCCAATTCAGGTAACCAGAAGCCTTGGTCTTTGTGATTCTTTGAAACGAAAGAAATTGCTGCCGCGGTCACTTGATAAGCATCTTCATAGTTCTTCATTTGGTGCTCATACATTTTTGCCAGCTCGATATAGGCATAAATTTCTTTGTTTTGCTGCGCTTGCTGCCACAATTCTTGGGCCGCAGACCAATGACCGAGTTTTTTATACAAAAACGATAACTGCTTAAGTCCATCCCAATAAGCCGCTGACGACAAATTCGTATGTTTTAGACCGAGTTCATAAACTTCCTGTGCCGCTGGAAAGTCGCCTAAATCCGTGAATAGTTTTCCGATAGCCAGTAGATCTTGGCCGTGTTCGAATTCAGTTGTTAATGGGGTTTCAATTTGGGTTGCGACCAGGTTGAGAAGGGCGGCTAACGACACAATATCGACTTCATTATGGTAGAAAACACTTCTCATCGGGCGGGCATCCCCTGATTTGAGATAATCGAAATATAAATCAGGGATCATCCAGCCAGGAACGTCTTGTTCGGTACGGATTGTACCCAGAATTTTCTCTTCAAGGGTTCCTAAAGTGCAATTGGGGAGGCGTGATTTCCACAAGCGCCGGGCCAGATGGAGCAAATCGATATGGATGCTGGTTTGAAGCGGCGGTGGTAACGCATTGGTGATATATCGAGAATTTAACAGCGGCAAATCAAAAGATTTCCCATTATAGCTAACTACCGCCTGGCACGGGGCTAAAAAACTGCGAATGGCCTCTAATTGAGCGGGTTCTTCGGCTGGGTCACCTAAGAAGAATTGAACCAGACGAAATTCTTGGCCTTCAAATCGGCCGATACCGACGAGAAAAGCATATGTACCCGCGCCACCCGCTAAACCAGTTGTTTCGGTATCGATAAAAGCAAATTCTTCTAATGCTAAATTTGTAAGGTCAGCTGCCGCGACATATGCGGCGATCGATTTCAAAGAAGCCGCGAGCTTCAGGGGCGTGTGCCCTACTTTGAAATCGGCGGGATAGCGCGTTTCGACGGTGAAAATCTCCCCATACTCGGTTGGCCACCATTCGCCAGGGAGCACCTCGGCGATCGGATGGCGGTCCAATGGGAGAGATTGGGCTGGCGGGAGTTGGCTGGCCCCCGCTTTTACCCCGAGCGATTTCAAGCGGTCAGATAAAGAGGGCATCAGTCAAAGCAGGTTTTAATGCAGAAGTTGAGCCGGTGATCAAAAAAATCCAGTTGACAAGCACTGGCCCAGTAATTTCAGTGGATTCAGGTTGGTTTTTAGGGTCGCTAAATTTCACGACCTTGCGGGGTGGTACGAAAAAGTCACAAGCCGACATTTGCCATTAAATTTTCGACCTGGTAGCCTGAATCGAGCGCGGCTTTTTGTATTTTGGCGACAACCTCATAGTGTGAGACGATTTTGGCAGCAATCTGGTCAGCTGGGATAGTTTTATCCGTCAGAGTCGCCAGCGTGGCACTGATCAACATCCACCGCAAAAGTGATTCGAGTGCTTCTTTGTTGAACCAGGATATTCCTTGGTGTTCATTGATCAATAAATAGTGTTGAATATCCTGATCTGCCAACCAGGTTTTTAATATTCGCCGTACTCGACTTGACTTTGGCCCCTGATCTTGGTGCCAATTTTGGTGCGTTATCAACGCTTTGATACCGGTGACGGCCTGCCACGTCAAGCCAGCATCGATGCCCAGGTCTGCCAGCGTTTCGGCAATGATTTTTCCCAGTAACCACTCGTCGATCAGTTTGCGCGACCGTTCGCGGTGGTTGCCAGCGGGAATTACCTTGCCAAGTGAGTGGGTAAATATCCAGCTAAAGATCAGACCCCACCCGAGGATATCGCCGTCTTCTAAGGACAGCGGATCGTTTTCGGTTTTGGCGATCAATTGGGTTGCGTATTTGTATTTTCGGGAGCGGGGCAGGGGGTAATCTTGGGCTAGATTCGATAGCTGTAAAGCAGCCTGTAGTTTGGCCGAAATCTCGGCGACTAATTCAGGGATGGCCTCCGCGGCGATGGCATCCAGGTTATCGGCAGTGAAAGCCTGGATACTATGGAGCAGGCTGCTCATTTTGGATTCGGCTTCCGAGATCGCGCTCCCAAAGGTTTCGGTTTGGGGCTTACCGGTTTGGTACCGATTTTCAATGAGCCATTCATAAAAGCCTGAGTTGACCAATTCTCGGCAGGGATAATGCAGCGGTTGCAAGAACACTTCTTTGAGGGCTTCTTCCATATTGGGAACCCCGCGACCTTGCAGGTATTCGGCCAGCTGACCATACTGTTGCCATTCGTTATCGCTGACCTCCCGGAAATCGAGGAAAACTTGATACTTGTAGGCCCCCAGTTCAATATACAAACCCTTTTCGTAGATATCCTGATTTTTGCGAATATACTCCAAACCACTGATCTGGTCTTTGAAGACGGTGTAAATATCGGGTTCATTACGCAACCCTAAACCATTCCCCAGATCGGTTTGGATAAGCGTTTCATCTTCACTACCCTTGTCTTTGAAGGCGGTGGAGGACTTAATCCAGCCGTTCACATCTGCCCACCGATTGTGGTAGATCACCAACGAGCGCTGACAGTAGCCGGAGCCCGGTTCCCCAATACGGTTGCTGTAGGCGAATACGTTTTCTTCAACCCCGCCCTCCGGCGTGTAGAAATCATAGAGATAAAAATGGTCAACATCGGCAAACAGGTAGCGCCGGTGGAGCAGTGGGAAAACCTCGCGCTGGTGGCGTTGGATCAGGTAGTCGTTGGGGGTTTCGTCCCAGTAGGCCCGGTAATATTCCATCCCATATTTTTCATGGAAGCCTTCCACCTGACCATGGCCGAACATCGGCAAGCCAGGCATGGTGGCCATCAGAATACAGATCCCAAAATACTTATCGTCCATGCCAAATTGTTCAACCGCCGTCTTTTCATCGGGGTTGTTCATGAAGTTGACGTAGCGCTTCAAGATTTGGGGGTCGAATTCAAGGGTGTTTTTGATCAGCTGCCGGTATTGATCATTTTTCTCGTCCCGGAGCATATTCATAAAGGCCGAGTTATAAACCCGGTGCATCCCCAAGGTGCGGACGAAATAACCTTCCATCATCCAGAAAGCTTCAGCCAGCAACAGGGTATCGGGTACTTCTTCGGCCACCCGATCGACCACCTCGCGCCAGAATTCGACTGGCATGGCGGCATCAAACTGCTCTTTGGTCAGCCCAAACTCAGACCGGGAGGGGATATCGCCGCCGGTGCCCGGTTGGGGGAACCACAATCGTTGGAAATGTTTCTTCGCCAAGGTCATGGCGGCATCGAAGCGGATCACCTGGAATTTCCGAGCCACATGCAAAATTGTCTGAATGGCTGCTTCGCGCACTTCGGGGTTAAGATAATCTAATTGGGCGGTATCATTCCACGGCATCGAGGTACCATCGTTGCCGTGATAGATGTATTTTTCAGAACCAGTCCATTGATCCACGCGTTTGAAAACGACGGCCGCATCGCTCTTAGAATAGTAATGGTCTTCGAGATAGATCCCCACCCGTTGATCTTCCGACAAATTTTCCCCATTGAAAGTATACGTTGGGAAGGGGCTGTAATCTAACGAGACGAACCAGTCGGGGTGTTCGACGACCCATTTTGAGTAAATCCCGACGTGATTGGGGACCATATCGGCCGCCAACCGAATGCCCCGTTGCCAGGCCCGGTGCCGCAGATTTTGGTAGGCTTCATCGCCGCCCAAGCGCGTGGCAATGGCATAGTCATACAGCGAATAGGCTGACTCGACCGCATCGGGATTGCCGCACATTTTCTTGATCTGGCTGGAGGCCGTGCTGCGTTCCCACAGACCGATTAACCACAGACCGGTAAAACCCCATTGGGCCAGTTTATCGAGTTCTTCATCGGGGACCTGGTCGAGTTGTGTAATTTCACGCTGATACTCTTTGGAGAGTTGATCCAACCAGACATAAGCATTTTTGGCCAGGAGGACCAGCCGGGGCATCCAGTCGCGATCGGGGCTGAAGCGCTCTTCTTCGATGAGGTCATCAGAAGTGCCAAATTGATACACTTGCGCTGGTCCGGGTCCGAAAAATATCGGTTTCTCTTCTTCCCGAATGAGGTCTAAGCTGCTGAGCAGTTGATGGAGGATATGTCCCAATTCTAAGGCCCACTCCTCTTGCATGTAGGCCAACTGCCCGGACAAAGAATGGGGGGAGGCTAACGCGGGCGCCCGTAAAACCGCGATGAGCGATTGTTGTTTCGGGCCAATTTTGGGCTGGGTATCAAAGAAATTATGTAATTCTTCGATAATTTTAGAATATGCGGTCTGGTTTTCGAGCAGCCGGTCATCAAACAATTCTAAATAGGGTGCAAACGCCGGGTTAGCATTGGCCAGCCACAGCAAAATCATTTCTTCTAAAACAATTTCTGCGTTGGGGGTGTCCTCGGTGGTGCCTTTTAGATAGTCATCCAGATGAATCTCTTGGCGATAAACCGCCAGGGGGGGGAATTCGTCGGCAAAATGGGATAAAGTGCGGGCAACCTGGTCGGATCCAACTTTTTCGATCAGCCAACCCAGGGCTTTGCCGAAGGCCTGCGGGTTATGCTGCAACCTATATTGCTGAATCAAATAATGTAGAATTTCATCGATCAAACCCAGGGCGTTGATCTGGCCGGCTTTAACCGCTCGTTCAGGATAGCGGACTAAATCGCGGTGGGTGTTCATCTTTTGCGCAAAAGCCCGGGCCGCATGGAAATTGGCAAAAACAGCATTGCCGCTCAATTGGAAAATGCTGGCATCAAATTGATATCGGTCGCGGGCCTGGCGGGAGATATGAAATTCCATCGGGGGTGTAAGCGGCTTGGTTGGCATAAGGATCCTTATTAGCTAAACTCATATTGCGCACAATATGCAAAGTGTGCTAGGCATTTCACCCTGCGATACGTGATCGTTACTCAGGCCTGTCCTGAGCCGGTCGAAGAGATGCTTGTTGTGTAACATCTAAGCAGATTCCGGAAAGAATATTTAAATAAAATCCAAGCTAAAACCGGAAACTGCCAAGCGTAAAGCCGTGTGGCGGTAAAACAAGTTGATCTTTCTAAAAGGACAAACCGCCACACACCTAATACGTATGGTAGCTGATCACAGGAGCATTATATCATCGAGGTTGGTAGGCTGTGGGGTACAATAATAGAGATGAGTGGCCCTTCGGCCAGCTCAGGATGAATGAGTGCTGAGGGTTTTCGATAATTAACCAACATACCAACCAACTAAATTTGAGGAGCATTTTGTGAAAATTACAACCTGGAATGTAAATGGGGTCCGGGCGGCCTTAAATAAGGGCGTAAATGAATGGTGGGAGGCAGAAGATCCAGGGGTGTTATGCTTACAGGAAATAAAAGCGATGCCCGAGCAATTAACGGCTGCTCAAATGGCCGTATTTGATGCGTATCCGACTGCGGTTTGGAATCCGGCCCAGCGTAAGGGTTATTCGGGGGTCGCGACTTTTTCCCAGGTGGAACCCCTCCAAATCCAGAAAGGCATGGCAGGAGAGAAATTCGATGCTGAAGGCCGGGTTATCCAAACCTGGTTCGATGATTTCATCCTATTCAATATCTATTTCCCCAACGGCCAGCGCGATCATGAGCGGCTGACATTTAAACTGGATTTTTATGCCCATTTACTGGAACTATGTGATGAACTCCATGCGGCGGGTAAAAACATCATCATTACCGGCGATTTCAACACGGCCCACAATGAAATCGATTTAAAGAATCATAAAACCAACCATAAAACCTCCGGGTTTATGCCCGAAGAACGGGCCTGGATCGATAAATATGTCGAACATGGTTTTGTGGATGCTTATCGAACTTTGTATCCCGACAAGGAAGAATACACCTGGTGGACATACCGTTTTGGGGCCCGCGGCCGCAACGTCGGTTGGCGTTTGGATTATTACCTGGTCTCAACCGCCCTAATGCCGCGCGTCAAAGAGGTTGTTATCCATGGTGAGGTGCTGGGATCGGATCATTGTCCAGTAACGATGGAGATCATTTAAACCATGCGAGTTTTCCGGGTTCATGCTTCAAGAATCACTTGTCCCGGCCGTCATCCAGTCAAAGAATTGCCCGAACCGCAGAGTATAATAAAGACGGTTGAAGCTCCTATCAAAACTGCAAAGCTGGCTGGTATTCCACTCCTATTGACGCTGTTAGAATCTAATTGTATGCTGAGTACAGGCCTTTGTTGCGCATAATCTTCAACAAAGGCGTTTGGTGAAGCTATGAAAATTCGAAGTCCGTTTCGTAAATCGAGTCGTCACGCCTCAGGTGGTAAAGCCCAAGGGTTGGTAGAATTTGCCCTGGTTTTACCAATCTTGCTCATGTTGATTTTGGGGATCATTGAGTTTGGCCGGTTGATGTTCACTTATGCCGCCGTGGTTACAGCCGCGCGGGAAGGTGCCCGTTTTGGTGCCTCGACTGGTTCAGGGGGGACGGCCCGGTACCTGGATTGCCCCGGTATTCGCGATGCGGCCCAAAACTTAACCAGTTTTGTCGGCGTCACCGATGGGGATATCGAAGTCGATTTTGATCGGGGTCCCGGAACATCTTTGAAATTTGATAATACTTGTCCAACTACCACGGATCAAATCGAGGGCGGTGTTGACCGGGTAATTGTGCGCGTGACAGCCAATTGGTCACCCATAGCCTATTTCTTTACCATTGGGCCGATCCCAATTACAAACGAATCGGCCCGGACGGTCATTAAAGATATTGATCTTGACCAATTACTCAACACCCATACTGCCACAAGTACCTGGGCCGTGCCACCAATGTCAACCAACACCTCAACCCCCGGCCCCAGTGAAACGCCAACCGAAACTGCAACTCCAGGGCCGTCACCAACAGATGGGCCTTCCCCAACGAGTACCGCGACGGCAACCGCTACAGCCACTGCGACCTCAACCTCTACCGCGACACCAACCCCGACACTCGGGGCAGCTTGCGCGTCCATTGACAGTTTCAATCCAGATGATGGCGATAAACGTTTGGATGTGAGTGTAACCAATGGCTCGGGTATTCAACTTGTATTGACCGATCTGACGATCATTTTCCAAGACACCAGTAACAAAAATGGTAGTTTGAAAGAAATTAAGATGAAGTCAGGGGGTAATGAAAACCAGATATATGACACTGAGGGCGGCAGCCCCCGCGTGGTTGATTCGAACGATTGGAAGGGTGGCACCACTTCTGACCGCACTTTTAGCAATGGCCAGAACAAAACCCTGCAATTCTTGTTTGATAAAGGTGCAGAGAGTACCGGCTACTCTCTGACTTTGGTTTTCGATAATGGGTGTTCGGTTAGCGGCGGCGATTTAGTGATTGATACGGCAACACCTACAGCTACCGCTTCCGCGACGCCGACGGCCACTACTACTCCAACGGCATCAAACACCCCGTTACCAACGGATACGCCAACGCCTTCACCGGTGCCCACTGATACGCCGACACAAGCTCCGGGTGGATGTCAATATGCAAATGGCGGTGTCGATTGGCCAACTCGCAAGAATGCTGAATGGACCATAAACAACCAGACCAGTACGAGTAATGAGATTACTAAGATTACAGTTTCTTGGCCCTATCACGGCTCCCGGCCTCGAAAGCTCAATTATGTCCGGTTGGATGGCAATGACATCTTTAGCGGTGAGCAAATCGACCAGACTGAAGCCGTGTTATGCGAATCTGGTTGTGAAAATCAAACCGCTAATTGGACTTCCCGGTCAGTCAATGGCAATGCCACCGCGGTTATTCGCTTCAATTGGAGCCGCAACAATCTCGATGGTGACTACAATGCAGAAATGGAATTTGATAACGGTGCCTGTACGGTGTCGGTCACATTCCAGAAATAAACCATGAATCGTAGAAAAACACTCATTTTCGGGTTAGCCCACGCTTTTATCGCCTTGTCTGTCATCGTCATCTCTGGTGCGACTGGGGCATCTGCCGCGCCGGAAGCAACCTTTGATGTGGATAGTTTTACCGATGCCGTTGATGCTGATATTGGGAATGGTACTTGTAATACTGTGGGTGGTGTCTGTACTTTAAGGGCCGCAATTCAGGAGGCCAATCAACTGGGATCGACGAGTCATACGATCAACCTCCCTGCCGGGGTGTATACCCTGACAATCGCGGGTACCGGAGAAGATATTGCGGCCACCGGCGATTTAGATATCAACACCAACTTGATTATTTCGGGAGCCGGTGCAGATACCACCATTATTGATGGTGATCAATTGGATCGGGTCTTTCATGTGGCCTCGGGGAGCAGCGTTACCCTCCAAAATATCACCATTCGCAACGGGCAAGCGCCTGCGGGTGAGGGGAGCGGGGGGGACGATGGTGGGGGTGGCATTCTTAATGCGGGGGGAACCTTAAATTTATCCAATTGCGTGTTGGAGAATAATCAGGCCTTAGGTGATACTGAACAAGAGAGCTATGGGGGTGCGATCGATAGTCTGGGCAGCTTGACGATTAGTAACTCTTTGTTTCAATTTAATACCGCCGATCATGGGGGCGCCATATACTCCACCAGTGGGGTTACCATTGAAATTCGAAAAAGTCTGATCTATAGCAATACGGCTACCACGGCCGAAGGGAGCGGGGGTGGGTTAGATACCAATGGTACGGCCATTATCAAAAATGCCACGTTTTCCGATAATGCCTCCAGCGATGGCGGTGCCATGTATAACGCTGGTTCTTTGGATTTAAATAATGTCACCATCGCGGACAATCAATCGGGGATTAGTCATAATGGGACTTCACTCAAAATCAATAATACGATTTTGGCAAATAACACCGAGTGGAACTGCGATGGGAATTCTTTGACTTCCTTGGGTCATAACATTGACAGCGGTACGACCTGTGGTCTAGCTGATGGGACTGATAAATCAAGTTCTGATCCAAAATTAGAATCCCTGGCAGATAATGGCGGCCCAACCCAAACTTATGCCTTGCAGGTCGGCAGTCCGGCGCTTGAGGCTGGCGAAGCGGCTACTTGTCAGGCCGTAGATCAACGCTCTGAAAGTCGGCCCCTGGATGGCAATGGGGACGGTTATGCCGTTTGTGACATCGGGGCCTTTGAATCGGCAACTTTGCCCGGGTACTCACATATCTATTTACCTTTGGTTCTCCGGTAAATTGTGGAAAACGAATATGCGAAAAAAAAATGAAAACTCCCGGCTCCAAAATGATAAGTCTCATCAGCATGGTCAGAGTCTGGTCGAATTAGCCCTTAGCATCACTTTTTTGCTAATCTTATTGGCTGGTGTGGCAGATTTTGGGCGTGCCTTTTTTACCTGGATCGAGCTGCGTGAGGCGGCTGAAGAAGGTGCAATTTTCGGGGCCTTGTTCCCCGCAGATGCCAATGGAATTGAAAGTCGCACCCGTAACTCGTCCACCCAACCGGTTGATCTGACAGATACGGGCAATGTCACCGTCACAATCAACTTATCGGGCACCTCCTGCAGTGGAACCTACGCGGTGGCCGGGAATTCGCTTCAAGTAATAGTGGCTTATAATTTTCCGCTCACAATGCCTTTTTTGGGGACGATAATTGGCACTCAAACAATTCCCATCGTTGGTGATTACACCACGACAATTATGCGGCCAGAATGCTAACTCAATTTAGAGGTAAATTATGCTAAAAATAAAGAAATCTGAAAGTGGTCAGGCCATCGTACTCTTGGTCTTTGCCATTATCGGGGTGATGGCCTTTGCTGGTTTGGCAGTGGATGGCGGGCGTTTATTTGTTGAACGCCGAAATGTGCAAAACGCAGCCGATAACGCCTCGTTGGGAGCCGCCCTGGCAATCTGTAATGATGAAACGAATATTGTCACCACCGGCTTAACCATCGCGGCTCAAAATGGCTATAACAATGATGGGGTGTTTAACACCGTAACCGTCAATCATCCTCCCACCTCCGGGACATTCTCTGGTGATGATGATTATGTTGAAGTGATAATCGATACGGATGTCGCTAAAACGTTTATTGGGATTGTTTACGATGGCGCTATGACCGCCGCGGGACGCTCAGTATCATTCTGCAGTATAACGGGGGGTGGTATTGCGGAAGGATATCCCCCAGAACCTTATGCGGCCTACGGTGGCGATCCCAACTGCGGCGAATCGCCCATATTTGTTTCCGGGAATGCTAATGAACTCCTTGGTCCTGTGCATAGTAACGGTAACTGGAAGTTAAGCGGAAATGCCAATACTTTTGGAGATTCGACCTATGCGGGTTCGGCAGAACAAATTGAAAGCCCTAACTGGTTTGCTTCCGGTCCCTCGGATAACGATACCGAACATGAGTGGCCTTTATCGAATCCGGCTTTCGATATTGATAATTACAAACCAGGAGGACTGTACGCTGCAGCCGCGGCTGCGCAGGGTAAATATTTTTACTCTAATGATAAACATGAATGGAGTAGCGCGAATCAATGGATCCCCGACGGCATTTATTACGCTGAGAATGAAATCAATATGAGCGGAAATAACCTTGGCTGTTATGCCTGTACATTTGTCGTCGGTAGTACAGATGGGAAGGTTAATTTTTCTGGACAGGGCTCCAACTCAAAATGGTTTCATCCTTATGTGAATAACATTTTGGTTTTTGCACAAGGCAAAGGCTGTACGGATGATGCCATCAACTACAATGGCAACCGTCACAGTTGGGGTGGTATCGTTTATTCTCCTTATGGTCAGGCTCAATTTTCTGGTAATGCTGGTATGGCCATTGAAGGGTGTGTTTGGGCAGCCCAGGTGAAATTCAATGGTAACTCGGTTGAAATCGCGGATTGTGATAAGTGGGTGGATATGTCAGTCACCCGCACGATTGATTTGATTGAATAGCGCCCAATTTGGAAATTAACATAAAAAGCGATGCCCAGCTGGGCATCGCTTTTTGATTCTAGAGTCTTGTAACTTAATTCTGGGCTGCCATATACTCGAGCAGAGCGCGGGTCAGCAAAGTGTCATCCTTGGCCCGGTGGGTATTCGCGAGGGTCAAACCACACTGCTGCTGGGCATTATCAAGGGATTGCCATCGGTAATTCCCGCGCCGCGAATTCCACTGCCCATAAAATTGAGCATACAGCTTCATAATACAGAAGATTTCCAATCCTTCTGGCTGGCGCCACTGGAGCCAGTTGCGGGCATGGGATTGTTGTATCAGCCTTAAGTCGAAATCGGCATTGTAAATACCTAACAGGCGCCCTTCCAAAACAGCTTCAATCTCATCCCAGACTTCACCCCACCGAGGCGCCGCGGCAACCATTTCCGCACTGATGCCGTGAACCCGTTGGGCGCCTGGATCGATCTTACCCACGGGTTTGACCAACGTGTCGATCAGCACCGTCCCATCGTGATTGATGATCGCAATTTCGAGAATATTGTCGTTCGGCCCCGTTCCGGTGGTTTCGGTGTCTAGATAGATCGGTTTACGGGTCAAAAATTCTTGTGCACGTTCAATTGCTTCCCGCCGGGCGGATAGATTCATAATTTAATAATCCTCTTTTTCTTGTCATTGCGAACCCCCAAAGGGGGTGAAGCAATCTCCGCGCGTTTTTGGTGCATAAGCGATTTCTCACATATGCAGGAGATTGCCGCACTCCGCGGAGTTTATACTGAGTAAGTTGAAGTGCTGCGTTCGCAATGATATTAACCAAACAATTTATCAAATAAGTCATCCTAATCGGGATTGTTTTCATTGATTAAATTAATTTTCTTTTTTCGCGAACCTGCTTTTATCTGTTTTTCTCGCAAAATGGCAGATTCAATACTGGAAGTGCTTTCAAAATAAACTAATTTCATGATGTTGTACTTGCTGGTGAATCTTCCACCTTTTCCGGACCTATGCTGAAGAACCCTTCGAGCCAGATTATTGGTCACACCTGTATATAGCAACGTGCTATTTCGGTTGGTCATGATGTAAACAAAATATTGCTTTTGATTCATCATTCTTTTCTGTCATTGCGAGGCAGCACTATCGCCGAAGCAATCCCCTCTCCGCCCAGGAGATCGCGTCGCCAAAAAAGTGTCGGCTCGCGATGACGTGGATTTTATTTGTCTTGGGCTTCCACGACACACCGGAAACCGAACAACGGCCGGTTGTCAAAATCCTGATCAATTCGATTGCGGCTGGTAGACATAATGGCGTAATAGCTGTCATTGAAAGAGCCACCGCGCGCCACGCGCCGAGTTCCGGTGCGAGGTCCGGTGGGATCTTGCGCCGGATCGGACGGGTAGGAGTCATACCAATCGCCGGTATATTCCCATACATTGCCGGCCATATCGAATGCGCCAACCCAACTGCGGCCATCCGGATAGGCATTTACCTGGCTAGTATCGCCAATATTTTGCCCATAGTTGGTCTGCGTCTCGAGGGGTTGATAATTTCCCCACGGGTAAAGGTTGTTTTTTGGCCCGCGGGCGGCGAATTCCCATTGCGCTTCGGTGGGTAGTTTGACGCCGGCCCAGCGGCAGTAGATATCGGCATCTTTCCAGCTGATGAAAACCACTGGGTAAAACTTGTACTGATCATCACCGTAATAGGTCTCTCTTTTAAAAGACCCCATCTCACTGGGTTTACTGCAAATCCCTGCGGCTACGCATTGGGCATAATGTGAGTTTGTGACCGGATACATATCGATCCAATAGCCGGAGAGTGTAACGGAATGGATTGGAACCACGTTCCCGGTCGCTCCGGTATAGTTTGCATCGCGCCCCATATTGAAGGTGCCCGCCGGAACATAGACCATCATCATATTATCGGTTTCCCGCGTGAAGGTGTACCCGAGTCCGGCTGCTGGGATTGCCAACGGTTCAGTTGATACCCGTGTGGTTCCACAAGCCGAGAGAAAGAATATGGCCACAATCACCATTATTTTTCGAAGCATAATTTTCCCTTTAATGCAGAAATAACCCTAATCACAAAACCGCGCAAATGCCCGTTTTTGGCATTTGCCAAGGTTGAGCGGAATTCTAAGCAGATGTGTCCATAACCACAAAAAATTCAACCCAAATCTGTGCAAATGCCCGCTTTTGGCATTTGCCAAGGTTGAGCGGTAAACCAACCCGATTTAATCAATCTCACCCACCGCTCAACCCTCATTCCCCAAACTCCAACTCAAAATCGAGATCGTCGTCCCAGGTCTCCGAGGCCTCCAGATGGATGTCGCCAAACAAAGCTTCCTGTTGGGCACGGACCAGGCGGCGTTTGACGAGTTCCAGCATGGCCAGGAAGGTGACGACCACCTCCAGGCGACTGCGGCCGTTTTTCCCGAGTAATTGACGAAACGAAGTCGTACCCTTTCCCCGTAAGGAAGTGACGATCACCCCAATTTTTTCGCGAATCGTGATTCGGGGCGGTGCCACTACGGTCCCCAACTCCTGGCGATTGTCGGCCTCGATAAAGGCGTTGCGAGCGGCAGTCACGATGTCGGCTAGAGTGAATTCGCTCAAGTCCACCTGGGCCTCGATTTTCGGAGGCGCGGCCAGACGTAAATAGGTTCGCAATCCAGCAACTTCTCGCTCTTGGAGTTGATCAGCAATTTCTTTGTATTTTTTATAGGCTAATAATTGGCGCGCCAGCGATTCTGCCGGGTCTTCCTCGCCAGGTTCGCGGACGGGCTGCCGAGGGAGCAAGGCTTCTGACTTAATCTGTAATAACTTGGCTGCAATCACTAGAAAAGCAGAGACTTCCTCCGGGTCTTGTTCCACCAAACCTTTCATATGGACCAGATATTGGTCTGTGACCTGAGCTAAAGCCAGCCGGGTAATATCCAACTCGGCGCGCTCGATGAGTTGCAGTAATAAATCGAGCGGGCCTTCGTAAACCGGGGTTGCTACTTGATAGTCACTGACCTGATGGGAGGCGAAGCCAAGTTTCATGGCCGTGATTATACCTGACAATGGCGTTTTAACGTGCTATACTTTTTGGGTGGCGAGAGGCCCTTAGACAAGCTCAGGATGAAGGAGTGGAAAGTGGTAAAGACAGCATCCTGCGTAGGACGGAAATGCATGGAGCCCATATCGAAGAGAGCGTTATTACTGAGCAGCTAACGATCCAATTCCACAAAATAATTTTAGGAGGCACGAAAAAAAATGAGTTCAAACTGGCATGAAGTTGTGGCTGAATGGCAAGGAGACCTGACTTTTTCAGGTAAGAATGATCTGGGGAACAGCGTCCGTATGGGCGCCAAGAAAGATGAAAAAAATATTTCTCCCATGGAATTATTGCTCCTGGGGCTGGCCGGTTGTACCGGTTATGATGTTGTCAGCATTCTTAAGAAAAAGAAAATTGATTTGGTCGATCTCGACATCAAAGTCCGAGCCAAACGGACGGATACCTACCCGATGGTTTACACCGAAATTGAGATTGAATATCTTCTTTGGGGTATTGGCTTAACGGATAAAGCTGTTTCCCAGGCCATTAAGCTTTCTGAAGAAAAATATTGCTCCGCCAGTGCGATGTTGGCTGAAACCGCCCAGATTACTTCCACCTATCAGATATTCGAACCTGAAAACTGAAACCTTTTTGATTTTTTAGCATCAAAAAATTAACCCCCAAATCACGCTGGTTGAAATTCGGGGTTATGCAAAAAATGCGCAATAAGTAGATTTCGGAAAGGTGCTTGAAATGAAAGGGATGACTAAACCGAAATTTGCTCAGGTGTTGCGGTAAATCTGACTCAACTTATTGAAAAGAACAACCCGCAACACACTTAGATAATATCTTGGAGATAAAGATGATTAACGAACCAATCCACGTCACTGATGACGCTTTTGAGAAAACTATAATTGAATCGGAACTGCCCGTAGTCGTTGATTTTTGGGCGCCCTGGTGCGGACCCTGCCGGATGGTGGCCCCCATTTTGGACAAACTGGCCGAAGAATACGCCGGTAAAGTCCTGATTACCAAAGTCAACACCGATGATAACCCCGTCTGGGCGCAAAAATACCAGGTCCAGGGCATCCCCACCATGCTCTTCATCGCGAATGGGAAAGTTGTCCACACTCAGGTCGGAGCGCTGCCCGAACCCATGCTGCGCTCAGCAGTCGATCAGTTTTTGGGTGCGGTTGTAAAATAACACCCTTCCAACCAGTGCCCGGGTCCTGACAAACCACTCAGAACCCGAGGCGTAACGCCAATTGATAATTGAATATTTTTAAACTCCGAAAACGCTATCTATCAAAGATGGCGTTTTTGGGTTTGTAAGTTGTAAATTACGATGATTGGCGGGACGATCTCTATCAGAATAAGGGGTCGGGGCCGCTACTACTTGATAATCATTCACACCCTAATTCGAATATAATACGCCCCACAGCGAATTTCGAAATTTTCTGCGGGAGGTGTTTAAATGGTTTCAAAACATGAAGAGATGCAACGGGTAACCCGGTCGAAAGAAGCCGCCAGAGTGAGTTATAACCGTTTGAGTAAATGGTACGATTTTATCGCCGGAACCAGTGAGTGGAAATTCGTTAAAATTGGGCTTGATCTGTTTCAGGCTGCCCCTGGGGAGAAGATATTGGAGGTGGGTTTCGGTACGGGTCGGGGAGTAAAAACCATGGCCCAGGCGGTGGGGGCGGCTGGGAAAGTGTATGGGATTGACCTTTCACCTGGGATGTACCAGGTGGCCCAAGACCGGATTGACCGCAGTGGATTAGACACCCGCGTGGAACTTCACTGCGGTGATGCCGTCCAGTTGCCCTACGCGGACAATTTTTTTGATGGGGTGTTTTCGAGTTTTACCCTCGATTTGTTCGACACCCCCGAGATCCCAATGGTACTGAATGAATGTCACCGGGTGCTAAAACCGGGACAGCGCTTGGTTGTTGTTTCTCTTGTCCGTAAGCCAACTTCATTTGCCGTTCGTTTGTACGAATGGGCTCATGATAAATTCCCAAATTATGTGGATTGCCGCCCCATCTATTTGAGTTCTGCCTTACAAGCGGCGAATTTTCACCTCGTCGAAACCAAAACCCTTCAAATGTGGGGGTTGCCGGTTGCGGCGGCTTTAGCCCAGAAAAACTAGACCGTTCCATACTTTTAGTGTAACTACTCAGGTCAAGCACCCTGAGCGGAGCGTCGGCAGCGTTCTTCGACTGCCTTTCATTCCGCTCAGAATGCTGCCGACGGGTAGTCGAAGGGTAGCTGAGTAGTTACCTTTTAGTATGCAACGGTCTGAAATTACGGGCCTGGACTGCTACAGTTGCAATAACCGTTTGGCTTCTGACCCAAATTCGGTGTAAGCCTCCCGATCTTTTTCCAGGTCGATCTGATAAGCCGGAATCATCTCCTTGAGATTATTCTGCCATTCAACTGAGGCCATTTCAGCGGGGAAACACTTTTCCAATACTTCTAAGATGATGGTGGTCGCGGTGGAGGCCCCCGGCGAAGCCCCTAACACGGTTGCCAATGACCCATCCTCAGCCGCGACAACTTCGGTTCCAAATTGCAGTTTCCCCGTCGTTGCTGGATCGGGTTTGATAATTTGAACCCGTTGTCCAGCTGCAAACAATTCCCAATCATCATTTTCAGCTGCGGGAAAGAAATCTTTCAATGACTGGCAGCGGTGGGTATGGGTTTGAAAACCTTCCTTGATCAGGTAGGAAGTAAGGGGAATATTATCTCTGCCAGTGGCTAATAGGGGCAGAATATTATCGAATCGGACTGATGTGAACAAATCCAAGTTTGATCCCGATTTGAGATATTTGGGGGAAAATCCGGGATACGGCCCAAATAGCAAAGATTTATTCCCACCGATAATGCGGGAATCGAGGTGGGGCACCGACATGGGGGGGGCCCCAACCGCCGCCAGCCCATATACTTTGGCCCGATGTTGACTGGCAATCTCTTCGTTTTTGCAACGTAAAAACAAACCACTCACCGGGAAGCCACCATACCCCTTTCCTTCAGAAATCCCCGACTTCTGCAATAAGGGTAAGGCCCCACCGCCTGCTCCAATGAAAACAAAATCGGTGTTGATCGCCTGGCCCCCGCTCAAAGCAACCTTCCACTGCCCGGCCTTGCTCCGACTTAAATTCGTTACCTTTGTGTTTAAGGCTAACGCCACCCCATCCTGAGAGACCAGATGGGCGATCATCTGTGTGGTTAACTCACCAAAGTCCACATCGGTGCCGGCCTCCGAACGAGTCGCTGCGACGGTTTCAGCTTCCGAGCGGCCCTGCGTGATCAAAGGTGCCCATTCTTCGATTTTAGCCTTGTCAGTTGTGAACTGCATGCTGCTGAAAAAATGATTCTGGGTCATAGCCGCATGCCGTTTTCGTAAAAATTCCTGGTTTTTCGGCCCGCGCACAAAACTCATATGCGGACATTTGTTAATTATTGTCGTGGGGTCAGGAATAATCCCTGCGGCGACCAGATATCCCCAAAAATGTTTGCTGGTTTCAAACAATTGGGTGATCCGGATCGCTTTAGAAACGTCAATGCTGCCGTCAGGTAATTCGGGAGTATAGTTTAATTCGCACAAAGCGGCATGACCGGTCCCCGCGTTATTCCAGGCAAACGAACTTTCTTGGGCCACTTCGGGCAAACTTTCAATGATTTGGATCGTGGCGTCGGGGTTCATTTTTTTGAGCATTATGCCCAGCGTGGCACTCATAATGCCGCCCCCAATTAACACAATTTCTGGATTTTGCAGGAGAGATTCGGCGAGGTAGTTTGTTTTCATGAGCGGGAGTATACGAGTTTATTTGGGAATGTCAACCCCTTGAAAATAGGATAAGATATTCGGGTTAGATATCAACGTAGATTCCCGCCCAACAAATGAGGTATACTTGCTTTTATATTATGGAAAATTAAGCGATTCTGGAAAAAATTTTGAAAGAAACCAAGTTCAAACCAGAATCTGCCCAAGCGTAGCGGAAACCCTTTCTCAATGTATTATTGAGAACCAACCGCTATGCACATATTGGAGGCTCAAATGGATCAAGAATCAGAACGCAGAGAATTGAAGCGCCGCCATATTATGTTTTATTCCAGAGTTTTCGATCGCAAAACCGGGCAGTTATTGGGTTATTTAGGCAACCTGACCCGCGGGGGCGCGATGATCATTAGTGAGGAACCCTTGGAGATTAATGTCGTTTTTAAGCTCCGCATGGATCTTCCTGAAGATATGTATGATCGGCCGCTGCTCGCTTTCGAAGCCAAAAGCGTTTGGACTAAACCCGATGTTGATCCCCGCTTCTATAATACCGGTTTTGAGTTTACTAATTCAACAGATGAAGATATAAAAATTATCAATCAGATTAATGATGATTACGGCTTCCGTGATTAGACGATAGTTCGATCCTTCTCACTCTGAGACCGGCGGGATTTCCGCCCCACTGAGCCGGTTTTGATTATCAGCGATTTCTAAAATTTTCTTCTTCCCCTATCCATTAAAAATTACGGCGACACCATTTTTTGGTGTCGCCGTTTTATATGGTGGAGATGGCGGGAATCGAACCCGCGTCCGAAAGATTCGTTCCGCGCACGTCTACGAGCGTAGTCGTTTGTTTATCGTCATCACACCGGCTACAACCGACCAAAGCCTAGGTGTGACCATCCGCTGAAGCCCGAAAGCTCCTCTTTCACCAGCGTAGCGGCATTGGCTAATGGCACTCTGACTTTTGTGACGCCCGGCCCACCCCCGGTCAGAGGGCGGTGATGAGCCGGACGTGGCCTCATCGGAGACCAATGCGCTCTAGGCCATCAGGCCCATCTTACTGCACTAGGCAGCGAGGGGGAGAGCAGCATAACTGTTAGTGCGGTTGGCACTTAAAGTGGTGCGCTGATTTTTCGAGGTCGGCGCCTCTCGGCTCGCAGTCCGGGACCAGCCTCCTCCGTCGAAGCCGATCATCCCCGGGGGGCCGTATTATATCATATGAACTCCCCTGATAATCACTCTCATGTTATACTGCCGCCGGAAGAAACCAGTGCAAAGTCGAACCCGGTCTACGCAATTCTTTCACAAAAAATAGCAAAATTGATATGTAATTACCTTGGTGTAGTAGAAACTATATGAGAGAACTGGGGTTATCTAAGTTAATCCCATTCAATTTCAATGGAAGATTATTTAGAACTATCCGATAAAGAAGTTTTGGTCTATGCTTCGAATGGGAATCAGGATGCCTTTGGTGTTCTGTATGAGCGTTATGTCGGACGCATTTACAATTATATTTATTATCGAACCGGTAACCAGCACGATGCCGAAGACCTGACCGCCCGGGTTTTTTACCGGGCCTTGCGGCATATCGGTAACTACCAGGATCGCGGTTTACCCATATCAGCCTGGTTATATCGGATCGCGCATAACCTGGTTGCCAATTGGCACCGAGATAATAGCCGGCGCAAGGAAATCCCGCTGGACGAAAGTTTTAACGTCCGCTATCGGGGCGATCTTCCTGAAACGGCGCTTTTGAAAAGCGAGGAATCAGAAAGTTTATTGCACCTGATTCGGCGATTACCACCTGACAGACAGCAGCTCCTGATCCTTAAGTTTGTTGAGCACATGCCCAATGCTCAAATTGGCCAAATTATGGGACGTACTGAAGGTGCAATCAAGAGCTTATATCACCGCACATTATTGGCTTTACGGGAAGATAGTCACCGTGAAGCGCTGAAAAATAACGGAAATGGTCGAGGCTAGTAACAATGGCTCTTAGAATAGTGATGGATGGCGCTGGGGATATTCCCTCGAATTGGTTGACAGAGTTTGATATTAATGTAATTCCCATCAATATCCATTTTGGGGAACAGACTTTCTATCAGGGGGTTGACTTGTCGAATGAAGAATTTTATCGACTGGTAGATGAAACTGGCACGATCCCAAAAACGTCTCAACCGACCCCCCATCAATTTGGTGAATTCTACCGAAAAGTCGCGAACATCGGCGATACCATTTTGTCTATTCATGTTACTAGCAAATTGTCGGGCACTTTTACATCGGCCAAGCTGGCAGCTGAAGAATTAAAGAATGATTTTAATATCATCCCGATTGATTCAGGCAATGGCTCAGCCGGAGTTGGATTTATGTGCCAGATTGCCCGGAAAATGGAACGGGCGGGTGCCTCTTTAGATAAGATCCAGGAGTGTATGGCCGAGCTTCGCAAACAAACTGAAATCATTTTAACCCTCGATACCCTCGACTACGCCCGCATGAGTGGCCGCGTAAAAACATTGCAGGCTGCCCTGGCTTCAGTCCTAAATGTCAAGCCGGTCGTTGTACTCCATGATGGCGTTCTCGATATGTCGGAAAAAGTTCGGACTCGGCGGCGATCCATAGAAAAAGTGATTACCAAAATGCGAGACCGCATTGGTGACGAGACGGTCGATATTGCCGTATTGCATGCTCGTGATCCTAAATCGGGTCAAGATTTGTTGGAGCGCGTCAAAAAAGTTTTCAATTATAAGCAAATTGTATTTTCAGAGTTATCCATCGCGATTGCTGCAAACTTGGGACCTGGCACCATTGGAATCGTAGCAGTTCCGGTGGTAAAAAATTAGGTGGCAATATGAATATTTTCAAATTTAGAAAAGACCCCCACGAAGAGGCGGATTTAGAATTATTGGAACAACAATTAGCCGCGGCGCTGCAACCTGTTGATCCGCGCCCCCAATTTGTTAGTAATTTGCGGTTTCGGTTGCTGGCGCGTGAAATTCAGGCCACACCAGCACTGCTGCCGCGTAAAGTTTCCAACAGCTTGATCGTTGCCGGTGGCGTTGCTGGTAGTTTAATTATGCTCATAACCGGTATTCGAGGCCTGATATCTCTGATTAGTTTGATCGGCTTGGTCTATCAGTATTTCACTCGCAACCCGCAAAACCAACCGGTAACCTCGACTTAATTGCAATTTCAGCAATAGCTTTCAATCAAAAAACGCCGCACTTCAACACTGCGGCGTTTTTTATTATAAAAATCGTATCTTTTCAATGATTCGGGGGTGAAACAAAATCACACACCAACCCCAAG
>CAYVQU010000049.1:0-31444 GCA_964453155.1 uncultured Anaerolineales bacterium | reverse complement strand
TTTTGTTAATGTCCTTTTTGACACTTATTTGTCTACTTATTTCTGAACCATCCCGTGAAAATGCAAAAAAATCCGTATCATCCGAAAAATCCACGTACAAAAATCCAGCAGCTTAAATTGGGAACATCTCTAATTGCTAAACTGTAGACAGAGAGGCGCGCAACTCACCAATTACCTTTTCACCTGTTTTCCCTTTTAACTTATCATAATCCACCTTGCTAAAAGGACAAATTGAAATGCACACCGCACAACCATGGTTTTCAGCAAAGAAAGGGAAGCATTTTTCTTGATCTACGTGCGTAACGATTCCGTTTTCTTTCGGAATGGGGGGATCAAAAAACGCCTCGCCGGGGCAGGCATCGATACACAATTTACATTTCTGGCAATAATCGGTAATCCAATCATGGTCATGACCCGCGTAGAAGGGCAAGTTGGTGATGTTGGTATGCACGGCTGAGACCCGAATACGCGGGCCAAAGGCTTTGGTGATGCACAAACCATGCAGGCCAAAGCCACCCAAACCTGCTTTGACTGCCATCGGCGGGTGCAGGGTCAGCCCGTTACGTGGGGGAACAGCGTGACAGGCAAAGCCCTTTTTACGCAGCCAAGCCGCGATTTTATTTCCGGCGACTCCCAAATCTTTATAGATTTTTTGAACTTCGAGGTTGGCGTCATATGACGGGGCGGTTGCCATCGCGTCGGCCTCCATTTCCATGGCCAACACAATGCTGTTATCGAAGGAGATTGATTTATCTTTGAAGATATAGAGATGATCTAACTTGGCGAAACCAATTTCACACTTTAAGCTGTTGGCTAAGGCGGTAAGTTCCTTGATTTCATCGGGGGTAATCGTCGTCCGTGGTTGCGACGGGTTTTTATCAATGGCAGCATTGGCCTTTAATACCCCCAACATGCTGGCAATGAACAAGGGCGCGGTTCCGAAAGTCATCATATCGCTCATGTCCGTCTTACCATCAATGACACTCTGGACAACTCTTTCGGGATGGTTGAAACGCACCGGGGCATCTTCCAAGGGTTGAATTTGATCTGGTCGTTGGGCCAATTCATCTTCAATTCTTTTGATATGCGCCAAACGGGGATGCAATATTTTTTCAATGAAGAATTTGTTGAGCGTGGGCATTATTTTTTATCCTTCTACTTTGGCAAACCAGACAGAGCCTTTAGCACCATCCCTCGAAATCCACCACGGGTATTAACCCGCGGGAAGCGTTCGGTGGGTACGGGAACCCCCAAAAATTCGCATAAGGGTTCCCAACCTTCAGTCACGCTGTAGACTAATAACTGATCGGATGGAACGCAAGCTTTGACGCTTTCGATATATTCCTGAAAGAATTGGATCATAAACTCGCGATCATCAATCCGGCCCTGAAAGAGATGCTTCGCAGGGTAATTGATAATGAAATTTTTGATCCGTTTTACGATGGGGATCGGCAGATTGATGTTCATCCCTTGTTTGAAGATGCTGTGAATGCTTTCGTACCACTCTGAAGGGTCGCGCACCGTGACCATGACTTTTGCTTCCGGGTGGGCGGTGATGATCTCCCGACAAAACAACCCCGCGGGCCAATCGGCCACTTCATAGTCCGCGTAAAATGCGCGCCAATCAACTGGTGCCCCCTCATAAGCGTTTTCCCAAATATCCATGTGCGCTGAATTGGTGAAGAGATCAAAGGTATGATAAATGGGGCCATAGCCAAGTTTTTCCAAGGCTGCTTTGAGGGAGGTAGTACCTGTACGAGCGAGTCCGACATTGATGAGTTTCATAATAAACACCAGTAATATGAAAAAATCTTTTGTTAGTGAATACTAACTATAATATAACAAATAACTTATTGTAAGTCAACACTAACATATGATAGAATGGGTAAGTAGGACTGCGGTTCCTACGCGGAACCGCAGTCCTTTTTAGGATAGAGGAGCGCGCAATGCCCAAAATTGTAAAAGATGAAGATATTTTTGCGGCTGTGCTGCAAGTCGTCAGTGACTGCGGCTATGCGGGCGCGACGACCAAACAGATGGCCGAGGCGGCTGATGTCAGTGAAGTGACTTTGTTTCGCAAGTATGGGAACAAAATTCAACTGGTAAAACAAGCGGTTGAATCCGTTATTGCGCGGACAGATTTTGAAACGGCCACACAATATTCTGGCGATATAACCGCCGATTTACTTCGCGTCGTGATGGCTTATCAAGGTTCGGCAGTGAAACATGGCCAATTCATTTTCATCCTATTATCCGAGATGCCGCGGTACCCCGAACTGGCCAAAATGATCAATGCGCCCCTCAATTTCTATACCGGGATCAGTCAACTTTTAGCACAATATCAAGCAGAAGGGATTCTAAGCAATGAGCATCCCATGCACGCCATGGCCGCGTTACTTGGTCCCCTAATTTACGACAGCATGATGCGTAAAGCCATGATCAATGTGGCGGTGTCCCCCCTGAATTTAGAAAATCACGTGACTTGTTTTTTGGAGGGGCGGCGAGTTACAGACGCTTGATACCCAAAATCTGAGGCAATTTTTAC
Organism: uncultured Anaerolineales bacterium; assembly: GCA_964453155.1. Taxonomy (GTDB): domain Bacteria; phylum Chloroflexota; class Anaerolineae; order Anaerolineales; family UBA11858; genus CAYVQU01. The sequence goes on along the minus strand of CAYVQU010000049.1, from coordinate 28,899 downwards.
TTTCTAAAATGGTATGGGGGAATTTTTCTTACTGAACCTGAAACCTAAACGAAATTCACAAAACATCTAAACACCTTCTGAATATTGTAGTGATATCATCGCAGCGGCTCACCCATTTTGGGGTTAACCTTCATAAATGGTTAGGAGATACTAGTTTGTAATTTTGGTGACTTACGCCTGAATTGCAATGGTATAACTTAGTCACCCGTGCGTTGCCAAGGAAATATTAAATGCCCAAACGATTTACCCTCATATTAATTTTGCTAAGTGGAATATTCCTGGTTGCCTGTGACCGGAGCCCAACACCTACCCTGGAAGCAAGCGCTGATACTAACACCACCCCAGAAACGATTATCAAAGAAGTTCTTATCGAAGATAGACTCATTCCGGTTGTATCCGTTGGGGAGACACCTCCGATTGGTAATCAATCGCAATCAGCACCAACGGGTGGTGAAAACCTAGGGAGCACTGAAGAATCCAACCCAACAGATCTTCCCCAATCCGGCGGTTTGCCCCCAGAAGCCTTCGAGGCCTGTGAAAATCTGGTGTCAGGAGATGATTGTACGGCAGAGACCCCGAATGGGTTGAAAGATGGAACTTGTCAGGAAGTCCCTAGAGGTCTGGCATGCATACTCGCCGGTGGCCCGGGAGCGGGAGCACCTCCTGCTGGCGACCAACCCTAAATAATGATCTTTACTGGTGTTTTGACTTTCTCCCACTCATCCGCGTTGAGGTAGCACGGCACTTACCCGTGGAGGCTAGAAAAACTTAAAATTAACCGCGAATTTTCGCTAATCGGCGCTAAAATTATGAAAAAACGACTTGAATTTGCAAAAAATTCGTGAAAATTAGCGTAGATTAGCGGTTAAAAATACTGACCACGTTTAAGTGCCGTCGTACCCGCGTTGAAAAATATGAAAAAAATCTGGCTATTTATCTTATTCGGTTTGCTTTTATTCACCCGGACACCTCAATCTGCTCTGGCCCAGGCTGTAACCGATCCACCCATTGAGCCAACCGGTGCCGCGCCGACCGTTTATTTCCAAAATCTGACCACGGATGATGGCCTGCTGCATAATGAAATTACAGCCATCTTACAAGACCGCCATGGGTTCATGTGGATCGGCACCAATGAAGGTCTCAATCGTTTTGATGGCTACCAATTTCTAGCCTTCAAGCACGAACCGGGAAATCCAAACAGTCTGAGCAGCAATCAGGTGACCGACTTACTGGAAGATCGCCAGGGAAATATTTGGGTGGCCACTTCGGGAGGTGGGGTTAGTCGTTATGACCCCAGCCACAATATTTTTTCTTTTATCACCCTTAATCCCCACGGCGCCCTCAGTATTAACAGCCCGGATTGTCGTTCACTGGCTGAAGATCAGGCTGGCAATATTTGGATCGGCACTGCGATTGGGGTGAACAAATATGACCCGCAGACCGAGACCATCACCCAATATCTGGTGGATGATCAGGGGGTGGGTGCCAAAAATTTTGGGAGTGTCGATGACATCGCGGTGGATCGGCATGGCAATATTTGGCTGGCAGCCCACGGATTGATCAAGTTTACCCCTGCGACGGAAAAATTTATCCGTTACCAACCCGCCTTCGGCCAAACTGAAATCACCTCTTCGCCAGGTGCTATCCTGCGTTTTGATGAGGTGCTGGTCGATGCAGATGATAATTTGTGGGTAACATCCGAGGAGGGTCTTTACCAGTTTAATGTCGAGGCCGAATTCTTCACCCAGTTCGTTGCTCGTCCGATGACAGCCATTATGGCTACTGAGGAGGGCTTATTGTGGCTGGCCGCCCCGCCCAATATTGCTGTGTTTGACCCACAGAACGGGCAATTTGTTCACACCTTTTACAGTGATCTGGTCAACCCTGATGGATTACGCAGTAGTTGGAGCAATGTCCTGTTCCAGGATGTCAGTGGCATGATTTGGATTGGTTCTGTTGATTCGGGTCTCTATCTTCAAGCCCCACAACATACCCGGTTTTCTAATTATCGCAAAGGGATTTTGGATAGTGAAAATAGTCTGGCAGGTGAATCGGTCGAGCGGGTATTTGTAGATGAGGCTGGCATTGTCTGGTTGGGTACCCACCTGGTATTGAATCGCCTCGATCGGAATAGCGGTGAAATCAACCATTTTTCAATCGACTTGGGAGAGAATAAGCCTCCGGGCCACCAACATATTTTGGGCCTCCACCGGGATGAAAATCAGTTCATATGGATCGGTTTGCGAACCGGGCTTTATCGTCTGGATGAATCCTCGGGTCAGGTTAAATCATTTCCGCTTGAAATAGGTTCTCCAAATCCACCGATTTTTAGTGATATGGCCGTGGATGGGGATGAAAATATCTGGTTGGTGAGCCGCAATGGCCTTTATCAGTTTGATATTCAGGCGGAGCAATTTGTCACCGATTACTTCCAAATTGAAATCTCAGCTGGTAATGCAGATTGGGCCCTCCTCATGGTGGACCATCTGGAAACCGTGTGGATTGGCGCTGGGACTGCACGGCTCATCAATATTGATCCGGCAACCGGGCAAACCAAGGAATATAAACATCAGCCTGACGATACCGCCACCCTGGGGCGGGGACGTTTCAATGCCATCTTTGAGGACCACACCGGGGATTTGTGGATCGCAACCACTGAGGGTTTGAACCACCTGGAGCGCTCCACCGAAATTTTTACCCAATACATGGAACGCGATGGCTTGCCGAGCAGCAACGTCCAGGGAGTTCTACCGGATAAAAATGGAAATCTATGGATCAGCACCAGTCGGGGATTAGCCACCTTCAACCCCAATGATGACCCGATTAAAATCAGAAGTTACGACACCACCGATGGACTGGTAAGTAGTTTCTTTAATCGCAATGCCCAATTCGCGGCCCCGGATGGGGAATTATTCTTTGGTTCGGAGGTCGGAATAACCAGTTTCTATCCAGAACAAATCATTGCCAGCGATTTTCACCCCCCGGTCGTATTCACGGACCTGCAATCGGCCAATCAATCTGTGGGTGTCAATGAAACCATTGGCGATGACCAAAATATCCTTTTGACAGCGCCAATCTGGGAAACGAAAAGCATTGCCTTAGATTGGGATCACGAAAATCTGATCTTTGAGTTTGCGGTCCTGGATTATGTCAACCCGCTGAAAAATCGCTACCAATATAAACTCGAATCAGCGGGGGGTGAATGGTTTGGTTTTAGCGCCGATACCGAAGATGATTTTGGTGACGACAGTGATGGTTGGCGAGACGTAGATAGTTCCCATCGGTTCGCGGCCTATTCCTTTCTCCCCCCCGGGGACTATGTCCTCCGGGTGCGCGGCAGCAACCATGACGGCGTTTGGAGCGACCAAGAAGCCGCGCTAAATATTTTTGTCCGGCCGCCTTATTGGGAGACATTGTGGTTCCGGCTATTGGCCGGGTTCACCTTGGTCGGCATGGTCATTGGTGGTGTTCGCTGGCGGGTCAGCACCATCCGGCGGCGCAACCGTGAATTGGAAGCCGAAGTCACCGCTCGTACCCATGACTTAGCCGAATCCAACCGGGAACTTCAGGTCGCGAAGGAAAAAGCCTTGGAAGCACAAAGTGCGGCTGAGGTCGCCAACGAAGCCAAGAGTACCTTCCTGGCCAATATGAGTCACGAATTACGAACCCCGTTAAATGCCATCATTGGGTTTTCCCAAATCATCGCCCGCAGCCCAACCCTGCCCCCCCAGCACCGGGATGAGGCCAACATCATCAATCGCAGTGGCGAACATCTGTTGTCATTGATAAACCAAGTTTTGGCACTAACCAAGATTGAGGCTGGGCGGACGACCTTGGACGAAGCGAACTTTGATCTCTATCGGATGCTGGATGATATTCAGAATATGTTTACGTTCAAAGCCAACGAGAAAAAACTCCAACTGCACTTTGAATGTGAAGCTACTGTCCCACAATTCATTCGCTCCGATGAACTCAAATTACGCCAGGTACTGATTAACCTGTTGGGCAATGCTCTCAAGTTTACAGAGACCGGAGGCGTGTCGCTTATTGTCAAGTCTGAATCTGAAAACCAGATCAGGTTTGATGTCGCTGATACGGGTCAGGGGATTCACCCCGAAGAGCTGGATGACCTTTTCGAAGCATTCGTACAAACCGCAGCAGGTCGCCACTCCAAAGAAGGCACTGGTTTGGGGCTGCCGATCAGCCGCAAATTCGTGCGCATGATGGCTGGTGATCTGACCGTCAGCAGCCAGATTGGCGCCGGAACAACTTTCTCATTTGATATCCGCATCCAGGTCGTATCTGCCGCCGAGGTGGATACGGTGCGCGTTACCCGGCGAGTGGTTGGTCTGGAGCCCGGCCAGCCGCGGTATAAGATGCTGATTGTTGACGACAAAGCCGATAACCGCAAACTCATGGTCTCCCTGTTGAATCCCTTCGGGTTCCGATTACGCCAGGCCGAAAATGGTCAAGAGGCCCTTGAAATTTGGGATGCGTGGGAACCCGATATCGTCTGGATGGACATGCGAATGCCGGTGATGGACGGTTACGAGGCGACCCAAACTATCAAAGCGACGAACCGCGGCCAGCATACCCCGGTCATTGCGGTGTCGGCCAGTTCGTTTGAAGAAGGCCGGACGGTTGTGATGCAATCTGGCTGCGACGCGTTTTTACGCAAACCCTTTAAAGAAGATGAGTTATTTGAATTGGCGCATAAACATCTGGGGGTCCGCTTTATCTACGCTGAATCCCAAGAACCAATTGACACCGAATCCCGGCGCGTTCTGAAACCGGAGGATTTGGCATCTTTGCCCAAAGAGCTGCGCATGCGATTCGCGGATGCCATCGAGTTAGGCGATATGGAAATTATTGCCCAAATCCTGGAAGAGATTAGGGTGCAAGATGAAAATCTGGCCGCAGGACTAAATCGCCTAGTGGACAATTTTGAATATGATGTTCTCATGCGTCTAATCGAAAAAACCGCTTCGAGTCCAGGAGAAGAATTAGATGAATGATTTCGGCTCAATTTTATTGGTCGATGATGAGCCAGCCAACCTGCATCTCTTAGCTGAATTATTGCAGCGGCGGGGTTATAAAACGCGTCTGATGCCGAACGGTCCCCGCGCCCTGGCCTCCGTGGAAAAGAGTATCCCGGACTTGATCCTGCTAGATATCATGATGCCGGATATGGATGGTTATGAAGTCTGTCAGCGACTAAAATCTCAGGAACACACTCGTGAAATTCCGGTGATCTTCATCAGTGTTTTGGATGATGTTTTCGATAAAGTTAAAGCATTTGATTGCGGGGCAGTCGATTACATCACGAAGCCCTATGACGAAGTTGAAGTGTATGCCCGGGTAAAAACCCATATGGCCATGCACCAAATGGTGCGGGAAATTCAAGTGCAGAACACTTTATTAGCAGAGCGCAATCAAGAACTAGATGCATTTGCCCGGGTTGTGGCCCACGATCTCAAGAATCCGCTCAGTTCGATCACCGGGTATGGCAGCATGTTGGCAGCCGCCCTGGAAGAGATGCCTGATGAATATTTGCAAACCTGTCTCACCGGCATCACCCGCAATGGGGCCCGAATGGATCGCATTATCAATGAGTTATTGCAGCTCTCGAAAATCCGGCAAGAAGATGTAAAATCGGAGCCCATTGATATGGCCCGGCTGATGGATGAGGTCCTGCGAAATCTGGCATTGACGATTGAACAGCACGCCGGTGAGATTTCATTACCCGAAAAATGGGATTACGCGCGTGGATATGCCCCATGGATTGAGGAAATTTGGGTTAACTATATTACCAATGGGCTCAAATACGGCGGTCAGCCCCCCCGCTTGCAGTTTGGCTCTGAAATCATCGCTAATGGCATGATCCGCTTTTGGATCCAGGATAACGGCACGGGCCTCACGCCAGAGCAACAAGCAGTTTTGTTTACAGAATTCACCCACCTGGATGAGGTCCGCTTCAGTGGCCATGGTTTAGGTCTATCCATCGTCAAGCGGATTACCAAAAAACTGGGCGGCGAGGCCGGAGTCGAAAGTGCTGGGTTGCCCGGAAAGGGGTGCCGGTTCTATTTCAGTTTGCCCCCAGATAAGGATGAATCATGACAGATAAAAAAGCCAGTATTCTGATTGTAGATGACACCCCGGCCAATTTGCATCTACTAAATGAAATATTAGTGAACCATGGCTACAAAACCCGCCCGATGCCTAATGGGAACCGGGCCTTAGCCTCCGTCGAGAGAAGTCTCCCGGATTTAATTCTCCTGGATATTATGATGCCGGAAATGGACGGTTATGAAGTCTGCCGGCGGTTGAAAGCTGACGAACGAACCCACGCGATCCCCGTGATTTTCATCTCGGCGCTGGATGATGTGTTGGATAAAGTCAAAGCCTTCGAAATCGGAGGTGCCGACTATGTCACGAAGCCTTTTCAGGAGCAAGAAGTCTTGGCGCGGGTTGCCACTCATCTAGCCATCCGTAAATTGATCGTCGATCTCGAAAATGAGATTGCCCGTCGCAAGGAATACGAGGCCGAGTTAGAACGGATGGCAACCGTCGACCCGCTGACGAATATTTATAATCGTCGTTTCTTCTTCGAACGATCTGAAGAAGAACTCGAACGCAGCAAACGCTATACGACGCCCTTGTCCCTGATCCTATTCGACATTGACCATTTCAAACAGGTCAACGATACCCACGGCCATCTCGTCGGCGATCAGGTCCTTGCCAACCTGGCTGCTCTGTGCCAGGATGCGATCCGCAGCGTTGACATTCTAGCCCGGTATGGGGGTGAAGAATTTATTATCCTGATGCCAGATTCAACCATCGCGGCCGCCTACAACGCGGCCGAACGCTTGCGAGAACAAGTCGCCACCACAAACTTGACGGATGGACAAATCAATCTAACTACGACCATCAGTCTAGGAGTATCGAGTTGGGATAATGAAGAAGCCACCGATTTGAAGACTCTCATCGATCAGGCCGACCAGGCTCTTTATCATTCCAAAGAATCCGGCCGCAATCGGGTCACCGTTTGGGGAGAATATTAACCAAAAATCGGCATCCCGCCATTCGGTTACAACTCGATCCGATCCAACATTTCCAAACAGGCTCGACTATGGTGGTAAGGACACTCCCAGGGTCCGGTTTTTGGCGTACTCGCAACGATGGTTCCATCTCGACGGCGCGCTTTGATCCAACCGCCATAGATCGGATCAACCAAATAATTTTGAATATAAGTCCAGAGCTGTTGGACCGCGAGTAAATATTTTTCATCCCCGGTGAGTTGGAACGCATTGTAAAACCCCACCATCGCCTCGGCTTGCACCCACCAGGATTTATTTGAATTCGTCAGGCCGGAGGGATCACCCTCATAAAACAGGCTCCCATCTTGATCCAACCCGTTAGCATAAACGGCCGCAGCCATTTGGGTGGCCTTATTTTCCACTCGGTTTAATAGACCAGAATCAGCCTGCACTTGAGCGGCCTCCACCAGCAGCCAACTCCCCTCAATGTCATGACCGTAGGAGATATGATCATCCAGTGATTGCCAGCCATCATCAAAAAAGAGGCGGAAATGATGATTGTCCGGGTTGATAATTTTGGTCAAAAAGATTTCGATCAGAGCCCGGTGCTGAGTCTTGAGGTGGGGATTATCCCAAACTCTCAGCAGATTCGTATAAGCTTCCAAAATATGGAGCATGGTATTCATCGTTTTACGACAGTTAATCTCTTTATCGCTGAGCCGCATGTCGGCTAGTGAACCCCAAGAACGACAACTACCTTCGATATAGCCGCCGTGCACCGGATCAAAAGCATGGGCCTCCAAAAGCTGAAATAATTCCTGAGCTAGCTTTAGGCTGAGGTCATCTTGGGTAACGCGGTAGTATTCAGTCAATCCATAAATCCCAAAAGCCTGGACATAATGATGTTTGCGGTCTAAAGCTGGATTGCCCTGAGCATCCACCGACCAGTACAGTCCGCCGTGCTCCGTATCCCAAAAAACTTGGGTCAGATATTGGTGCGCGTACTGGGCCATTGCGAGGTACTCTGGATGCCCATTTTTGCGGTATGCGGCCGAAAAAGTCCACAAAATACGGGCGCACAGAATCGCCGTGCGAGGAATTGTATTGTCAACCTGAAGACTATTGGAAACAGCCCCAAAGAAGCCTCCATTGACGGGATCCTTCGTTTGGTTTAGCCAGAATGGGAGAATATTGGCAGTTAATTCTTGTTCTATTTGAGCAACAAATTCTGAGGTAAGCTTGAAGTTTGGCACAGTGTTCATCGTATTTTTTAAGGTGAAATCGCTATCGGATAAAAAAGAAAATGGGGCAATATTTGACGGCGAAATTATAAAGCTACCGCCCTAAATATGCTAGAATCAATCGGATTTAACATAAGTGGACTCCGGAAAGTATTTTAATTACGTCATTGCGAGGAGGCGGAGCCGACGAAGCAATCTACTAGACCGGCATTCAGACTGCTTCGCTCCGCTCGCAGTGACGTTAATTTCAGACACTTTCCGATAAATACTTAATTAATCCGTCTCGTAAATAAGCTAACGTAGCTAGAATTGATTCAGATTGCTTCACCCCTGTGGGGTTCGCAATGACGTTAATCTAATTTGTTATGAGACAGACTACTTAATGAATCCCAAAGGAAAAATATGACTTCCATCAAGGAAAAAATTGCTCAACTTGGAGTTGTGCCCGTTGTTGCTATTGAAGATGCTAAAGATGCCACGGGCCTCGGCGCGGCCCTCCTCGCTGGCGGACTAGCTTGCGCCGAGATCACCTTCCGCACCGCCGCGGCCGCGGAGAGTATTCGGACTATGGCTGAAAATTTCCCTGATTTGCTAGTCGGCGCCGGGACGGTCTTAACCGTTGAACAGGCCCAACAAGCACTTGACAATGGTGCAAAATTCATCGTTACCCCCGGTTTCGACGCGGACGTGGTCGAATTCAGCCTGGAACATGACACCCCGATCTTCCCGGGTGTCGCGACCCCAACTGAAATCAACATGGCTATGAAATATGGGTTGACGGCCCTCAAATTTTTCCCGGCCCAGGCATTGGGTGGGATCCCGGCCTTAAAGGCAATCGCGGCCCCCTATGGTGGGATTCGGTTCATCCCGACCGGAGGAATTAGCCCCCAAAATCTCGGTGACTACCTGGCCATCCCCGCAGTTCTGGCATGCGGGGGGAGTTGGTTGGTCAAGAAATCGCTGATCGCGGCCGGTGAATTCGAAAAGATTACTCAATTGACCCAAGAAGCTGTAGCGTTAGTAAAAAAGATTCGAGAAATCTAAATGTAAAATCGCTTATTCCGCGAATTTTCGGCAAACTATATGAATATTCGTGAAGATTAGTGTAATTCGCGGTTACAAATCGGAGAAACCAAATGCCTAAAAAAATTGTGACTCTCGGTGAAGTAATGCTCCGCTTGAAATCGCCCGGTTTCGAGCGTTTCTTCCAATCGCCCAGTTTAGAAGCCACCTTTGGCGGTGGGGAGGCCAATGTGGCCGCCTCGTTGGCCAATTTCGGTTTGGAGGCTGCGTTTGTCACCGCGTTACCGGCGAATCCCCTCGGTGATGCGGCCAACCGCGCGCTGCGGGCCTTAGGAGTGGACACTTCCTATATCACCCGGCAGGGTGAGCGGGTCGGAATTTACTTTCTGGAAACCGGGGCCAATCAACGGCCTTCGAATGTGGTTTATGATCGGGCCAACTCATCAATTTCGACCGCGACGGTAGCTGATTTTGATTGGGCTGCCATTTTCGGTGCTGCCGGTTGGTTCCACATTACTGGCATCACCCCCGCATTGAGCGAACCGGCAGCTGAACTGGCTTTAACGGCGGTACAAAAAGCCCAGGAGTTTGGCGTAACCGTTTCGTGCGACTACAATTTCCGCAAAAAGCTGTGGCAATATGGCAAAACCGCTCCCGAAGTGATGGGCAAACTGGTGAAATTTGTCGATGTGGGGATCGCTAACGAGGAAGACTGCCAGCGGTCGCTGGGAGTCAGCGTCGACGCCGAGGATTGGGAATCGGCCGTCCATAGTGGCGAACTCGATTCCGCCCGGTACGAGGCCCTCGCCAAGAAAATGTTTGCCACTTTCCCGAACTTAAAATATCAAGCCATCACCCTGCGCGAGAGTTACAGTGCCAGCCATAATGGTTGGTCGGCCTGTTTGTATAACGGTGCAGATTTCTTCGTCAGCCGCCGATTTGATATTACCGATATCGTTGACCGGGTTGGCGGGGGTGATTCTTTCGCAGCGGGTCTGATCTATGCTTTACACACTGGTATGGCTGACGCAGAAGCGCTCGAATACGCCGTGGCAGCTTCGTGTTTGAAACACTCGATATTGGGTGATATCAATCTTGCGACAGTAGCAGAAGTTGAGCGGTTGGCAGGTGGAGATGCTTCCGGACGGGTTCAAAGGTAGCTGTATCCTAGTGGAGACCGGACGGACATTTCATCTCCGGATTATCGAACTGCTCCAGATCAATCTGATTTAGGCCAACAATGTACCAAGGCAAGTAAAGTTGTCCAACACAACTTGCGGGAGGATTTGATGACAGACAAAAACACAAAAAAACAGCTTCCGGGCATAGTGCGGTTCGTAATTAAGGTTTTTCAAGTCATTCTCTATATCCCAATTCAAATACTCTTTATTCCATTAGCAATTATTGGGCTAATTGTTGGCATGTACAAAGAAATGGCCAATAGCAAGAAATTGGGGGTCTCCTACTCGGCAGGTCAAGCGCTTCAATATCGGTGGTTCATGCATTATCTGGACACCAGACCGGACCCATTTTCGGTGACCTTTACCAAAAACTTTCCTTGTGAATCCCATTTTGGTTTGTGGACGATCATGGGCGCGCTTATCCTTTCTCAACGGTTATTTGGCTTTAAAACCAAACTTTCAGAAGTTGCTGAACCAGAAGAAGCGAACTTAGCTGCCATTTCGGGCAGTCGCGTGGTTACGTTTGACAAGATTATGGAAAAATATGTGGATGAAATGGAGCAGATTGTCCTTCCTGGAGCTGGTTTTGATCTTATCGCGCTGCATTTCACCCAAGGAAAAAAGCGAAAGGTTTTTGAACTCGACCAGGCTAATACCGTCAATGTTAAAGTTGAAACAATGAAAAAAGCAGGGCTACAGCATGATTGGATCACCTATATCCCAGTCGATTATGCCACCGAATCTTGGGTGGATAAACTAGTAGAAGCTGGTTTTGACAAAACCCAAAAAACCTTGTTCCTGTGGCAAAGCGTTTCCTTATATTTAGAAGCTGAACTAGTTAAAGAAACACTACAGGATATGGCTGATTTATGTGTAGCCGGAAGTGTCATCGCGCAAGACTTTTATTCCAAATCATACAGTTCAGGTGAATATTCATTTATCGCTAAAAGAAACATGAGTCTGATCGAAAGTATGGGAGAGCCGGCGAAATTTGGTATCGATATGTCGGAGGATCCCCAAACGGCCGTTGAATCGTTCCTGAAAGAATGTGGACTAAAAATGACAGAATATATTCAATTTGGTAAAAAACTGGCTATTGAACCCTTTTACTGTATTGTTGAGGCTGAAAAACTGTAAGTCCCTCGACAAATCACATGACATAGCGGCCAGTCGCAACCGAAATTGAACACCAGAGCACGCGGAGTTCGCGGAGAAAAAACCAGGAATTTGCACAAAATAATTTGATTTTCAAATTAGTGGAGATAGCTAGATGCCTCTCAATCACCAAGATCACTTTCTACTGGACCCTGGTATTATATTTTTAAACCACGGCTCTTTTGGGGCTTGTCCGCGCCCCGTTTTTGAGGCGTATCAGAACTGGCAGCGGGAGTTAGAACATCAACCAGTAGATTTTCTCATGAGGCGCGCGCCCGAACTGATGCGAACCGCCCGCCAAAAGCTGGGGGCATACTTGAATTGCGCGGCCGATGATGTGGTTTACTTCCCCAACCCCACCACCGCGATCAACATGGTCGTCCGTAACCTGGATTTGCAACCCGGCGATGAAATACTGACCACCAATCACGAATATGGGGCGATGGAACGCACCTGGCAATACATCTGCAAGCAAACCGGGGCCAGGTTTATTCAGCAGCCCATTCCTTTACCGGTTACCACCCCGGCCGATTTCGTTGAGCAGTTTTGGACGGGGATCACGCCGCGCACCAAAGTAGTTTTCATCAGCCATATCACCAGCCCAACCGCGCTGATTTTCCCGGTCAAGGAAATATGCCACCGGGCGCGCGCTGCAGGTATTTTATCAATTGTGGATGGGGCTCATGCGCCGGGTCAGATTCCAGTCGACTTACAGGCTGTTGGAGCCGATATTTATACTGGGGCTTGTCACAAATGGATGCTGGCGCCTAAGGGGACTTCATTCCTATATGCCCGCCCTGAAATACAGGAACAACTCGATCCACTGGTGGTCAGCTGGGGGTATGAAACCGATCCTGGATTCGGGAGTGGCATCCAGTATATCGATTATCATGAGTGGCAGGGGACGCGCGATTTATCCCCGTTTTTATCCATCCCGGCGGCGATTAACTTCATGGCTGAACATAATTGGGAGCAGGTCCGCGTCCGATGTCATCAAATGGCGCTAGAAGTTCGTCACCAGATCAACGCCATCACCGGATTAGACTCCATTTCACCCGATTCGGGGGATTGGCTAGGCCAAATGGTTTCAGTGCGCCTCCCAGAGGTCGATGTCAACACTGTAAAAGCGCACTTGCAGGATGAATTTCGGATTGAGGTGCCCCTCATGCGGTGGAATGACCACCCCCTCATCCGGGTTTCGATCCAGGCCTACAACGCTGCAGATGATATGGCGGCGTTGGTCAGCGCTCTTGAGAGAATACTTTTCTAAGTGATGATTAAGGAATTACCTTCCGAAAAACTCCATGTCACTCTGCGATACACTCCAATTGAGATGCAAGAGATCCAGCATCCTGAGTAGCGCGCAACGATGTGAAGCACGCCGCGTCCACAGAGCCTGATTTTTTCTCTCTGCGTTCGCCGCGCTCACGCAGTTTTTTCTTAGAGCTATCCCACTAATTCATCATATTTCCGCCTGACCTCTCGAATATCATCCCACATCTGAGCTTTGGGAGAACCAGGATGACGGGCGGGATTGCGGAGCAAGTAGGAGGGGTGAAAAATTGGCATCACCCAGCGGCCTTGGATTTGAGTCCATTCGCCGCGCAGGCGGGTAATCCCGGTTTGACCGAGAATGGAATGGCAGGCCACGTTACCGGTCAGCAGCATGATTTGGGGGTCTATCAAACGAATAATTTCCAAAACGTACGGTTTATAGTATTCGATTTCTTGAGTAGCGGGTTTCCGAAAGGCTTTGCCCCCCTCACCAGGCGGCATCCTAAAAACAGAATTGGTGATATAGACATCGGTTTCGGGGTCAAAATCGACGGCCTGAAGAATTTTATCGAGGAGTTGCCCCGCCCGGCCAACAAATGGTTTACCCTGAATATTTTCTTGGGGGCCAGGGGCTTCACCAACAATCAGGAGTTTGGCCTCAGGATTGCCGCGGCTGATGACGACGTTAGTGCCCGCGGTGACCAGGGGATCGTCGGTCATTGCACACATGGATTGCAATAAATGATCAAGCGATTCGTATTGGGTCGGGGGATCGGCAAACAGTTCAACTTGCGACATGGTGAACTCCTGGGGTGTGAAACGTAATTCGTGAAACGTGTTGGGTGAATTTTACCGTATTTGTCAGGGCAGTTGTAAGGAATGAACTTCTTATCGAAAAAATGGATTTCAGTTTAGGAAAAATAAAAAATCTAAAGTTACTATTCAAAAACATTTACTTTAAAATAAATATATTCAATATTGATATTGACATTTATTCAAATGTATGTATAATCTCATCGAAAAGCATAACCACCATTTAAAGATTTTTAATCGCGAATCAACAATCTCCATCCGAGGTGTACTATGGCAACCCAATTTTCAATCAAAGACAACCGCCCCTGGAAAGTTCCTTTCTTTACAATTTGGGGTGGCCAGGCCCTGTCACTACTTGGCAGCCAACTGGTTCAGTTTGCACTGATCTGGCACCTGACCATTGAGACCAGTTCAGCCACGGTCCTGGCAACTGCATCCCTGGTTGGCTTGGTTCCCCATGTCGTGTTAGGCCCCTTTGTCGGCACTCTCGTAGACCGCTGGAATCGCCGCCGTATCATGTTGGTCGCCGACAGCATCATCATGGCTGCGACCATCGCTCTGGCGATTTTATTTGCCCTCGACATCGTTCAAATCTGGCACATTTACCTGGTGATGTTCGTCCGGTCGGTAGCCGGTGGTTTCCATGGTAATTCGATGGGGGCTTCGACCTCCTTGATGGTCCCGGTGGAACATCTCACTCGCATCCAAGGGATTAACCAGATGCTCAACGGTGGCCTAAACGTGATTGCCGCACCACTAGGGGCGATCCTCTTAGAGCTATTGCCGCTCCAAGGTATTCTGATGATCGATGTGGTAACCGCGCTCATTGCGATTATCCCCCTGTTTTTCATCGCGATCCCCCAACCAGAGCGGATTGAGCGTCAAACCGTTACCGCGGCCTCCCAACCGACCGTCTGGCAGGATTTCAAAGCGGGTTTGCGCTATATGCTGGGTTGGCCGGGGTTAATGATGATCGCCCTCATGGCCGTAGTGATCAATTTCCTGCTGACTCCGGCATTCTCTCTCCTCCCACTCCTGGTCAAAGACTATTTCGGCGGTGGCGCAATGGAACTAGGCTGGGTCAATTCAGCCAGCGGAGTTGGGGTCATTATCGGTGGTTTACTCTTGGGGGTCTGGGGTGGCTTTAAAAACAAAATGGTTACGACCCTGTTTGGACTTACGGGCATCGGCATCGGAATCCTAGGATTCGCAGTAGCCGCCGCAACTTCCATTTTATGGGCAATCGGAGCCATACTGATCGCCGGCATCATGCAACCGATCACCAACGGCCCCATCATGGCCGTAATGCAATCCTCGGTCGATCCCGATATGCAAGCCCGAGTGTTTAGCTTACTTAGCAGCATGGCCGCGGGAATGTCACCCATCGGCTTGATGATTGCCGGGCCGATCTCCGATAAAGTCGGCATCCAAACCTGGTTCTTACTCGGTGGGATCATCTGCATCTTGATGGCCGGGGTTGGCTTATTGATCCCCGCCGTGATGAATATCGAATCCGATCGGCGCGGGATAGCAAAAACCCAGGCAGAAGTTTCCCCCGAACCATCTTTGGGTGACTGAGATCATCCAGGAACACGGTTGCGTCACTTCGTTTACATCGCAACCGTGTTCCTATTTTTCAAATCATGTTTTCACTCACTTTTTCGTACCAAATTGATCCAGAAATTGAACAGGAGCAGACTCTCATGGCACAAATCCCTTCCAGCTTCTCAATGCGACCCGCGACCGAGGATGATCTTCAAACGCTGGTGGGCTTATTCAACGATTACTGGCATGCCCTGACGGGTATCGTCAAATTTTCTCTGGATCAATTTCAGAGTATTTTCTCAGTCCCTGGTTTTGACCTGGATAATTCAATGATTGTGATCTTATCTCCCGAAGAAGAGATCATCGCCAGTGGGTTAGTCATGGATTTGGGAAATCCACCCATCCATCCCAGTTTTTTCGGCTGTGTACACCCAGATTTTGAAGGACAGGGGCTAGGACAATATTTACTCACCTGGGGAGCGCAGCGCGCCAGTCAGGCCATCGATCGTTGTCCGAAAAATGCCCGAGTTTCATTGTATATCCAAACCAGCCCATCACATGAGCCCTCGGTGAAATTACTGGATAAAGCGGGTTTGCAACCCATCCGTTATTCGTGGATCATGATGACTGAATTGAATGGCTCCCCACCCAAACCAGCCTGGCCTGAAAATATCCACATCCGGACGTTCAAAGGATTAGATGAACTCGAAATTGTCCTAAAGGTCACCGATGAAGCTTTCGCCGACCATTGGGGCCATGTCGATCGCTCGGGAGACCCAGAACGGATCAAGCGTTTTCGGCACCAAGTCGAGAATGATGCCGATTTTGACCCTGGACTGTGGTTCCTGGCGATGGACGGAGACGAGGTCGCCGGCGTCGCGTTATGCAGCTCAACATTAGGCACTGACCCCACGATTGGCGAGGTCGATACTCTTGGTGTCCGGCGCCCCTGGCGGCGGCAAGGTTTGGGCCTGGCCCTCCTGCATCATTCGTTCGGCGAATTCCACCGCCGCAGCTATAAAGGAGTAGCCCTAGGAGTCGACACCCAAAACCTGAGTGGTGCGACCCACCTCTACCAAAAGGCCGGGATGGAAGCTACCCGCGAATTTGTAGTCTATGAGCAAGAACTACGACCGGGCGATGAATTGAGCAAACAGGAATAGTGAACTTCACTAATTTCAAAACGGTAATTGGTATGTAGTGAATGACATTTCTAAACCGCAGAGAGCGCAGAGCACTCAGATTTATATCTTGTTTTTTTCTCTGCGCTCTTTGCGCTTTCTGTGGTGATTTTAAAGTCTCGGAGAAATTCTGAATGGAAACAACCAAAAAGAAACCCCTGCTCTCTCCCATCCTGAAATGGTTCATGTTTGCGATGGTACTGGCCAATATCGCCAGCTCCATGTACGGTCTGCTGATGCCCATTTACCTGACGGAATTGGGGGCCAGCGTAACCCAGGTGGGACTGGTTTTTACGATCACCTCAGTCGTCATTCTGATCTTACAAATTTTTGGCGGGTGGGTCTCGGATTCGATTGGCCGTCTGCGCGCGATTGCGATCGGCAGCATCGGTGGCATTTTAGGCTTTGTGGCCGTTCTACTGGCGCCCACCTGGCAATGGATGCTGGCGGCTCTGTGTGTGTTGCAATTTCCCTATGCGCTGGTGGGGCCGAGTTTTGGCGCTTTCATCGCTGAAAATTCGACCAAAGAGAACCGGGGGAAAGTTTACGGAATCACCGATACCATCTACCAGATTACGGGCGTAGTTGGCCCGCCCTTGGGCGGGTTATTGGCCGGGCGCTATGGATTTAGGATGATGTTGCTGGTCTCGGGATCGCTTTATGCCACCGCCGCGCTCTTACGCATATGGATGGCATCCACGGTACGCCTGACGACCGAGGCCAATCCTCAAAAACTCTCGGCATCTTCGTTAAAAACCAGTCTGAAAACCATGTTTGGGATGGTGCTGGGCGGTGGGGTGTTGACTTGGATTTTCGTCACCGATGGGGTGCGGGATATCGCCTTCCGGCTCTCGGGTGAGCTGCAGCCCATCTATCTAGAACAGGTGGCCGGGATTTCAGTCGAGCAGATTGGGATATTAGGCTCAATTTTCTCGATAGCGATGATGTTCACCCCGATCTTGTCTGGGAAAATGGTCGATAAGTATGGGGAACGGGTCCCAATCTCCTTGGGATTTGGTCTCGTCTTTGTGGCCTTCATGATTTTCCTGCAAGTCGCAACTTTTTGGGGATTCGCACTCACCTGGATCGTGTTCGGGGTCGGCGTTGGTCTCCTGAGCCCAGCCTATCAATCCCTGATATCAAAAGTGGTGCCCCAAAAAATGTTGGGAACGTTTACCGGGTTATTCCGCAGCAGCCTGGGGCTGATCTCCCTCCCCGCGCCCTACATCGGGGCTCGTCTTTGGGAAACCTTCTCCCCCAAAGTCCCTTTCACCATCACCGCAATCGCCGCGGCGATCACCATCATCCCTACCTGGTTGTACTTCATCGTCCCGGATGATCAAGAAACACCAACGGATGATTTAGCTCCGGCCCCAGCAGATTAAGTGCGTGACGGATTGTGCTTTCAAATGAATTTGACAAGTTTTACCATCACGCCTGAGAAAGAGGAACGGAGTTCCTAACCCTGATCTTTTTTAGATTACATTCTTTGATTCACCCAACCATTTGTGAGACAAATATGAGCACACAAACCCCATCTCCCCACGGACTACGAACATTTAGTGTCATCTGGGTCGGTCAATTGATCTCCACTATTGGCTCGGGTCTAACCGGGTTCGCATTGGGGGTCTGGATCTACCAGCAAACCGGGTCGACCACCCTATTTGCGATGAACATCCTATCATATACCCTGCCCACCTTGCTGATTACACCCATTGCCGGGGCCCTCGTCGATCGCTGGGACCGCCGCTGGGCGATGATTTTGAGTGATACCGGCGCGGGTTTGAGTACGCTGGCAATCTGGTTATTGTTCACCAGTGGGCACTTAGAAGTCTGGCATATCTACGTGTCGACCGCCGTCAGTGCGGGGTTTAGCGCTTTTCAATGGCCAGCTTATTCCGCGGCGACGACCTTATTGGTACCCAAAAAACATCTCGGGCGGTCCAGTGGGATGGTTCAAATTGGCGATGCGATCTCACAATTGATCTCCCCCGTGGCAGCCGGAGCCCTGTTTGTTACAACCGGATTGAACGGCATCATTTTGATCGATTTTATAACTTTCGCGTTTGCAGTGTCATCGCTGCTCGTGGTCCGGGTACCCAAACCAGAAATCACAGCCGATGGTCGCGCCGGGCAGGGGTCTTTACTAACAGAAGCCTCATTCGGGTGGAAGTACATCACAGCCCGGCCAGGATTATTGGGATTACTACTCTATTTTGCGACGACCAATTTTGCGGGTGGATTTGTCGGACCCTTACTCGTCCCCATGATGTTGGAGTTGGCAGAACCCGATAAAATTGGAATGACTTTCTCGCTAATGGGGATTGGAATGTTAGTGGGCACCCTGGTCATGAGTGCCTGGGGTGGTCCCAAACGCCGGGTTTTGGGCATTTTCATCCCTGGATTTTTAATGGCTTTTTTCTGGGGCATTGTGGGACTGCGCCCTTCGTTAGTGTGGATTGGCGTAGGAGGCTTCTTGTTCATGGTTGTGATGCCCATTCTCAATGGTTCCAGCCAGGCCATCTGGCAAACCAAAACCGCACCCGACGTACAAGGCCGCGTTTTCGCCGTCCGACGGATGATCGCCCAATTCTCCCAACCGATATCCATTATCCTGGCTGGCCCCTTGGTAGACAAGGTTTTCCAACCGCTGATGAATGTAGATGGAGCCCTCGCCGGAAATGTGGGCCAAATTATTGGCACTGGACCCGGGCGCGGAACGGGGCTGATATTCATCGTCTTAGGTATTTTTGTTTTTTGCACAACAACGATCGCGTTCAGCTACCCCCGCATTCGCAAACTCGAAGAGGAACTCCCCGATTTCGTTGCCGATGAACCCGAAAATGAAAATCCAAAGCTAGCGGGTGAATTAGCTCCGGCAGATTAGCATAAGTCGAAGGGTGCGAGTTTTTCAAGAACCGCACCCTTCGACTTCATTCTATTCCGCTCAGGATGTTTGTCTCGAATCAAAAAAGTCGCTTACTTCTCATACATAAACAAAAAAACAGTCGTTCGTTCGTCAATGATCGCCTGTTTTTTATGCCATCAACCCCCAACTCACCACCCGCCACCCCTAACCTTTCACCCCTCCCCCCCTCAACACCGCCGCAATCTCATCCGTCCGCTGACTGATCGCTGCCGCGGTCTCGAGGCGTTTTTCTTTACCTAATCCCCAGGCACCGATGATGGTGCTGTCGACGTCGGCCAGGGCAGCATAAATCAAGCGCAAGAGTCGTTTGGTTTCGGTCGGTGGACCGTCAATCTCAACCAGGGCTTTCTCGAGCTGGACAGTATGCTGACGGAGATGTGAGTGTAAGCGGTGCAGCCGCAATTGGACCGTGATGGGGAGTTACTCCCACCATAGGGATTTCGCCTCCAATTCCAGGCCCCGGATTGTGTTCAACTCCCGCAAAACTCGTTTGTGGAGAGAGTCATAATTAGCCATAATCCCTGGAACCGAGAACCGATTCATCATCTGCTCAAATTCTTGGTAACTGCCCACAAAATCCGCGACTTCCTCGGAGGTCATTGCCACGGGATCATCTTCCCCACTACGAAAACGTTCCACCGCGTGCCAGATGCGAGCAAAAAATTCTCGTTCGGCCGCCATAATATGCCCCAGGATGATGCGCGGCGGCCACTCACCTTTGGCCGGGGCAAAATCGGCCCAGTTATCCTCAAAACCAATCAATACCGCTTGCAAGTCCCGGTAGGCCGCGTGATATTGCGCCAAAGCCCGTTGCGCGGTGGTAATGGGTTTACCGCGCGTGGTGCGTTCAGTAATCAGAGTCGCAGCTAAACCGCGTAAATCTTCATAAGTTCGAAAAAATGCGAATCGCACCCCTTCATCATAGGCCCGCCAAGACCAGGCCCGGTCTAAATCAGAATCATCTAGTTGCCGCGCCAAATTGGTAAATTTCTCGATTGCCTGGATCAGGGTTATCTCGGCCACAATTTACCTCACAATCCGGGCACAGCCAAGGTCCCCGACCAGGATTCAAACGCGTGCTGTTTACGCTCATCGTCTTTAAAAAACGTTAGGTATGTCATCACATTCGTCCTAACAAATTTATGTTTGCCGGGGTTTTTAAGGGTGAGATCATGATACGAATGCCAGGTTCCCGAGTTCATGTAGTACTGGTTATATAGTTCGCCCCGAATATAATTTGAGTCTAACGGCACGACTTCATGGAAATGAGTATGACCATAAACGATATATTTGGCTGAACGGTTCTTAAAGGCAGTTTCTTGCAACGCGTGTTTGGCAATCGAAACCTTGTTACTATATAGTTTTTCACCTACCCATCCCAAAAAGCGATTAATAGTTTCAAAAGGCAGTTCTTTAGAGATGAAAAGGACCCCTTCAAGCGCATCCACGGTATCGAATTTAAACAACCGATCATATGAACGCACATGATCAAGACGGATAAACCGTTTGACCAGATTATTCCAGGTTTTTTTGACTTCTTCAGCCTGGGCTGGCGTAGTAGTATGGCGATTGATAAGATGCCCCACCCACAAGGGGGTCACCAGCGCCGGACGGACATTCGCCAATTCTTTCAAGCCTTCTACAAATTGGGGCGATAACTCGGTTCCCATTTGGTGTTGAATATCATAGGGAAACCGGTCAAGCAACTCCACTGCCAGGGCATCCCCCAAGGACGAGGCGGCCCGACCGCGGGCGGCATCATAATTCATCGGATCAAATTCATCCCCGTGTCGGGCAAAAACGTGATGTTGAGCAAATACTTCGGCTAACGCTTCAGACTCGAAAGGCCGATATGGGAATGGCTCGGAAGAATTTGCAAGACCCATGGCGTCGATCACGGTCTGGCGCATTTGATCATAGGGTTCCCCCGGAATTGCGAACATCCAGTCGTGATTTCCCGTCATAATATAGATGCGAACTTGAACGGATATTTTCTCATCGGTCTCAAGGTCGGGCAGACCGGCACTGGTTGCGGGTGGTAATTCAATTCGGCGGCCCGTACTCATTTCACGTAAAACGCGAAAAATCTCAGCGTTGTGGGTCAGGGTATCGGCATTAATTTGTTGGACTTTATGAATAAACTCGGGGCTATGGGGATCATCCCAAGGACGAATGGTCACGGGATTTCCATTCTCATCTGCAAGCCACTTTATCGAGCGGATATGGTCGAACACATCCCCCAATAAAACCAGGTCAATTTGCTCGATCGGTTTGTAAACCGAATCCCCAAACCGCCAAGAGGCCCGGTAGGCTTGATCTTTCAGGCGTTCGGCAAAAATGCGAAACGCATCGGGGGTGATACTGGTTCCCGAGGTACCATCCTTCAGATGTAAATCGCTGATGAAAACGAGCATGACAACAACTCCTCGCGAGAAAATTATTGTTCATATTGTACAACATATTGGGAGGAGCGATTGGGGGATTTGAGGGCGGGAGATAGTTGGTTCGTTGGTTTGTTGGTTGGTTTGATCGTATTCAACTAACAAACTATCCAACGTACTAACCAGCTACCAAACACTTTTCATCGTCCAAAAATCAAGGGTAATTGTGCCTTGCGCGTTGGCAAAGAAGGGGGCGATTTTGAGAGCATTATTTTCACCTAAAATGGGATGGAAAGTAGTGGTAAAGGTTTCGCACTCATTGACGAAGATCTCGATCACGGATTTATCGATGAAGATGTGGAGTTTCAATTGGCCGGGGTCCCCCCTAAATTCCAATTGAGCTTGCTCTGAAAGCGCCTGGAGGGTATTGGTTTCAAAATCGAACCGGATCGGGTACTCATCTTCATCATCGCTCAATATAAATCCGACCGAATCCGCAGCATCTAACTCAAATTCAGCTACGATTTCAACACATTCCCCAAAATAGGGGGCTGTTCCGGCCATGGCTGTCGGTTCGGTGAGTTTTCGGTGGAGATGGATATGTTTGGTGCGGAGCTGTTCCAGTTCAGGTAGGGGGTGGATTTTTAGCCGGTCATCCGCATCCAAGGATACGACGCGCGGCAGGCTCAAACACCCGGCCCAGTCGCCCTTACCATCCGCTTTAATCCAGCCGACCACGATCGTGCGGCCCTGGTCATCAACATAGGTGTTGGTGGCATAGAAATCTTTGCCGTGATCAAAAGTGAACCATGCGGTGCCCCTGTGCTGGTGATCTTTAAATTCGCCAATTGAATAAATTACCTGCTGGAAAGGGGCCACCAGGAGCACATAATTATCTCCTAGGCGGAAATAATTGGGGCACTCCCAAGATTTGCACTCGATTTCGCGGCCTTTAGCAAGAATTCCGACATAATCCCACTGTTTGAGATCCTCCGATTGATAAAGATAGATGCTCCCAAATTTCTCGCCCGGCTGCTGGCCACCGAGAACCATATACCAGATTTCTCCTTCTTTCCAAATATAAGGATCACGCCAATGGCGCGGTGGATTTTCGGGATGATGCTGGGCCTCACTCAAGATGGGATTGGCGTGGTGTTTTTTCCAAATGAGCATATCAGCGTCGCTGGTGGCCACCCATTGCTCCGCCTGCCGGCTGACCGCCGCTGCAAAACTTTTGGCACTGATGCTGGTGTAGAAGATAGTGGGCGTGCCATCATCGGCGATGACACAACAACCTGAGAAACAATGGAGTTCTTTTGGGCCGGGATCGGGCGCGAGGGCGAGGGGTAAGTGTTCCCAGGTAACCAGATCATTACTCTTGGCGTGCCCCCAATGGATGCGGCCCCATTTCGGTTTGTAAGGATTGAGTTGGTAAAAAAGATGAAATTCGCCGTTATAGAAAATGGTCCCGTTGGGGTCGTTCATCCAATTGGCGGGCGGGAGAAAGTGATACTCCGGCCGATAAGGGTTGGCTTGAGCGGCTGGGGCACTTTTTTCCAGGGCTGTGGTGGCTTTTTTAATTTGCTTATTCATAAGTTATGGTTTGGAGATATTTTAATGCAAAGAGAAAGCGTATTCATTTTAACAACAAACCGCGAATAACGCTAATTGACACGAATTTTAATTTATATAGCGTTATTCGCGGAGGTTCTTATTTTTTTTCTTAAAAATTAGAACCCCAAATCCCGTAACTCCTGGTCGGGATCATATTCTTTTTGAGACTTTTTCTTCCCCAATAGTTCAGCCCAGAAATCATCATTATACCGGCGAGAACGGACTGGCAGCGGCATTGGGACTCCCCACCCCAAGAGCAAAACTTCTTCTTTGGGTTGCAGCCGGGCCAACATTCCCCGGAGGGCTTCGCGGCCCGAAAGACCCGAAAGGACGGCCCGAATATCGTCGTCATCGCCCAACCAACCGGAAATGCGGGTGCCCAATTGCGACATGACTTCATCGTAGATTTGGGAGGGCCGCTGGTCTATGATAAGCAGAGTCACATAGTATTTGCGCATCTCACGGGCGATAGTACTGAAGGTAGTTTGGGAAGCCATCTCGCGGTTGAGTAATTTATGGGCCTCTTCGACCACCACAATCAGCTGCCGCGGTTCATTCTGACCCGAGGTGCGGAACTCGTTCGTGCGGGACTCCCAGGTGTCGCGAATATGGCGACTGAGCAAATTGGCTACCAGCAAATAATCGAGGTCGCTCTCGAATTTACCAAAGGACAAAACCACATGCTGCCCGGCATCCAGTGCCTTTATGATCTCACTGATCCCATCGCTGGCGGGTTTATCAACGATGTAAGATTTGTTGAACAGCCGCCGGAGTTTGTTATGCAAGCCCTCGGCTGCCATAGTATTGACGCCCTCGCTATTGGCCCAGGCGGCCACACTATCAGGGGCCGGGATGCGCTTACCATCATCCCCTTCGATGAATGAGCCGACTTTCATTTCTCGGAAAGTTTGGAACCAGTTCTCGGGGCCAAAAGAGTTGACCAGGGCATCCAAAGTCGTGGAAGTGGTATCGCGCAGATTTAATTCGCGCGCTAAAAGCTCAACATCCGCGGGACGAATATCTTTCATGGCGATTTCGAGGTTGAAATCGGGGATTTGGCCCCGAATCTGGCTGCCGCCGCCCAATCCGACCACCCGGACGCGGGATGAGAATTTGGTTTTCAACCCAATCACGCGCTCACCCGTGTCGGAAGCCGTATCATCCAGGCCGTATTCGTTGTGCATATCGAAGACCAAAATCGAAGCCGCGTTGTAGTGGATCAACCCAGCCAGAACGAGACGAGTCAGGAAAGATTTTCCAGTCCCGGTGGCCCCAAAAATACCCGAGGAACGCTGGACGAATTTGGCCAAATTAATGCGGACTGGATGACCTTGCTCGCGAGTTTCACCGATGACGAAATTGCCTTTTTCATCTTTACCAAAGATTTCGGCGATATCGCCCTCGTTGGCCAGAGAGACTTTGGAATGGTGGGGCGGTACGGTTTTAACGGGCAGCGGCCGCGGCGCATCTCGCAACCCCGCATCGATGACAGAAATCCAGCGGCGATACTCGGGGGTAGCTGGATCGGGCCCAATATCGTACATCAGAGCCGGGAGGACTTCTAAATTGGTGTAGAGCGTTTGACCATGGAGCATCTGGGCAATTTCAGGGGGAAACCGGTCTGCACTTTGCTCGTCGGCAAACCGCGGATCGGTGGCCCCGAGTTGAATATCTGTCACCAGGCCATAAAAATGCCAGGGCAAATTTTGCACTACAACAAACGCGCCTTCTTGAACTTCATTGGCAGGGACTTCCAGGCGAACGCGAAAACTTTCTTTTAGTCCGCCCCCCACGATATAGCCGATTGATTTACGATTTTCCATAATTGCCTCGATATAAACCACAAAGAACACTAAGGTTCACAAAGTTATCGCGTCTCCAAGTGCCCCTAAAACAGCCATTAGGGTATGGTAGTCATCACGAAGTAAGGTGATTAATTCTTGAGTTGCTGTTTGATTCCACTCGGGATTTTTATTCTCTAAATGCGCCGCGTTGGCTTGTTCTAAGTGGGCGGCTAATAATTCGCCAATAGGGGCTTCTTTCGACCGTAAAATATGCCGGAAATAACCAAAACGGCCAGCAGATGTGAACGACCGAAGTTCTTCACCACCACACTGATAAATGACATCTAAACTGAGTGGGGGACGGGGGGGTAACAAATGTTTAATTATCCCATTCTCCTGATACCCAACGGTCAGAACGCTGATTTCGACCGGAACATTGCGATTGACGCGGTTGTCGGCGATGACGGCATCATCAACGTTGTCGGCGGTAACCAGTTGGCGGACGATGCCATCATCATCAATGTGGATGTCGTGGATAATGCCATAAACCTGGTAGTCATCTCCGAGGGGGGCCCGAACCAAACCACCAAATAAGGGAGAATCGATTTGGGAAACGCGGCACCCCACTACAAATCCGGTAGTGCCAGCCCGGAGCAAACGGCCAATTTCAAAGCGATCAGTCATATCAATTTCCTTCGTCAGTTCCTAACAGGGGTCCGCGGAAGACCCCTGGTTGAGAATCAGCGATTACAGTGGCATCAACAGTCTTTTCATAGAATTCGGTCGAAGTCACCCAGGGAATTACCGCGTAACCATAGCCATCGTCGGCCATCGCGTGCAGACAGGCAAGCAAAAGTACCTTACCAATTTGCCGCCCGCGATACTCGGGGAGGACCCCGACGGGCCCAAACATTCCTTTGGCAACTATATCGTAACAGGCAAAACCGATCAACTTTTCAGGGGGCAAGTTGTAGGGATCATCAGATGGTTCGGTGATCGGTTGCAATTCAGTGGCAATATAACTGGCAGGCGGACGATGTTCGATCGCCCCCCGGCATTCACCGGCCCAACGTTCACTGAAATGGTGGCGAACCCAGGATGTGATGATCTTCGATTCGGCCGGATGTGGTCGGCGAATTACGATCTCTTCTTTGTCAAGTTTTGTAATTAAGGGGTGAACCGGAGGTAAATTATACAGCCGGGCTAACATATCGGTCATGATGACCTCCTCGTACGGCCAGTCAGGTCTTTCGTCGCTTGCTTATGGGAGCCCTCATCGATAGGGATGTTTCGGCGGCGCATTTCCAGGGCGATCATGTTCTCAACTTGGCGTTTTTCATCTTGGGTGACAACCGCGACTTCATGGGAACGATGTAACAGGTAGGGATAGGTGCGAGTGCCGAGAATCCTACACTGGTCAATGAGAACGGCATGCAAGTCGTTGAGCATTGTTGAATTAGCCGCGACCCAGGCCGGAATCTCAACCCGCACCGGGTAAGGATGATCGGCATCCCGCCCAACATTGAGATAGAAGAAGTGCAGGGCCAACTCGGCAGTGTACTGGTGGGCATTGCGGGATTGAATTTGGAATATTGCGGAACGTTCGCCGGGACCGAGGAAATTCAGAAACAAATCGGCATCGGTCACCCCTAAAAACGGGCGATAGTCGCGCCCCGCCCAGTCAAGTTGATCCTGGGGAAGTTTGGCAATTTCGAGTAAACGGACGAGTAGATCACCGCGCGGCCGGTCGATGTAACCGGCGGTGGAAGCGCCGCTATTATGCAACACCCGTAAGGCGTGCAGATAATCTTTGAATTTCCGCTCGAATTCGCGGGCTTCGAGATCACCTTCGCGGCCCACCCACAATTCCAAGGGACCATCGGTTAACGTGATCAAGGGGGGATCGACATTTTGGGCCAAATCGGCCAGCAAAACTCGCTCCCGTAAATCCCGCAGCAAGGCCACCATGCGCTCAGTGAGACGTCCGGTGGCCGTATACATCTGCTCATCGAAATACAATTGGGTCCGAACTTCGGTGATGGGTGGAGCAGGATCCCCAGGCTGCATTTGGATAGCACCAACATTAACCAAACAATAATCGACGGCGGCATGGCGATCGGGGTTGATCTGGGAACCATCGGCAGCCAAAATGGTGACCTGGTCTGGGGACGGGGGCGTTGAACCCCGAAAACTGAGGGACTCATTGGTAGGGATCGCGCAGCGGAGATTGGAATTCGCACTAATTGCAGACTCAACTTTAGCTTGCAGCGCGCTCATTTCGGTCGCATATTCAGCGAGTACAGCCTGGGCTTCCTGGCGTTTTTCGCGGAGCGCTTTGGCTCGACTGGGCGCTTGCTCCCCCATTTCGATCACCTGACGTCTGACTTGTTGAAAATCTAAGGACATGGCTAGCCCCTGAGAAAGATTATCCAGGAACCCGGTTTCTCGCTGAAACCGGGTTCCCATCTCTTGAATAGAACACTTGTTTCTATTTTACTCGTAAACCAATATTCCGACAAGGAAAGTCTACTTTTAGGCATAGCCCCGGCAAGAGGTGCCGCGCATTCAAAAATCAAAAACATCCCCGAGGGGAAGGCATTCCTCGGGGATGTTCTAGCGGATAAACTGGATCAGATTACCAGTTTACCCAGAGCAGAATCAGGTTGATTATTGATCTGGCAACTGACTTCCCGGGCCATCGATTCATAATAGGCGTTGGCCTCATTCTGATCAGCATCAAGGCGCGGTGTCGGCTGTTCTTTTTCGGGATCAGTGGCGTTGGCTGCCACCGGTGGTTGCGGTGCCACTTTACCGGGAATGATATTCATTCGGCGGATCGTTTTTACTGCAATTTTGTCAACCCGAATACCATATAGGCCTAAACATCCCGCGACTTTGTTGGCGGCCTGACATTTGAGGCGCTGGTGCAGGTTCCCTTGTCGCAGGTTGTGCCAGGTGAGCCGCTCAGCTTCTTTTTGCAGGCAAACATTGATATAAGATCGGACCATTTTGAGCGGATCGGAGGTTAAGATAGGCGCCATCGCGGGGCGTAAACCGGGACCGATCGCGGTGGGGTCCAGGCTGTAGTGGATCATCCAGGCTAAAGAAACCAGCTGACCATCAACGGTGCGGACCTGGCAAGTGCCAGTAGCCGAATTTTGCGCAGTTGAAATCCAGCCCGAAACTTTCTCAACACCCGGAATTAGCAAGTAACGTCCCGGTTGCAAAAATCCGGAAAATTCATCTCGTTTTTGATCATAGACCACCGCAATCTGGTTGGCAGGAACCTTAACGAAACAAGTGCAATAAAGCCCGCCGATGCCGATGGTTAAGATCCCAGCCCAGATCAAAGCAATGAGCCAACTCCCGGTAGCGAGATTATTGAGAATGTCAGTCAGTATCCGTTCCATTTTTCTCCTCTTGGTTCTGAAACGTAATTACTCCTAATTGCTATGACTGCCATATCTGGTTACAGACAAAGCACAGAAAGACAAAGGTGAAGACCAAAAATAAGAAACCGTAAACTACCAACATGATTTTTCTCCTTTCTAAGTGATTGCCTATTTATGTATATATTGAATATATCAAATATATTTATTATTGTCAACACAAATCCCAACAACGAGGTCGATTCAATCTTTGGCCGCGGCCGAGCGCAGATAAACGCGGAAAGATTTTTATAGAAATATTTGGGATGGTTCAGAAATAAGTAGACAAATAAGTGTCAAAAAGGACATTAA
>CAYVQU010000048.1:0-31556 GCA_964453155.1 uncultured Anaerolineales bacterium | reverse complement strand
TCTTGCATCTCTATCTTACTGGAGGTTCCTTTTCTGACAACATTTGCGCGCTCACGGTTCAGTTTCAGACTCATTTGATACGAAATTTGCATGGTATAAATGGGGATTGTGGCTGGGGAATTCTCAGCCACAATCCCCATATAATGAATTTTTTTTACGAGAGATGAAATGGAAAAGCAACCCTATCCCATCTTAGAGTTTGACCCCACCCCTGAAGCAATTATCGAACCGCGTAAAGTTGTGAAATCAATTGACGCGCCTGAACATTGTGTGATTACTTTTTTCCAGGAAGTGCTGGATAAGCTGCTAGCAGAAGGGCGTTTGAAAAAGATCGCCTCCAACAAATGGGCCGATAAGGATCGCCCATTATATGAGTTCGAATTTAAAGGACATCGTCTGGCAACATTTCACCCCGGAGTAGGGTCAGCATTGACCTGTGGAATTTTAGAAGAAGTCATCCCGAAGGGTTGCCGAAAATTCATCGCCTGTGGGGGGTGCGGGGTATTAGATCAGGAAATTGCTGTCGGGCATTTAATTGTACCCACCGCGGCGATTCGAGATGAAGGAACTTCATATCATTACCTGCCACCCTCGCGTGAAGTGCAAACGCAGCCCGAGGCAGTGGCAGCGATTGAGAAAGTTCTCCAAACACACCAGATTCCCTATCGGTTGGGTAAAACCTGGACGACCGATGCCCCGTATCGTGAAACCCCTAAAAAGGTAGCCCAGCGCCGGGCGGAGGGTTGTCTGACCGTCGAAATGGAAGCCGCGGCCTTCTTTGCCGTGGCTCAATTCCGGCAGGTTAGTTTCGGACAAATTCTGTATGGCGGCGATGATGTCAGTGGTTTGGGAGAATGGGATCGACGCGATTGGCACAGTCAATATGCGGTACGCGAAAAACTTTTCTGGTTGGCGGCCGAGGCCTGTTTGGAATTATGAAGAGTTGGATGGCTGACTAGATGGTTGGTTAGATGGTAACTGACTAACCAACGAACCAACCATCCAACATGCTATCTTTTCCGCCCCCACCGATTGCTGATGGCCGCTATCAAATTTCTTAGTCGTTCCCCCCACTTCGCCCACGGGTATTCTAAAATTTGCTCTTCTTCGTCATCTTCCGGCCAGGGATCAAGATCCAACATTTTATGGATGACATAGCGGCCCAATAGAGTTAACGACGCCAAACCAGGGGCAGCCAAGATAATCCCAATAATTCCTAACAAACTGGCAGCAATGATGGCCGCCACCAACACCGCGGCGGGATGAACTCCCAAAGAGCGCCCTAAAACTCGCGGGGAAATCACGTTATCAAATATTTGGTCAACGATAAGAACGACGATCACTACGAGCAGCACATATTGGAACGGTTCCAATCCAAAGTAATTCCATTGCTGAAAAATCGTGACCACCAAAATTACGGCCCAGGTAACCCCTTGCCCTACCAGGGGAACAAAGCGGGCTAAACCTGAGAGCAGCGCCAGAGCCAGCACATTCCGGACTCCTAACACGGCAAAAATAACCGTATAAGTCACTGTTGAGAGGGTAAACATGATGACCTGGCCGCGCAAAAAAGCGTTCCAAGTCCGGCTGATTTCTCTTCCCAGGCGGCGGAGGTCCGAATCATAACCGGGGAGTTCGATTTTTACGAATTGATCGGAAACCTGCCCCATATCGGCCAAAATAAAGTAAGAGATTAGAATGATGAAAACCCCCCACCCAATAAAAGTAGCTGTCCGAGAGGCGACAGTGCCTAATAAGCTCCCTGCCCGTCCTAAAATCGGTTGGATGATACTCAATACCTGATTGGCAATGACTTCCAGGTTATCAACGGCCAGATAATCCGACATCTCCACTCGAAAGGGACCGATCAAGTAGGCCTGGTTTGAAATTTCTAGAAGAATATCCGGCAAATCGGTAACAAAATTTTGAATGACGTCAATCAGGCTCTGCAGCTGTTGAACTACGGCTACCCCAGTGAGGGTAAATGCGGACACCACCAGGATCACCAAACCAATAAATATTATGTTGACGGCCATCCGCCAGGAGAGCTTGGAATCGGAACTCATCCGCACAGCGAGGGGACGTAACAAGTAAACCAAAATAAAAGTTACCAAAAGTGGTGCGATGATCGATTTGAAACGCACCAGAAAAGCCCCAAAAATAACAACTAAAGTCAGTCCTACAACTAGTTTTACATTCGCACCCCACGGTGGTGAGGGGCTGGCAGGTCCAGTAATCTTCATCTTCTTCTCATCCGCTACTGCTCTTCAGGTTGGCCTGAACTACAATCCGTTGGTCATCAATCAAATAAGGATAGCAGGATATTAGCGTCACAGTAGGGTCATTCGTGGGATCCATCACACTAACATCAGTGGGGGTAACAACTTTCGTCGTCGTAATGACATAAACATACGCCCGTTGACTGGTATGCAATACAATTTCATCCCCAGGTTCGAGTTGATCTAAATATCGGAAGATTTCCCCAAAAATATCATTATGGGCTGAGAGTACCAGGTTTCCATTTTCTCCAGGATTCCCAGTGCCCACATGTTGTCCTACGCCCTTCTTAAGTTGATCCCAGCCATCTCCTTGCACAATGGGGGCATCAACGCCGATGGCAGGAATCTGAATGCGATTCGCCTGGGCGGGACTTGGCGTTGGTATGGGGACATTGGCCAACGACTGCACCAACGGTCGCAAATGCTCAGGGATTTCAGCCTCATTTGGACGAGCTCCCCCCTCAGCGTTCGGCGGGGTATGTCCAGATGGTAAAACAACGGCCCGAACCAAAGGCGTCGGCGTTAGGGTCGGTTGCTCTAAGGCCAGGGCAACTTCTTGGTTTAGCTCCCGAATGATTTCCAAGCCATTAAATAAAACAAAGACCAAACCTAAAACGGCCAAAATTTCTACAATTAGCAGAAACCCATCCAACGCCCGGCGTTTCCGGCGGGGAGGAGGCTTTTGGTCTTGGGTATCCGTTTCGGCTAACGGCGTTGTCCGGAAATCATCCAAAGTAGCAGAATCGATATCCGGGGCCAAAGTTACGACCCGGCCGGTTTTTCGGAAATGTTCTAACCGATCTTGCCGGGAATTGCGCTGTTTATCGATTAAAAGCCGACGCAGTTCAGCTACGGTTAAATCTTCGGGAGATTTTTTTCTAAACAAATGAACCTCAACTCAGAAAGCTCGTTTTTGAGGCTGTGTTTTACGAGTAACCCCAATCGTTCCATCTGGCATCACCGCGCCCCTGAGAATTGCATCGGTAAGATTTGTGGAGGTTAGATTCGCTTGGCGTAAATTCGCGTTATATAAATTGGCCTTCACCAAAATTGCGTCTGACAAATCTGCCCGGAATAAGTTTACGCCCTCCATTTTGGCCCCGGTACAATTCGTGCGGATCATCTTGGCGCCCATTAAGTTCGCTCGAACCAGGCTAGCCCCACCCAAAACGGCCTTATTTAGTACCGCTCCCTCCAGATTTACCGCGTCGAGAATTGCCCGGGTTAAGACCGTCCCGGTCAAATTGGCGCCTTCTAAATCTGCCCCCGTAAGATTGGCCCGCGACAGATTCATGCCACTCAAATCAACACCTACCAACCATAACGGGCCAGGTCGATTTAATAATTCAATGACTTGCCACCGAGTTAGTTCTGCCATCTTACCTCCATTTCACCCAAAAATTTTGTACTACGCAGTCAAAAAATCCAGGATTGCGGTCCGTAGTTTCGGATAATTCCAATCCGCAATACACTTATTATACCCCCCAAT
Organism: uncultured Anaerolineales bacterium; assembly: GCA_964453155.1. GTDB lineage: Bacteria > Chloroflexota > Anaerolineae > Anaerolineales > UBA11858 > CAYVQU01. The sequence continues at coordinate 27,788 of CAYVQU010000048.1, read as the reverse complement.
TTCGTCCTTCCCAGCAAAAAAATGACTGTCACTTGATTCAAAATCTGATAAGGGTTGACTGATGTTAAAGCGATTGTCACCGAGTTCAAAACAATTGAAGGCTATTCGCAATAATTGATTTGACTTCTCCTACGACTTCATCTATACTCATTTTATGATGGGACGAATTATCACAATAGCAAACCAAAAAGGTGGGGTCGGCAAAACCACAACGGTTGTGAATTTGGCCGCCGGGTTAGCAAAAATTGGACACCAAGTCTGTGTAATTGATCTTGATCCACAGGGTGCCCTGACCATTAGTTTAGGGCAAGACCCCTATACTATTCGCCCGTCAACGTATAATCTAATCTTGACCGTTGAGCATACATTACAATCCATTGCCCATGAAATAACCCCTAACTTATGCCTCGTTCCCGCCAATGCCGAAATCATCGCAGCCGAATATCGACTAATGAAATCAGCCGATCGGGCTTTGCGATTGCGAAAGGCAATTGAACGCAGCGATCATTCCTACGATTTCATACTCATAGATACACCGCCCAGCCTAAGTTTGCTGACCGTCAATGGATTAGCCGCGGCTAACGAATTACTCATACCAGTGGCTGCTAACTATCTCTCAATGCGCGGGGTTCGATCTCTGCTTGACTCGGTGTGGTTGATTCGCGAAAAAATCAATCCAGAATTAAAACTACTGGGGGTATTGCCCACGCTGGTACAGTCAAACACCTCCCATGCCATGACTGCTATCGGCGAAATGCAAACTGTCTTCAAGCAAAAAGTATTCCGTTCATTTATTCCTGTCGATGAAGTTGCCGCGATGGCCCCTGCGATGCGCCAATCGGCCATTGATTTTAATCCTAATAGTGCCGTCGCGGTCGCTTACCAGCAACTTGCCAAGGAGGTAAGTAATGCACAGCGATGAAAATAAAGATCCCATAGAAGGAAAAGGGGAAGAAATGATCCCAGAACGGGGATTACCTTTTGATCTGCCCTCCGAAGAACCCGAAAATCCTATTAACGCTGAAACTGACGATCAGTCCCCCTCCACAGACAAAGATCAGGAAGAACCTGAGGCGTTTTCAGGCAATCAAGTTGATCCAGAAAATGATCTAATACCCGCTGAGGCCTCCCCTGAAGGCCCCGCCTTTCCAGATGATATCGAAACGGACACCTTGGTAGATTTTTTTGACTCAGTTTCTGAAGATTATTCCCCCGTATTGGATGATTTCGAGGAGACCGAAGAAGACGATATTCCCCAAGAAACAACCTCACCATCTATCATCCGTTCCCCTTATTCTTTTGAAGCAGAAATCTCGGCCAACCATACCCCCGAAGCAGAATCTGAACCAGAAATTGAGGCCCCCGCGGAGTCGGAAGCCCAGGTTGAAAAGGCGCCATTGGTGCCAGATGATCCATCACCTTGGGAGGAGGGCAATGACAGTTTAGCTGGCTTGACGGGGGAAGATGAAGCCATTTTAGGCATCTCAGACGATTTTGCCGAAACTTTTTTGGGTGAGGGCGAAATTCCCTTTGCCCCTTTAGGCGAATTGGAGGTCTCCGTTTTAGGAAAAGAAGACCACCCATTTGAAGAAAAACCAACCGAAGTTCCTCCCCCTGAAGAAGCACCCGACGATGGGATGGGAACGGCCTTAGAAGAGGCCCATGCGGTTGAAGAAATACCCGCCGCGTTCGTAGATGAAGGCATGTCCGCCGGGTATCCCCCCACTCCAGCGGAAGCCTTGACGGTACCAACTGAACCGATTGCCCAGCCCGAACCGAACGCGGTAAGTTGGGCTCCAGCCGTGGCCGCCGCCTTTCCGCCGGCCACGCCAGAAACCGCGGCTGCAACTGAACCTGCTCATCATGATCACGAGCACCCGCATCCAGAAGATCAACCAGCCGAAATCTCACCGGAACCTGGCCCCCATTCGGCCGCAGAGGGAGCCATTCCCCACGATCATGGCAAAGGCCACCCAGCCAAGCCAGAAATTATGGAACGGCTGAATTTGGAAGATAAAACCGAAGCCCTTTGGATCCGGGCTGACAAAGTTCAATCCCAGATCAACGAATATATCTCGGACCTGACAGTAGCCCAGAAAATGCTGGACTATGTTCAAACTGCGCGCAACGAAATGCTGGGCGGTTTAGAAAACTATGAAGATGCTGAACGGTATGTGAACGAAGTTGAATTTCGAGTTGCACTCAATAAACGCTTGAAGGATATCTCCCCACGCTTTATTTTTTGGCTGTTCTCATACGAACTCTTGTGGGCAGTAGGGTTAATTGTCGCCCTGCTGATGCTGTTGGGAGCAAATGTTGCTTTTGCCTCCCGAACGATCGCCGATGCGACCATAGGAACATACCTATTGGGGAGCATAATTTGGGGTGGCTTTGGCGGGGCCATTGGGGCCATATTAGCGTTGATCAAACACATTGCTGTCGAGCAAGACTTTGATAAACAGCACACTTGGTGGTACTACACCAGTCCCCCTATTGGGTTAGGGATTGGCGCGGTGGTATTTCTATTCATGGCAGTCGGTTTGTATGCCATCATCGGCGCCGATGGTGAAATCTCTTCTCCAGCGGTGATTTATGCCTTCTCCTGGTTAGCTGGATATCAGCATAATGTCTTCACCAGCCTGGTCAAGCGGATGATGAAGACCCTCATGGGCGAACAAAAAGACCCCGACCCTGAAGAAAAAGAGATGGCTACTCTCGATAATGAGAACCGATAGAAAAAAATCCGGGATCAGTGATCCCGGATTTTTCATTATTTACGCTTATTTCTGCGCCGTCCCCAGATAAAACCTTCAACCTGCCGGACAACCCGCAAAACCCAAGAACGAACCCTGATATACCGTCCCCAAGTCCCATGGAAACGGTACGGCCAGGCTGGTTTTTTACGATCCACCGGCAGCGGACCCGTCCACTGAGCCGCGACGGCGCCCCAAGTTAAACCAGCCCCAAAACCGACAAAAACAACTTCGTCACCGGGATTTACGCGTCCATCTTGAATAGCTTCGATCATTGCCAACGGAATTGAAGCTGTGGATGTATTTCCATAGCGCTCGACATTGACCGCAAATTTCTCCATGGGAAGTTTTAGCCCCCGGGCGGCCGAATCGATAATCCGCTTGTTGGCCTGATGGGGAACGATCAAATCGATATTATCCAATTCCAATCCTGATTTCTCGACTGCTTCGCGCGTGGCTTGGGCCATCACCCGGGTCGCGAACCGAAATACTTCCCGCCCATTCATCTTGATGAAATGCTCCCCAGCCGCTACGGTTTCCGCGGTCGCGGGCATTTTGCTGCCACCGGCGTTGAGACTCAACAGGTCACCGCCCGAACCATCCGAACGCATTACGGCCGATAAAACACCGCCCGGTTCATCACTGGCCTGCAACACAAAAGCCCCGGCTCCATCGCCAAACAAAATACAAGTATTACGATCTTCATAATTCGTAATTCGGGAAAGAGTTTCGGCCCCAATCACCAAAGCATTTTCAATTGAGCCCGTCTTGATCGCCTGAGCCGCCATATTGAGAGCCAAGATGAACCCGGTACAGGCCGCCGAGAGGTCAAACGCACCGGCTTTGGCCGCGCCGATACTATCTTGCACTAATGAAGCCGTCGCCGGAAAAACGTGCTCCGGCGAGGAGGTTGAAACTACGATTAAATCAACCTCAAATGGGTTTAGATCCGCTATTTTTAAGGCTTCCAAAGCCGCCGCCGCGGCTAACGAGGCGGTACTTTCCTCGGGGGCGGCGATATGCCGTTCTCGAATTCCAGTCCGAGATTGAATCCAGGCATCATTGGTATCCACGATTTCGGCCAGATCCTCGTTGGTCAGCACCTTTTCAGGGACTGCCATCCCCCAGCCAGTAATGTGGGCGTAAAAGGCCATTAGGCTTGCTCCCCAAACCGGCTAATGATAATGGTTGCGTTGTGCCCCCCAAACCCAAATGAGTTTGACATCATATGATCCACGCGGGCTGTGCGAGCCTGATTAGGCACATAGTCCAAATCACACTCAGGGTCGGGCGTGGTGTAGTTGATTGTGGGGGGTAGGGTTTCTTCCAGCAGCGTCTTAACACTGAACACTGCTTCTAGGGCCCCGGCAGCCCCCAATAAGTGGCCGGTCATCGATTTCGTGGAAGAAATTGCTAATTTTTTAGCGTGATCACCAAATACATCCTTGATCGCGGCGGTTTCACTTTTATCATTGAGGGGCGTGCTGGTGCCGTGGGCGTTGATGTACTCAATATCGGTCGTTTCTAAACCCGCATTTTCCAGCGCAGCCTCCATACATAATGAAGCACCCGCTCCATTCTCGGCTGGTGCAGAGATGTGGTAAGCATCGCAAGTCGAACCATATCCGCTGATTTCAGCCAAAATGGTTGCCCCCCGAGCCTGAGCATGCTCCAGCGATTCCAGCACCAACATTCCGGCCCCCTCACCCATCACAAAACCATCTCGATCAGCATCAAACGGCCGCGAAGCTTTGGGGGGATCAGCGTTACTCTGAGAAAGCGCTCCCATCACACTCATCCCGGCAATCGCAATCGGGATGATGGCGGCTTCAGTACCCCCCGCCAAGATAACGTCGGCCTGACCGCGCCGAATCATTTCAGCAGATTCACCCACGGCATTGGTGCCCGTCGCACAAGCCGTCACCACGGCCAGATTCGGGCCGCGCACCCCTAAGTGGATGGCAATCATTCCCGCAGAAGTATCGGGCAGCATCATCGGGACCATAAAAGGGCTGACGCGCGAAGGTCCTTTTTCAAAAAAAGTTTCAAAATTCTTAGAGAGAGTGCCCATCCCCCCAATACCCGTACCGACGATAACCCCAATCCGGTCGCGATTTTCAGCGGTGACTTCTAAGCCAGCCTGTTCAACGGCTTGCATGGTCGCGGCCAGGGCATATTGGGCCACCAAATCCATCCGCCGGGCTTCTTTACGTCCCAAAAGGGCTTTACCATCAAATCCTTTAACTTCCGCGGCGATAGTGGTTTTAAAATCAGTTGTATCAAATCGGGTAATAGGACCGATGCCAGATTTCCCGGCGATCAGGTTTTCCCAGGACGTTTCTACATCGTTCCCCAATGGGCTGATACAACCAATACCAGTTACAACAACTCGGTTCCTCACAAGAGCCTCCTACAATTGAACGCGAATGACACTGATGGCCAAAATAAATTGGCTTGACAGATTCACGCAGATTTTTATCAAACCATTATAAAATCCACATTTATCAGCCAGATTCGCGTCATCCGCGTTCTATAGATTTCTATTTCTAAATGCCTAACCCGGCATTTCTGGGAGCTATAACACCGCCTTTTTGAAAAGGAGGCGGAATCATCATGATATGATTGGATTGATTCAAATGAATGAGTAAATATTAACCTAATAAGATATATTTTATCGCATATAATTATACCGGTCGATCATCCTCCGGAGGTGCTATGCCCCAAACCATGAATGCAACTGTTATCACCGCTTTTCTAGCTCAAAATGCCCACCGTGGCCGAACGATGCTGTTACCCGCATTATTGGCAGCCCAAAAGGCATATGGGTTCATCTCAACAGATGTCGCCGCCGAGATTGGGACCGCGCTAAAAGTTCCCTTGGCCGACGTCACCGGGGTAATCGAATTTTACTCATTATTGCATACCCAACCCACCGGCAAAAATCACGTCCAGGTATGCACCAGCCCATCCTGCTCAGCCAAGGACGGACACCAGCTATTTAAAAACACCAAGGCCCATTTAGATACAGCCAGTGGGGATTATTTCGTAGAAAAAGTTCAATGTTTAGGACTATGTGACCAAGCCCCCTCAGTTTTGGTCAACGAAACCGCGGTTGGTGCGGCCACCCCTGACCGAATTTTAGCAACCCCCGATGAGTATCACACTCCGGTCTATGGTCCTGAACGGATCATTACTAAACGCATCGGCAAAATTTCCCCCTACAGTTTGGACGACTATCTAGCTAATGAGGGTTTTGTCGGCTTCCACAATGCCCTCGACATCGAGTCCGATTACATCTGCGATTTTATGGAAAATTCCGGCCTCTTAGGTCGCGGTGGGGCCGCCTTCGTCACCCGGCGGAAATGGGAGGGAGCCGCGTCCGCACCCGGCGAACCCAAATACATCGTCTGCAACGGCGATGAATCTGAACCCGGAACCTTTAAGGATCGCGTTTTACTCGAAAATGATCCGTACGCCATTTTAGAGGGGATGCTGATCGCCGGATTTGCAATTGGGGCCGAGAAAGGCTTCATCTACATCCGGGGTGAATATCCCCAAGCTCAGAAAATCATCTCACAGGCAATTGAGACCCTTTATGAACGGGGTTACCTGGGTAAAAACATCTTTGACTCCTATTTCGATTTCGACATCGAACTTCGCTCCGGAGCTGGGGCCTACATCTGCGGCGAAGAAACCGCCCTGTTCGAATCCATCGAGGGCCAACGCGGCTTCCCCCGTCTGAAACCGCCCTACCCCACCACCCACGGCCTGTTCGGCAAACCGACTGTGATCAACAACGTTGAAACTTTTGCCAATGTCACGTTAATGCTGCGGATCGGGGTCGAAAAATATTGTGAATATGGCTCTGCCCAATCCAGCGGCCCTTGGCTGTTTTGCGTTTCTGGCGAGGTTGAAAAACCCGGCATTTATGAAATTACTTCCCCAACCTCCTTGCGAGATCTGATCGAAATAGCCGGTGGCCTGGGAACGAACACCAAACTCCAAACCGTGCTCCTGGGCGGTGCGGCCGGAAAGTTCGTCCATCCTGATCAAATCGATATTTTATTGACCCAAGAGGACACCCGGGCGGCCGGATTGACCCTGGGATCAGGAGCCGTGATCGTCCTGGGAGATCAGGTTGACCTGAAGCAAACCCTGTCTGATTTAGGTCACTTCTTTGCCCATGAAAGCTGCGGGAAATGCTACCCCTGCCAACTCGGAACCCAACGCCAGGCCGAAATTCTCGATCGGATTTTAGGGGATGCGGCCCAACCCGAAGATTACACCCGGCTCGAAGACGTCGGCTGGACGATGACCGATGCTTCGTTATGTGGCCTCGGCCAAACTGCGGCCTCCGCGGTTTTGAGTGCCATGGAATTGTGGCCGGAATTATTTGAATAACCGTCGTAGGGGTGGGTCTGAGACCCGCCCCTCCCCGAGGATAATTTATGGATAATCAAGTTACGCTCACCATCGATGGCGAAGAAGTCACCGTCCCAAGGGATATGACCCTCCACAAAGCCATCGAATCAACCGGCAAGAGCGTCCCGGTGATCTGTTATCACCCGGCGACCTCGTCCGAAGGGCTCTGCCGGCAATGTGTCGTCGAAGTCGACGGCTGGCGGACACTGGCAGCTTCCTGTGTCACCCAAGTCGCCGCAGGGATGGTGGTTCACACCCAAAGCGCCCGCGTCATTCGAGCCCGAAAAACCATCCTGGAAATGCTCCATGCCAGCGTTGATCTCTCAGAAGCCCCGGAACTCCAACTCCAAATGGTGGCTTATGGGGTGGATCCCCACCGGTTTCCCGATGCCAAAACCCGCGAACAAGCACTCATCGACGATAATCCCTTCTACGTGCGGGATTACGAGAAATGCCTGCTGTGCTGGCGGTGTGTCCAGGCTTGTGGAGATGATATGCAGTACACCTACGCGCTCTCCGTCGGCGGGCGGGGTTTTGAGACCAATATCGCCACCTTTTTTGAGGCCCCCATGCCGGAGACCACCTGCGTCTTCTGCGGCAATTGCGTGGCCGTCTGCCCCACCAATGCCTTGAAAGATAAAACCGAATATTTTCTCGATATTGGGATGGATTACGATCAAATCCGGCAAGAAAAACGCAAAGCCTGGCAGCTGCGCAACAAGAAAATGCGGGAGGCGGCCAATGACTAAGACTCGCCGCAATGGAAGTTTCAAATCCGTCCGCAGCACCTGCCCGTATTGTGGAGTCGGCTGCCAAATTGATCTCCAGGTTCAAAATGATCGCATCGTTAAAGTAGACGCCCCCTTCGACGTCGCGCCGAATTACGGGCGGCTCTGCACCAAAGGGCGCTTCGGCACCGATTTCGTTCACCATCCTTCCCGGCTGAAACAACCCCTGATCCGCAAAGATTTAGGTCAAAAACCGCGCCAACCAGTCGGCTTAGACGGATTCCGCCCGGCCTCCTGGGATGAAGCCCTGGATTTGGCGGCCGAAAAGCTGGCTGAGATCGTCCAACAACACGGCGGCGATGCCATGGGCACTTTCTGCTCCGCCAAGGCCACCAACGAAGATAATTATGTCTTCCAGAAATTTGTGCGCGGGGTTTTGGGCACCAATAATGTCGATCACTGCGCCCGGTTATGCCACGCCGCATCGGTCGCAGGATTGCAAATTGCCATCGGTTCTTCAGCAATGTCCAACTCCATTGCCGAGATGAAGGATTTAGAAGTTTACATCGTCACCGGATCCAACACCAGCGAGACCCACCCGGTCATTAGCACCTTCTTAAGGGAGGCCGTGGTCAAAAATGGGGCCAAACTCATCGTCGCCGACCCTCGTCAAATCGAGATGACCCATTTCGCCACCCATTGGTTGCGGCAGAAACCGGGCACCGATGTGGCCGTTTTCCAGGCCATGTCGCAAGTAGTGATCGCAGAAAAAATGTACGATGAAGATTTCATCGCTGAACGGGTAGAAGATTTCGACAAATTCTCAGCAGCCGTCCAAGATTGCACCCCCGAATGGGCCGAATCCATCTCCGGTGTCCCCGCCGATGACATCCGGGCCGCTGCAAGACTATACGCAGGGGCAAAATCGGCGGCCATTTACTGGGGGATGGGGATCAGCCAAAGTGTCCACGGCACCGACAACGCCTTGGCGCTGGCGAATCTGGCCCTGCTCTGTGGCCATTTGGGGAAACCCGGCTCGGGATTAAACCCCCTGCGGGGCCAAAACAACGTCCAAGGCTGCTCGGATTCGGGCGGGTTGCCGAATGTCTTTCCGGGATACCAACTCGTCACTGATCCCGATATTCAGGCCAAATTCGAAGGGGATTGGGGGGTAAGTCTCAACCCTGAAGCCGGTCTGACCACGATGGAGATGGTCGACGCGGCCGAAAAAGGAAGCATTCGCGGCTACTTCGTCATGGGTGAAAACCCGATGATGAGTGAGCCCGATCTCCGCCACGCCCGGCACGTCATAGAAAGCCTGGATTTCATCCTGGTTCAAGACATTTTCTTGAATGAAACCGGGGAATACGCCGACATCATTCTACCCGCAACCAGTTTCGCCGAAAAAGATGGTACTTTCACCAACAGCGACCGCCGGGTGCAGTTGATCCGGCCCGCGGTGCCCTCCCCAGGGGTAGCCCGCGATGACTGGGAAGTGCTCTGCGATCTGGCCGAACGCGTCGAAACCAGGCTTGGACGCGAAACCAGCGCCGGATTTGCTTTCGACACCCCCGCTCAAATCTGGGACGAGATGGCCCGGTTGACGCCACCCTTCCAGGGCATCACCCACGAACGGATCGCCCGCGAAGATGGGGTTCACTGGCCCTGCCCGACCCCCGATCACCCCGGCACTCCCTATCTCTTCACCGACACTTTTCCACGGGGCAAAGGAGTTTTGACACCCCTCGATTACCGCCCGGCGATGGAAGAACCCGACGATGATTACCCCTTCATCCTCTCAACCGGACGAGTGCTCTATCATTGGCATGGGGGGACGATGACCCGCCGGTCCAAACTCGATGATATATATCCTGAACCAACGGTCGAGATTCATCCGCAAGATGCCACTCCCCTCGGTATTTCAGCTGGTGATTGGATCAAAGTCCGCTCCCGGCGCGGTGAGATCGAAGTCAAAACCCTGATCACCGAACGCTCCCCCCAAGGGATGGTCTTCATCCCCTTCCACTTTGCAGAGGCCGCGGCCAATGAGTTGACTTTAGATGCCCGGGATCCAACCGCAAAAATTCCAGATTACAAAATGTGCGCAGTGGCAATTGAAGGCAAAATATGAACGGAACCAAACGTGCTGATATCAAACCTGGTCTCAAAGTCGCGATCGTCTTGAAAAAAGATCAACGAACTGGCAAACTCACCGAGGGCATTGTCCAGGTTATTTTGACCAAATCCAAGAATCATCCCCATGGGATTAAAGTTCGGCTGGTAGATGGACAGGTTGGCCGAGTGAAGAAAATATTCACGCCCTAACTTCTATTTAGGACGCTGATTTACGCGGAGAAACGCGGGTAACGAACATATCAAAAATCTGCGTATTCAGCGTTCACCCTTCGATTGCACTCAGGGCGTGTCCGCGTCCAAAAATCTTAAACAAAAACAGCCTCCCTGATTGCGGAGGCTGTTTTGTTTTAAGGAATGCCAGTATTTTATGGCTGCCAGAGGCGCAAGAACGCGACCACATTAGCGATTTCATCAGCGCTCAAGCGGCCATCAAAACCGGCCATAGCAGTGCCAGTGCGTCCTTCTTTCAGGAATTCGACCAAATCGGCGTTGGAGTTTTCCTGAACATAGTCATTGGGCTGCATGGCTGGGAAGACACCCCCACCGCCGCCTTCGCCATCACCACCGTGACAGGGTTTACACGAAACGGCGTAGGTCTCAGCGCCCAAATCTGGGTCGCCAATGGGCCACTGTTCCTTCAAGATGGTGAGAGTGGCTAACGCTCCGGTGTTGTCGCCATCGGCGAGTTGCGCGTCGGCGTTGCTGAGTAGTTCGGCGGCGACCCCATCCGAAATCTGGATCGCCCGGCGAACTTGGAGCAAAGCGCTGTCAGGATCATCACCCTCGAGGGAATAAACGGCCCCGGCGAGCAATTCGGTCACGTTGAATTCGGCGTCGACATCGGCGCCTTCTCGCCAGGCATCGACCAGGGCGATCAAATCTTCAACCTGATTGGGGGATAAAACCGTCCCCCAAGTGGGCATCCCTTTAGCCGGACGGCCGTAACGGATCACGCCCCGATACCAGTCGTTGTCGAGTTCACCTAAACGAGTGCCATCATTGACGGCGGGACCATCCTCGCTACCCAGACCGTTTTGACCATGGCAAATCTCACAAGTCGTAGCGAAGAGTAGGGCACCCCGTTCAGCACTCGGTTCAAAAACGTACGGCTCAATTTCAGGGGCAGTCGGTTCCCAGGCTCGGATAAAGGCCACCACGGAACGGATATCTTCATCGGTCAACGGACCGCCAAAGTCCACGCTCCAGGCGGGCATTTGAGTCGAGGGCACACCTGAACGAATCACCGAGAAGAAGACCTCATCGAATGTGTTTTTCAGCAAAGATTTGCTGTTCAACACAGTCCCCACGCCACCTTCACCTTGGGCGCCATGGCAAGTGGCGCACTGTTCGGTATAAATTTCGCGGCCATGGTGAATCCGTTCATCTTCAAAGGATGCCGCGGCGGCAGCCATACGTCCATTTTCGGCGAACAGATAATAGGAAAATCCGGCCAGGATCAGGAGAGTCAGCACCAGGCCGACGATTACGTGTTTGGTATAGTTTTCATCTTTTAGCATCGAACCCTCCTAAGCCCCTGTAATTTGGGAATCATCGAATTTGGTGCGAGTGATCGGCTTGCCAGTATCGACCCAGACTTCGCCGCTGCGAATATCCACCGGGAACAAGTCTAAAGGTCGGGGAGCCGGGCCACCGATAACTTCACCAACTTCATTGAAAACCGAACCGTGGCAGGGGCAGTGGAAATGACCTTCTTCTTCGATCCAGGGGACCGCGCAGCCCAGATGGGTGCATTTTTGCCATAGCGCCAACAGCCCATTAGGGGTCCGAGCGATGAAAAAACGGCCAGCCAACACCCGATTGATACTGCCAACGGCAAATTCTTCGACTTTTCCGGCAAAGACTTCTCCACCGAAACCGCTCTTGGCAACCGGTTGAATAAATTTCACCAACGCCAGGCCGACCTGGGCAAATACCAGGGCTAACGAACCGGTCCAGGCGATACCGAGAAATTGGCCGCGCGTGAGTTTTTTGTTATCTTTTTTATCTGTCATAACGCACCTCTAAAGATTGTCCCAGGGGCTGTAATCACCCGGCATATTCCAGGGCCAATAGAGTTCGAAGCCAGGGCCGCGGAAAAGGAAACCCGTCAGGGTGAAAATAATGGCACCGACGAAGAGAACTGTGAACAGCGCCAGCATGAATTCCCGCGGGGTCGGTTTGAGCCGGAAAAGGGCGGCTACCGGAAGCAACACGATGATGCCCATTAGGATGGCCGGGATGACCATCTGGAGGATGAAATCGGGCAGTTGACCCCGGAAAATCTCCCGTAGCGGGAAAGCGCTGTCGAAATAAATGTACAGCGGCATGATGACCAAGGTGTAGATCGCGGTGTACAAAGTGATCTTCTTACCACGGTCGTTGGTGAACCATTTCCCGGCGCCGGTGCGATCGTTGTCGAGGTAGGGAATGGCGATCACAAAGAGAACCATTACCGTGGGCATCAGGATTGCCATCAGGGTGGGGTGGCCGTGCTCGAGCATTTCCTGCAGGCCCATCAGGTACCAGGGCGCTTTGGCGGGATCAGTGGTGGTATTGGGGTTGGCAATCTCCTCTAGAGGGGCATTAACCCCAATGGACATCGCCAGCAAAAGGGCAACCACCCCTAAGGTGAGAATCAACTCAATAAGAGCCACCACCGGAAAAGCCAGAACGGTCCCATCCGGGCCTTTATCCAGCATAGTCGTCGGCGCTTTTACCAGTTCCACCAACGAATATGTTTTGGTACTTTCTTTCGAAAAGGATTGGGGTTTCTTATCTGTCATCTCAGGCCTCCTCAATCTCATCAGGAACTTCTTGAGCAGCCAAACCACCATCTTTGCGGACCCGCCACAAGTGTAGCGAAGTCAACAGGAGAATGGCACCAGGGATCAGCATAACGTGCAGGCCATAGAAGCGAGTCAGGGCCTCCTGACCAACTTCGGGACCGCCGAGGAGGATCGTTTTCATGATATCTCCCATCCCGGGGGCATACGAGGCCACGCTGGTACCGACGGTGATCGCCCAATAGGCCAATTGATCCCAGGGGAGCAGATAGCCGGTAAAGCTGGCACCCAGGGTCAGGAGCAGGAGCACGACTCCGACCACCCAGTTGAACTCACGGGGGGGTTTATAGGCTCCGGTATAGAAGACCCGGGCCATGTGGAGCACGGCGGCGATAACCATCAGGTGGGCACTCCAGCGGTGCATATTGCGGAGCAATTGACCGAAAGCCACTTGGGTTTGCAAGAGCGTGATGTAACCATAAGCCCGTTCTACCGAGGGGACGTAGTAGAACATCAACAGCAGGCCGGTAAGGCTCAACATGCCAAAAACGATGGCTGTGATCAGTCCCAACCCGAGAGAGTATTTCCAGTTCAGGCTTTTCTTGCTAACTCGGTTGGAATGCAGGTGAAAGAACACATTCGTGGTCATCACGAGCGACCGGTCGAGAGGGTTATCGGGCCACCCGTGGCGGAAAAACGAGCGCCAGACCCGAGAGTTGACGATAAATTCCTTGATTTTTTGCATAAAAACTCCTCCGTTTCAGTGATCAGTAATCAGTGGACAGTGATCAGCCAGATAACTGGTTAACTATCATCGATTACCGCTAACGGTTTACTATTCTTCGTAAGAGAGCACTTCTTTGAAGCGGAACGATTCCATCGTAATAGCATCGGTCGGGCAGCGGTCGGCGCACAGAGCACAGCGGGTGCAGGCTTCGTCATCCTTGAGCATGGCCGCAACAGTGGGCGTTTCTTCGGCCAGGAAGGTTTCGAGCGGGGCACCCAGTTGGGTTTCGACGATTTTGGCATAGGTCTCGTCGCCCTCGATATTTTTCAGGCCGACGATCTTGAGACAATCCCAGGGGCAGATATCGACGCAGGCGTTGCACAAGATACAAAGCGTGCCATCAAAAATGGTGTTGACACTGCACTCGAGGCAGCGACTGCCTTGTTCGGCCCCTTCAGACTCGGAATAGCCCACATCGACCACGGTGATGCCGGTGCGGCGATCAACGGGCAGGTTGGGGACTTTGCGGCGTTCCAACTTAGCCCAATTTTCAAACATGACATGATTGGGCAGCACCTGCCATTCGGTCTCTACTTCGACTTTGAATTCTTTGCCCTGGATAAATTCGTCCATCCCTAAGGAGGCCACATGACCGTGTTTGACCGCGTCGATGATCAGGCGGGGGCCGTAGGCCACATCCCCACCGGCGAAAATGTCGGGGGCCGTGGTCTGGCCGTTATCCGGGTTGACCGTGACGAGGCCGCGGGGCGAAATCTCGACATCATCGGCGCCACCAAGGGCACCCAAATCGGCCATCTGGCCGATCGCCAGGATCAGGGTGTCACATTCCCAAACTTCTTCGGTTCCGGCTTTGAATTTCGGCGCGAAACGGCCTTCTGCGTTGAACACCGATTCGACATCGATCACTTCCAGGCCGGTGACTTTGCCATCCTTGCCAACAATCTTGTTCGGGCCTTTGCGGTTGAAAAGTTGAATCCCCTCTTCGAGGGCCTCTTCAATTTCAAAATCGGAAGCAGGGAGTTCGGCCATATTCTCGAGGGCTATCATCTTGACATCAAAGGCCCCCAAACGCAGGGCGGTGCGGGCGACATCAAAGGCGGTGCGAACGGTTTCAGCTTCGTCGGCGGCTGCATCTTTCAGCGCATCATCATCGGTCTGTTGACCCAGGCGCAGCGCCGTCCGGGCGGCATCCATCGCCACGTCACCACCACCAACGACCAAAACTTTTTGGCCGAGAGGCACTTTGTAGCCCATGTTGTAATTCAATAGCAGGTCTACGGCAACCACGACTCCATCGAGGTCGGATCCTTCCATATTGAGCATCCGCCCTTTTTGAAGACCAATACCCAAGAAAACGGCATCGTAATCGCGGCGCAAATCATCGAGCGTGATATCCGCGCCGATTGGGGTGTTGAATTTGACTTCCACGCCCGGCATACTCAGGATGGAGTCATTTTCAGCGTCCATGACTTCCTGATCGATGCGGTAAATGGGAACCCCGTAGCGCATCATGCCTCCGGTTTTAGGACCGGCTTCGAAAACGGTCACTTCATGACCCAACATGGACATATCATGGGTTACAGCCAGACCGGCAGGCCCGGCACCGATGACGGCCACTTTCCCTTTTTTACGATTGGGCAAAGCACCAACACGTTCTAATTCTTGCCGCGACCAGCGCGGCGGCGAATACATCTGCTCTGGGCCGGTTCCAGGGATGGCACCATTGTCGGGGGTCAACCGGGCTTTGCGAGAGAATACGTCCGCGGGCATCTCATCGATGGTGTCGAGGGAGATCACATCCGCGGATTCAACCCGTCCGGGCAGGCGGGTGGCGGCTTCGGGTCCAAACCGTTCAGTCAGCACCCGCTTAATCGGGCGAATGGCAACTGGTTCATCGTCCTTTTCAATAAATCCGCGGCGACAAGCCGTTTCACAGGGCGCGCCACAAATTCGGCCACAGGCGGTCGAGAGCGGGTTGGGATCGTGCGAAATCTCATATCCCAATTCGATCTCACCACGAGCCATCGCGAGCACATAAGCGCGGGAGTCGGTAAAAACTGGGCAGGCGGCCTGACACTTAACCATATCCCGCCAATATTGGGTGTCGGCGATCTTGATGTTGTACTTCTTCTCAGACATAGATTTCTCCTGGTACAACTTTGAATTTTGAAATACCAATAAAATGTTACTGTTCTGATGCTAAAATACAAAAACTAGGTGTAAAACCGCCAATCTCGCTAATTTTCACGAACATTTAGCGAAAATTCGCGTTATTCGCGGTTAAATTTTATATCTAATTGTAATACTACTGGAGACAACAATGAAACGAATTACTTTAATCCTGCTGATATTGATGGTAACAATGGTGCTCGCAGGTTGTGGTGATGATGAAATCGATTTGGGGCCAGATGCCGCTCCCGGGGCGATCCCTGATTTAGTGGGAACCTACGTTGTCAGTGGGACCGATCATTTAGGCAGTGATTACGGCGGTCATCTCACCATCGTGGCCGGAGCGAACCCTGGCGAATACGAATTGCAGTGGATTGTGATTGAAAGTGTACAAACGGGTTTCGGAGTCTTAGATGGAAATCAACTCCAGGTTCAGTGGGAAAGTCTCGATACTTCGACTGAACCCTATTTTGGGACGGTCACTTACACCATCACCGAAAAAGGTGCCCTCTACGGAACCCGAACAGTAGATGGGCAAGCTGGTTTTGGGGAAGAAGTGGCGTACCCCAATGAGTAAAACGATAATGATGCGTGAAGCGTGAGTTCAATTTCACGCTTCACGCATCACGTTTCACGAACTATTTCAGTGACAGCAAGTAAGCAACAAGTTGGTCAACCTGCTCGCCGCTCAACTCGGTGCCCCACACGTTGGGCATGGTGTCGGCCGGGTAGCCTTCAACCAAATCTGCATTGGGGTCCAGGATGGATTCACGGATGTAAGCTTCATCTCGGGAGCCAATACCCTGCATCGAGGGGCCCACGACCACACTGCCGTCGAGGGAGTGGCAGGTGATGCATCCGGCTTGAGTGCCGATCACTGTTTCAGCAAAGAGGGCTTTACCAGCATCTGCGGCACCGCCACCCGATTCCCCGCCACCGCCACACGCGGCCAACATCAAAGATGCCAACAGCAGTAGAGCAACAACATACAAAGTCTTTCGCATAACTTTCTCCTTATTGGATTATGGGATCATGCCCTAATTGTATCGTACCAAGTAGGGTCACAGCAAGGATAAATCTATACCAAATTACTCTGAAATTTATCCCTGCTGTGATCTCACTTGAGCGTCATCAAAAAGGCAATCAAATCATCAATCTGAGTTTGGGTCAGGGTCTCATCCAAATTCGGCACCATCAAACCCGCGGGGTAACCATCGACCACATAAACATCCGGCTCTAAAATCGACTGGCGCAAGTATTCTTCGGCACTCATTCCCGACACGCGTTCTGCGGCGCGGGTCGCAATACCACCAAAGCTAGGCCCCACCCCGTCATCACCGGGTGTCAGCGAGTGACAAATCCGGCAACTAGCATTGGTCCCCAGCGAGGTCTCGAAATACAGCTTCTCGCCCTCGGCCGGATCGCTGCCCACGCTGCCATCCGCGAAATTCAAACGCAGAACTTGACCGGCTGCCAAATCCACGATCTCATCAAACATGATCTGCTCGGTAGTGTCAGCGGCCCGATCATATAATTTTAATTGGATGGCGTGACTTCCGGGCGAGATTTCGAGCCATTCAAACACTTGGGCGCGGGATTCAGCCCCGCGCGGCGAATAGGTTTCATCCACCAAAATTTGGTCATCGACGGCGAGGACGAGGCGTGTCGTCAAACCGGAATTAGGATTGGGTTCCAGGATGGTTGCAACGCCCGCGAGGGGATAGCCTGCCCGATGGTTCATGACGATCTCGATCCCAGCCTGTTCGGCCACAGCGGGGCGATACGACACCGCGGTCAACGCCACTTGTAATCCCATCACCACCGCCAGCAATATCGTCGCGGGAATCAGACTCTGCCAGTTGGTTTTATCCGCTACAAAATCATAAGCCGTTGCCTCAACTTGCCGGGCCTTCGATGCCACCGACGACTTAAAATCTGTCGGAGCCTGCCAATCCATGCGGATCGGTGCAACTTTGTATTTCGAGCGCAAGATGGGTTTCCGCTCCCCAAGCAACCGCTGCTGGAGATGCAGGTTTCCTTCGCGATTGGCGCAATCTTCGGGGGGACAGCCGATGACTTGGATATCCGTCGCTCCGGCTTCCCAGGTTTGGCCGATCAAATTAGGGTGCAACATCCCGACACACGTTACGGGGATGACCTGCGTGCCATTCGCCTGCATATTTACCATTTGGGCCAAATTGTGCTGCATGTGGCGTTCGCAAGTGAAAATCACCGGTTTTTCGGCCACAATTGGAACTTCCCACAAGGCTTCAGCCGGTTGAGTGCCCAATGTCAACGCCAGGGGATCACAACTCCCGATGCAAACGCCGCAGGCCACACATAAATTGGGATCAATTTCAGCGATTTGCTTGAACTTACTGTCATCATCCCGATCGACCATCGTGATCGCCCGGTAGGGGCAATCGACTTCACACAGGGTGCAGCCGGTGCAACGATCGACATTGACCTGGATCGGGGGCAGCGGCTGGCGGATCAGCAACCAAGGGATGGCACTCAACACGGTGGTCAGAACCAGCACCCCACCCCAAAATATCCAGGGTGAAATTTGCAAAGCCGCGGGGAGATAGAACAAAAAGAAGAGATCAACCGGAAATTCAGCCGCGAGACTCTCAAAGCTGGCGGGAGGCAGCATCCCTACCGGGATGAGGAGACCAAAGATGGTCAGCAATCCACCTAAAATCCACATCCAGAATTTCGGCGGCAGGAGTTTGGGGCGGCGCAGGCGTTTGAGATGCAGCCAATAGAACAATCCGACCACAGCTGAAAATCCTAAATGGACCGTGATCACAACGACCATGAAAACCCACCCCGTGGTCGCCGCGTCCGACACCAAAGTTTGGAGCAAGAAAGCGACACCTAGATTGGAGTTTTCTAGGATTTTAAAGAGGGTCAGGTTGAGAATTTGGGCGCGTTCATCCCAAATCAACCAGTAACCGGTGATCCCAATGAACCAGACCAGCAGGGCCATGAGAATGCCCGACACCCAGGCCAACCAGCGGGGACCGCGAAACCGATCCTGGAAAAAGGTCCGCCAAGCATGCAGCAGGGCCGTGATCATTGCCGCCCCGGAGGCATAGCGATGGACGGCGCGCATAAACCGTCCGACGAAGTTGGCCTCAATTTTGGCAACCGCGTCGTAGGATGATTCAAACCCAAATTGATAGAAAAAGGTGAGATACGCCCCCGTCACCAGGATCACCAGGAGCAAAAACGTGGTAATCGTCCCCGTGTGATACAACGGATTGAACTCCGGCCGCCGGACGAGTTTGACGATCGGCACTTCGAGAGCCAGCGTCACTCGTTCGAGGAAATTGAGCACACGCCGCACTGGGGTGCGCTGGCGGGTTTTCCAATCGACGGAGTCGTGGTAATTGGGATCGGTGAAGGGGTCGGTGTTCATAATCATGGGTAGGGACGGGGTGACCCCGCCCCTACCGATGGGTTACCAAACTTTAAAACCGGGCGAGGTCAACTGCATATTTGCAATCTGATCGACCAACTGCGGACCGTAGGCGATCAACAGCAAGACGATGGTGGCGATCAGCCAGGGCATCCATTTATCGAGCCATAGCGGGGTGGCCTGCGGGTCGCTGATCGATTCGGCCACGGGTACTTCGACCGGGGTCTCGGCCTTCTGCTTGGAGAGGGCTGTACCGATCATGATGGCGAGATAGATCAAACCGCTGATTCCCAAAATGACGCCGCCAATACCGACCCGCAGCAAGTGGCCGCTCCACTCTTCGGGGATGTAGGGGGCCAGGCCGAGGGGGGTTCGACGGGGGGCACCCAAGAGACCGACAACGTGCATAGCATTGGAGAAGATGATCATCCCTACAAACCACACCCAAGTCTGCAACACCGAGGCTTTGACGCCGAAGATTTTGAAATCCCAGAGTTTTTTGCCGGTCAGGTAGGGCAGCAGCCAGTAGCTGATTCCCATGAACGACAGGGTCACGGCGGAGGCAACGGTCAGGTGGAGATGCCCGGGGACCCAAGCGGTGTTGTGAATGACGAGGTTAATATTGTAAGACGCATTCGTGATCCCGCCGATGCCGCCGAAGAGGAACAGGATTCCGGCCAAAAGCTGGCCCGTCACCGAGGCATCGCCCCAGTTGAGTTTCAGTAGCCAGCCGAAGAGGCCTTTACCGCCTTTTTGGCGTCCGGCCCGTTCGAGGGAGGCGATCACAGTGAAGGCCGTCAACATCGAGGGGAAGAAAACTGAGTAAGTCAGCAGAGCGTGGATGAATTTCCAAACTGCGGGCACCCCAGGGTCCACATATTGGTGGTGGAAACCGAGGGGCACCGATAGGAGCAAGAAGAGCCAGAACGAAAACCGGGCCAGGGAGTCGCTGAAGAGCTTGCCGCCATTTTGTTTAGGCAGCATCCCGTACCAGGAAACGTAGGCCGGCAGCAGCCAGAAATAAACCAGGGGATGGCCGGTGAACCAGAAATAAGTCCGAGCCAACTGCGGGTCCACGCCTTCGATCAAACCGAGGGACCAGGGCAGGAGCATGGTCAGGATTTCAGCAGCAACCCCCAAAGTCGCCAATTGCCACATCGCCATTGTAATGACGGAGGCGAGGGCAATAAAGGGGCTGCGGGTATCAGGGTTTTCTTTACGCCATTGGTAAAAAGTCGCCATCATGCCCCAACCTTCAACCCAACTGCCAACCACGACCAGGGTCAAACCAAGATAAAAGGCCCAACTAGCCTGGAGCGGTGGGTAGAAAGTATACAGCACGGAGGCTTCATCTAACAGTAAGGGCACGGCGGCCATCACCAAACCGGCGACCATAACCCAGAACCCAACGGCATTCATCTTAGGATAGCGCATCGGGCGTTTCAAACCGATCGAAACCGAAAGAGTCAGGAAACCGGTGATGAAGAACGTCGTCCACACCAGAGCATTGAGCACGCCGTGGAGGGTCAACCCCTGGTAATAGGATTGAAAAAGGGGTTTAAGATAGGGGTACAGGTCCCAACCAGCATGTTCCATGGCCTGTAAGGGGCCGAACAAACTCCCTAAAGTCAGAGCAAAAATTGCAAAGAACAGATGCCAACCGATAAATTTTTTCTCTTTGGCAGATAATTCATATTGTGCAGTCATATCATCTCCTTAGAAATGAGGTCTTTTTCGATAGAACGCGGATGACGCTGATTTTGCGGATATCCGCGGATTTTTTCTATATATTTTTAAATCCGCGTTTAGCGCAGCGGCATTTGCGTTAGCGTAGCGTATCCGCATGATCCGCGTTCTATTTTCTACGGTTCAACGATCAGGGTGCCGAACATGGCCGCGTGGGCCGCGCCGCAGTATTCGGAACAGATGTAATCGTAACGGCCAGGGGTGTCGAAGGTGATAGTCAGCTTGGAGACCTGGCCGGGGACGATCTGGACGTTCAAATTTGTATTTTGAAGGTTAAACCCATGCTGAACGTCTTTACTGGTGATATAGAAGGTCACCGTTGAACCAACTGGCACCGAGATTTCGCGCGGCAAGAAGGCCCAAGTTTGCGACAAAATATAGGCTTCGTATTTACCGGGGGCCAACTCGCGTAAACCGGGTTCTGACCAGGGGCTGTTGGGGTCGGTCGCCACGGTTCGAGGATCAACCCGAGCTTCGGGGCTGGGCACCTGGAAACCAAAGGCAAAACTGGCCACCCCAATGGCAATCGAAAAACCGATCAACAGCGCAATACTGATGCGGATCCAATTTTTCTCATAGGGATCAATATGGATTTTTTCAGTCGTCATACCGTCACTCCTCTCGACAATAAGATCATGTAAACCGAACCCCATAAAGCAATCAGGGTGATGACGAAGATGATTAGGAGCACAATTGTGCCGCGGGGTCGAAAATCATCCATTTCATCGGGAGTTTTTTTGTCTGTCATAATACTCTCCTCTAAAAAATACGGATAACTTACCTCACGCTAAGCCGCAAAGTCGCAAAGTTTAATATTTTTCTTAGCGTCTTGGCGTCTTTGCGTGAGAACTTAACTAACGAACGAGTGGCAGGAAGATAACGATGAGTTGTACGATGCCTAAATAAATATTGGAAAACTTGAATAAGCTAAAGGCTTCACTTCCTTTAGAATTGCGTAGTAAATTAATGGTCAAACGCAGGAATTGGAAGGTGATAAGACCAACCGGGATAAGGTAGCCAACCCCCAACGTGGGGTGAAAACCCAGAGCCAGGGCCGCAAATCCAGTCGTAACGGTGTGAATCGCCACCCACCAGGCTGCCTGCCGCATGGTGATATTGTTGGGCAACATCGGGAAACCGGCGTTGGCATAATCTTTGCGGTAGGCCATGGCCAAACTCCAAAAATGCGTCGGTGTCCAGGCGAACACCAAAATCGAGAGTACCAGCACGCCGGGCTCATTCCAGATTCCGGCGGCAGCCCCACCGCTGATGACGGACATACTTCCGGCCGCCCCGCCGATGACGATGTTCAAGATGGTGCGGGGCTTGAGCCAAATGGTGTAAATCCCGATATAGATGATGGCCCCCAGGGCGTTCGAAATTGCCAGGGCCGGATTAAAAACTGCGGAAAGAATCACCGCGAAAACGACCATCCCGCCGCCGATAACCAACACCCAGGCCGGTTTCTTGACAACGCCAGCCGGCAGAGCTCGTCTGCGAGTGCGGACCATTTGGGCATCCCGCTCGCGCTCCAAATATTGGTTGACGGCCGAGGCGCCCGCCGCGGACAGTCCGCCAGTGATCATCAAGAGCACCAGGGTCCACCCCCCGGGCCAGCCGCCTGCGGCGATGATTGCCCCCCCGAGGGCCGAGATCAACAGAAGCATGACGATGCGGAGTTTAAACAGCCCGGCGAAAGCCTTGATTTTGGCTTTGGCATCCAATTTCAACTCTGAGCTAGAAATCATCTGGCGATCATTGGCAGCAGGATTAAGTTCGCGCATAGTTTACTTCTTTCTTTATTGATCGATATTCTGTGCAGAAGCAGGAAAATTCCTGCTTCTGCTTAGGTCAAGCGAATGCTTTACACTTACATATCTGGCTGACGAATTTCGACGTCCACTATCTTCGTACCCGAGGTTTCGAATTCGAGGGTCAGAGATAAGACGGCGCCTTTCTCAAAATCGTCAAGTTTGTCGATGCACATGATGTGCAGACCACCCATCTTAAGTTCGGCTCCACCTTTAGCCGGGATTTCAATAAAACCGTCGGGAACTTCTCGCATCCCCATAACGCCATCGCCTTTGTCGTAGGATTCGTGGAGTTCCATGGTGCCACAGGAAGCCGAGGAGGCCGAGAGTAATTTGTCGGCCGCGCCACCATCGTTTTTGATGACCATATAAATGGCCCCAGCGGTTACCACTTTCGGCGAAGGTCGGCCCCACACACCTTCGACCGAAATCTCAGGGGTTGAACTGGCCTGACAGGCTGCCAGGCTAAGAACCAGGAGGGCGATGATGCCCAGGATCAAGTATTGGTATTTCTGCATGTCATTTCTCCTAAAATGAACCATGTGGTTTCTACTTTTTGGTAATATGCTCTTGTATTACCACATGGCTTTAAGCAAATGTCAGGATCAGCAGTCGACTAATTCGAGGTTTCCTACCTGACATTTGCAATATCAATGCTTTATCAGATATTCCAAATCGACGGCGATGTCTTCGGCAGTGGTTCCAAATGGAAAGATTAGTTTTACATGTCCATCCTGATCTACTACCGTGAGGGAGGCGGTGTGATCAACTAAATAGCCAGTAGCCTCCGAGCCTTCATTTTTGGCGTAGTAGATGCCATAAAAAGTAGCAATTTCTGCGATCTGCTCAGGGGTTCCGCCCAACCCCAAGAAACTAGGATCAAAATGAGCCATGTAATCTGCCAACATCGCCGGGGTATCGCGTTCGGGGTCAACCGAAATCATAATGGTTTGTACCTGGCTGGCACCTTCCCCCAAAATATCCATCGCCCCTTTGACTTCGGACAGCGTCGCAGGGCAAACATCAGGGCAGAATGTGTAACCAAAATATAGCAACACCAATTTGCCCCGAAAATCGCTCAAACCAACCCGTTGACCAGTATGGGAAGTCAATGAAAAATCATACGCTTCAGCTGGAGATTGCAACAATGTGCCCGTAAAAGTATGCGGCCGCAAGCGCGGTAAAACCACCATAACGACCAAAACCATTCCTATGGCAATACCAACCACAAATAACCAGCGTGAATTTTTCATTTATTGGGCCTCTCTAGACATATTGATCAGGATAATGAGGTTCATACAAACGTTTTAGGGCGTATAGCACAGAAAATAATGTGCGGCTTCATACGCCAATGTCGCCGCGCCTTGACTATTGCGAACTTCTTCGGCCATGACACCGATATGGCGTAAGATGCGTTCGGTGTCGGGGGCCAGGGTTTGGTAGCGGTATTCGCCGCGGATGATACCCCAGCCATCGACAAGTACAAATTTGGGGGACATGGCAAAGGTCCCGTCTTCTTTCTCTTCATAGTAGGCTTCGAAGCTGCCACCGATAATGTGTTTGAGCAAATCTTTATTTTCGGTGGTGGCAAATTTCCATTGAGCGGGATCAGCCCCAATTGAGCCGGCGTAGGCGGATAAAACTTCGGGGGTGTCGTGATCGGGATCAAAGCTGATGGTCACAAACTGAATCGGGATACCGCCTAATTCCACTTCAGTGATACGAGCTTGAATATCCGCCATGGTTTGATCGAGGTTGTAGCAGGGTTCAGGGCAGCGGGTATAGATGAAGTTGTAGAGCACAAATTGACCGCGTAAATCCTCATTCGTCAGGCGGTCCCCGTTTTGGTCCGTGAGGGCAAAACCGGGGGCCAAACGGATGCGGGGAACCACCTGAATGGGTTGAAAAACTTTGAAGGCAATGGCACCCACCACCAAAACCGCGCCTAAACCATAAAGACTGTAGAGCAGATAGCGTTTCATGAGGTCAAATCCTCCAAATCGGAGATTTGTAAAACGCTCATCAAATCCGGCAGGGTCACATCGTTGAGTTGCTGGCGGTTGTGGACCACCATTTTATTTTCATCGAGGGAAAGATAGATCACTTTGAGGGTTGCGGGGCCATTTTGGAGTAATTCTTCGAGGTCGTTTCCTCGTAAAGCAACCTGGGCGTGATCTACAATGAGGACATCAAGTTGTTGGGTCGTTAATATGTCGCGGGCCTCCCCACAGGTCCCCACGGCACCGATGACCTCCACGGCTGCATTCTCCGAAACCAGGCGAGTAAGTGATTCACAAAACAGGCCGTGGCCGATGAAGAGGATTTTGGTACCCATATGTGAATAGTGTAACAATCCCCCGATTTTCTGTCTTCAGCCAATTGGCGGTATTTTTTAACAAGCATATCCTCCAAATGGAGGAGGTGTGGAACGGTTTTAGGATGATTTTTCGATCAACTTGGATTACCGCTCCACATTAAGAAAATGCCGGATCAAGATGAGGATAATACCAACATCTGGTCCGGCATTTTCTTGCTGACTTATCTGGTTTTCTACGCAGATCAGCAAAATCTGATTTTTACGGGTTTTGTTTTTCGAAAGCCGGGGGCGTCGCCATCTTCTAGGGCGCGGAGGTGCATCCGTAAGGGGCGGAGTTCTTCGATAGCCGCGTCAATTTCTTCGGCAGTGAGATCGAAATTCGATAACAGAGGGGTGAAGGGTTTGGCAGCCGCGACGACTTTTTCCCGCTCCGAAATTTTTTCTTGAGAAGGTTGGTTCATATTCATTTTGTCCACCGGGAGAATTTGCCGCGCCAACCCACCGCCCGACGGAGTTGGGGAAGGACGGCTTCGGCGGCGGCTTCACCGAGTTTGATGAGTTCGCTGACATTGACAATGTCGAGGTAGCCGATGTGACCGACCTGGGGTCGGATGATGATGTCAGGCTCGTCGATTTGGAGGCGCATTTCGGTGATGGAGGCCATCCCAATTTCGATGGAGCGAGTGAAAATTTCAATGGCCTGGGCCACTTTCAGCCGGGAGATGCGAGTCAGGAGCGCGTCAGCCGCTTTAGGCCCTAGGGGCGGGAGGTGGCCCCGTTCAGTCGGTTGGGAGGTCAGGGTAACCGCGACGACAGGGAGATTGTTGTTAGGATCAATTTCACGGACGACAGCCACGGGCACCGGATTGAGGACACCCCCATCAACCAGAGAGCGTTCATCCCAATTTTTGGGAGGAAAAACGCCAGGGATGGCCACCGTTGCTAAGATGGCATCCACCACCCGACCCTGACGCAAGATCATTTCTTGGCCGGAATCAAGATCAACTGCAGTCAGCGCGCAAGGGATCGCTAAATCTGCGAAAGATTTGTCACCCAAGAGTTTGTGCATCACTTTTTCGACTCCGGTGATCCCTAATAAGGCCGGTTGATCCCCTAAATGGAAACCGAAGAAATTTCGTTGATCGAGGTCTTCCATTTGGGTGGCAAGATCATCAGCCGAATGACCAGCGGCATAAGCTGAGGCCGCCATCCCCCCGGCACTGGTTCCCGCAATGGCCCGAACTCGATAGCCTTCTCGTTCTAAAACACGTAAAACGCCGATATGAGCATGCCCTTTTGAGCCACCACCACCGAGGGCTAAGAGAATATCCATATGAAATCCTTTCGTCTCCCCACATTATAAAAGACCTGGAAGGTTTGAGAAACCTTCCAGGTCTACTTTTTACCGAAACAAGGATTTTATTTTCGGCACTCGTAACAGGAGCACAACCACTAAAATCGCCGCGTAGGGATAGGGCGACAAAACCCCTGGTTTGACCAGCCAGAGATAGTGGACCACAGCCAAAATCCCGATGACATAGACCAGTTTATGGAGTTGTTTCCATTTCTTACCCAAGCGTTTCATCCAGCCTTTGGTGGAGGTGATCGCCAGGGGGATGAGAAGCAGGCCCGCACTCAAACCAGCGAGGGCAAATCGTTTCTCTAGGAGGGCATCAGGGATCAGCTTGAAGTTGAAGCCATAATCCAGACCGAGGAAAATCGCGAAATGAATGCTAGCGTACATAAAGGCATATAACCCTAGTGGTTTCCGCAAAGGTAAAACCTGGCGGAATTTAAAGATCGTATTGATGGGCGTACAGGCCAGGGAAAGTAACAACAGAATTATGGCCGTTTTCCCCGTTCGCAGCGTCATGGCCCGAATCGGGTCAGTCGCGTTGAAGAAATCCCAGGCTAAAAAACCGAGAGGGATTAAGGCTCCGATATGAGTCAGGATATTTAGATATTTTGGTTTTCGTTTTTTGGCAGTCATGGGAGTCCTCTAATAAATTTGAATGATATCTTGCGCAGCAAATATTGAACCAACTTCTATTCTCAATTGAGCGTACAACTCCGTTGGAACGCTGATATCGGCCAGGAATAACTCACCGATCGATTGACGGGCATCGGGGTTCATCATGCCGGTTTTGGGCAACGCCAGAGTCATGGTAGCCGTAGCTCGGATATACGGATCAAATACTTCACCGGTTGTCGAGTTCATCCCTGAGGGGACATCTAAACTCAAAATTGGGATTCCGCTGGCCCGGGCAAATTCGATCAGCCGAGCTGATTGACCGCGCGGTGCGCCATGCAGGCTGTACCCAATGATGGCATCTAGAATCAGGTCTGCATGGGTAAGGGATTCAATTTCAGCCGCGGGAGTTACCGGAATTCCAATTTTTTGCAGGATGAAAATCTGATGGGCAGGTACCCCTTCAAATTCTGGAATGGGTTTAGTGGTAAAAACCTGAACTTTGCCCCCCCAATTATGTAAGCGTCGGGCCGCGACCAATCCTCCACCGCCATTGCCACCACTGCCAGCTAAAACCAACACGCGCTTGCCACTTGGCTGTCCTGCCAAAAATCGATCGCGACTCGACGCTGCCAGATTACGACCGGCGTTTTCCATCATTTGGATCAGTTTGATACCGAAAACGTCGATCATCAGCCGATCGACTGCAATCATCTGTTCCGTGGTGATGGCGGGAATATCGGGGTGATTCATGGTCTATACACAAAAAAATGTCATTGCATATC
>CAYVQU010000047.1:0-31873 GCA_964453155.1 uncultured Anaerolineales bacterium | reverse complement strand
TAAACTTTTGCTGTTTTGAGGAGGGTCTAGCACCCTTTTTGCAGTAGAGTCACTGGTGTAACCCCGATAAACTGGAATCAAGCCATACCAATCAATGACCGTCTCCATCCAACCGTTCCAGGGCATTTCCATCGCCCCCATAAACTCAATCGGTTTGGGTGAATAGGTCCCCATTAAAACGACTTCCATCGCGCCGGTATGATTACCAACGAGAATGAGGGGGCCATTTTTGGGGAAATTTTCTAAACCGGTGATTTTGGTTCGGGTCAGGAGAGGGAACAGTCCGCGCGCCAAACTGCGGAAAGTATTCCGCACAAATACTTTTCGGGGGGATTTGATTGTATATGGCATGAAGGCAGTTTCCTGGGTAAGAGGGTTGCCAATTTTACAATCAAACTGCCCAGATGGTAAGGTCATAAAAGCCAATACTGGCTTTCAGGTAACCTACACATGCTGATCAAATAGAATTGGATTTCCATCTGGATCCTGGATAAAAAAGCTACCCGGTCCGGAGGTATTTTCTTCCACCGCGCTCAACATCTCAATCCCGGCAGCCTGCAAAGCAGTCTGCAATGTGCGAATATCAGTATACTGATCCAACTTATTCGCCTTTTGATCCCAGCCGGGGTTAAATGTTAGGGTGTTCTTCTCGAACATTCCTTGGAAAAGACCAATTACCTGATCCCCATTTTTCATGATCAGCCAATTTTGGGTAATATCGCCTCCAAATGTTTCAAACCCCAGCTTTAAATAAAATTCCTGAGAAGCGTTGATATCCTTGACTGCCAGACTTACTGAAAATGCGCCGAGTTGCATGATTTACTCCTTTCCTGCTGATCGGATCCTTTAACACGATTCCAATTTCAGACAACTTCAAGGAGCAACTCCTTTCCATTTTCGTCAGGAAATTTGCGGGCCCGACTAACTCGAAGCGCTGGAATAACGTCGTAATCCCGTTCGGAAAAGAACTGAGGCCCCAATAAGAAATGCGATTGAAATGACAACCCCTACAGCCAGAATCGGGAAGGTCAGCGTCCCGGTCAGAGCTTGGGCGGGGAGGGTGGTCATGATCCCGACGGGGATGATCCAGGTTAGGATGAGCTGCAGCCAACCCGGATAAAGACCCACTGGGTAGCGGGACATCTGAAAGATGGCATCGAACAACCAGGTAAAGAAGAAACCCGGGCTCCAGAAAACCAGCCCCGAGAAAGCCAGCAAAACCGCGTATAGGGTGGTGATAGCAAAGAATAAGGTGACCAGGAATTGGGTGACGTGGAGCCAGGTCAGCGTTTGTCCAAGTTGGATGATCGCGGCCCCGATGACACCCAGACCGAGGATTAAATCAATCACAGCGAGCGGCTGCCAGTAACGCAGGCTGGCCTGGAATTGAATGTCGATGGGGCGCAAAAGGGTGAAATCGAGCTTGCCGCTCCAGACTTCGCCATCCATGCCGGCCAACGCATCGAGGCTGGGGCCGATAAATAGCCGCCGAAGGGCCCCGATCGTCAGGTAGACTCCCAAAATCGCCAGGGTTGCAGGTAAATCCCAACCCTTAATGGATTCCACCTGTCCAAACAAAACCACAATCCCTAAAACTCCTGTTCCCAGGTTTAACACCGAGTGTAATAAGCTGATCCAGAAATTGGCGCGATAGGCTAATTCATTTTGAGTCGAGGCTTTTGCGAAGCGCCCGATTAATCTTAAATAATGCATATCATTCTCAGGTCGGGGCGAAGCATTGGCGAATCGATGGGATCAACACCCTGATTCACGCCAATGCTTCGTCCCAACGATTATCCTCCCACCGCGGAATATTGTTTCAATCCAGTCCGCCAAATGACGGTAAACAAAATGGCAGTGAAACCCAACCACCCCATTTGGATGGCAAACCCAAGTTGAATCTCCCCCGTGCTCAAATGCCCGGTGAGAATTTCCACGGGGAAACCGATCATGTAGCGGAAGGGCAGGAGGATGGCGATGTCTTTCATCATCCCCGGCAATAAGGCAGTCGGAGCGACCTGCCCGGCCAAGAGAAAGATGAGGGAATCTTGAATTGCGAGCAGCGCGTTAGCCTGAGTCGCCCAGAAAGCCAGGAGGGCGATCCAATAGCCCCAGAGGAAGCGTAAGGCCCACGCTAAGCCCAGCGCTGGGAAGAACAACAGCAATTTTTCAGGGGTGATCGATATTTCCGGGCGCAGTATTACTCCCAATATCAGGGTTACGGGCAAGATAAAGGCCATAAAAACCACTTTTCCGGCGATTTCCTGGGACAGAGCGTCAAAAATTGGCGAAATCGGGCGGGTCAAAAGGATATTCATATTCCCGTAACGAATGTAATCCCCCACCGTCCAATTGGTGGTGGCGTAGGTTAGCTGGTTAACGACGATCAGCACCAGGTAATAGGCCACGAATTCATCCCGAGAAAATCCGCCGATGGTTTCGGCCCCGGCCGCCGTCATCCAGATGAAGAGGTAAATCAACGGGGGGACCAGCCACATAAAAGCCAACAAAAAGAAAAAGCCCCGGTGCTGCATCCACGATAACCAGGTGTTGCGGATCAAGGCTTTGGCGCCGCGCAGGTTCATACATCACCTTCCTGGTAGATTTGATCGATCACGGCTTCAATGGGGGGATTTTCAACCGCCAAATCCGCAACCGGCAGGGTGTTGAGCAATTCGGCCGTCAGGGCCGGGGCTGATGGCCGGCTGACTCGCAACGTCAGGCGACCGTTTTCTTGTTCTATGATTTCGGCCCCGGAGGGAAGTTTAAGATCATTCTTGTCGGTAGACGCTCCGGCTTTGAGCGTGATCTTGATCAATTTGAAGGGGGCAAGTTGGTCGGCCAATCCCTGCAGCTCACCATCATAGAGCAATTTGCCGTGGTGAATGAGGATCACGCGGGGACAAAGCGCGACCACATCGGCCATGTAATGGCTGGTGAGGATCACCGTAACCCCCCGGCGGCGGTTGTATTCCTTGAGAAATTGCCGCAACCGCCCTTGCATGGAAACATCTAAACCGAGGGTCGGTTCATCGAGGTACATGACCGCCGGACGATGGAGGAGGCCCGCAACCAGTTCACATTTCATCCGCTCACCGAGGGAGAAATTTCGGACGGGCTTGGTGAGTAAATCTTCCATCTCAAGCAGGTCGACTAGTTCGTCGAGCGTGGCCTGATATTCCTTGGGATCAACCCGATAGATTTCGCCGAGAACATGAAATGTATCCAGGGGGGGAATGTCCCACAGCATTTGCGATTTATTTCCCAAAACCATACTGATTTGAGAAAGGTACTGCGGCTGCCGCTGCCAGGGGATATGTCCGAGAACGGTCGCCGCCCCCGAAGTGGGATGCAGCAACCCTGACAGCATCTTAAGGGTCGTAGTCTTCCCCGCCCCATTGGGGCCAATGAACCCGACCATCTCCCCCGCTTCGACGGTGAAATTGATATCGCAAACGGCTTCTACTGCGCGATATTTTTTCTTAACCAAACTCTTCAGGGATGAAATTAACCCTGGTTCGCGTTCTGAGACCTGATAAGTTTTGGTTAGATTTTGGACTTGGATGAGGGATTGAGTCATAATCCTCCTAGGGGTGTCGAAATGGTCTGAAAGGTCGAATGGGTCTAAGTTGTCTGATTTGACAAAATTGTCGCTGGTTATTGGAGACAGTTTCGACCATTTTGACCGATTGGACGCTTTAGACCAATTATAAAGGGTTGGTGTATTAATGGAGGGTTATGGGGGAGGGCCGAAGCATTTGCGCGGTAACGGGATCAACGCCATAATTCGACCAAATGCTTCGCCCTTACGGATGGGACGCGATCATTTTTTCCACAAAAACGATGATTGCATTGGCGCGCTGTTCTTCATGCTCCAGAGTCGAGAGCCACCGATCGGCGGCAATGTATACATCTTCGTCTGCTGGGATGGTGTCCAAAACCTGGCGCACATCGGTAACCGCCCCAGCATCCAAGGCCAATAACATTCGCAAAATTGACATCAAACTATATCCGGCCCGAACCAACATCCGAATGACGCGTAACCGTCCAATTTCGGGAGCTCCATATTTGCGGTACCCATTACTCGCCCGCGGGACATCGATTAGACCATTGTTTTCCCAATTGCGGAGCATATCCGTGGTGACATTGAGCACACGGGCCGCGACACCAATCTGTAACGGACCGATAGTGGCATCGGTTGCCTGTCCCTGGGACCAGCGTTCGAGTAGATCGGCAGCCGCGTCAGCCTGAGCGCGTTCAGATTGGACCAGGGCCAGATGTGAATAAGCCATCTCAAGGGCACCGCCCAAATCCCCAGTCGCCGCATGGATCACCAATTCGCGGCCCGAACGCCGAATCACCCGGCCCGGAAATTGGCCTTCAAAAACCAACCAGGCTAACTGCATATGAGTGCGATGCTTCTCAGTAAACAACCGATAATTACTTGGGCTGCGTTCCACCGGCGGCAAATAACCCCACTCGACATACATCCGAACGGTATTCGGATGGCAGCCGACGGATTGGGCGATGTCGGAGGTGTGGAGAAACTTGAGGGGCATAGGGCTGTAGGGGAGCAGGGGTGAGGGGCGGGGTTTAGGGAAGAATGCTTATCCTTTATCCCTCAACTCTAAACCATCATTTTAGAATTTGAAACAAGTTGCTGTAATCGTCCGTCCACAGGCGGAGGTGGGCGGGGAGGGGTTCGCGTGCAAGGCTTTGGTCTAATACTTCAGGGTTGGACAAAAATTCTTGGTTGTTTGTAAGCACAATCCAGAGAGAAGGCTTCACCCGAATATCTTCAGAAGTATTATAGAATGCCAGACCGTCCAGGTCGAGGGCATCAGCTACCTGCCAGACAACGGGGCGGAGGTTGAGATGTTGATTGCTGATGTGAAGGGCTAAAATGCCCTCGGGTTTGAGATGTTTGCGATATAGATCGAAAGCTTCCAGGGTCAAAAGGTGGGTAGGAATGGAATCGCTGTTGAACGCATCTAACACCAGGAGGTCAAATTGCTGGGAGCCAGAAGTGGCGTATTCCTGCTCAAGCAACCGGCGGCCATCCCCGATCACTACCTCGATATCGGCGACCGAATCTCGCAAGAAGGAGAAGTGTTCGCTCTGGGCAATTTCCACCACCTGAGGATTGATCTCGTAGAACCGGAATTCATCACCTTGCTGCCCATACGTGGCTTGTACGCCCACGCCGAGGCCGATCATGCCCACTTTTAACGCGCTTGGCCGGGCGGGATGATATGCGAATGC
This sequence comes from uncultured Anaerolineales bacterium, assembly GCA_964453155.1. Classification (GTDB taxonomy): domain Bacteria; phylum Chloroflexota; class Anaerolineae; order Anaerolineales; family UBA11858; genus CAYVQU01. The sequence goes on along the minus strand of CAYVQU010000047.1, from coordinate 26,611 downwards.
AATTCCAACGCCCGAATCTTCGACATAATAGGCCGTGGGCAGCTGCCGTTTTTCAGGAGATTGGAACTGATACCCGTGCGTCGTGATCCCGTGAGTCAGGACCAAATGATGATTTTCTGGGTCAGCTTCGAACTTTGCTTTGACGTTTTGTATTCCGTAAAAATTGCGGTACGCGACGACCGAATTTTGCTGGTAGGTGTTGGTTTGAATATACAGGGATACCAACACCAACAAAGTCATGGTCCCCGTTACAATGGTTGCCCCTCGTTGGAGATAAAAATTGACTTTATATGGCATTCGCAGCACAAAGACCAGCATCAGGGCCCACACAATTCCCAATCCCAACTGGAATTCCCAGAAACCGTTAAAGATCAAGGGGATTACAAAATTAATCAAGATGCCGCCCAAAGCCCCACCCGCGGAAACCCATAGATAAAATCGGGGTAGTTCCCCCGGTTCCGGTCGGAGGCGGTATAACTCCCCATGACAGATCATCGCAATGGCAAAAAACAAAGTCAGGAAAATCCCGATTTGGGACCCCATTGGGATCACTGAAGCCAACACAAACCACAAATATATCACGGTCATGATCAGCAGCAGGACCAGGAAAACCCAACGGTTGTAAAATCGTTTTCCCGAAAATACCAGGATAAATGAGAACAAATATATCGTCAGGGGGAGCACCCATAAAAAGGGGATCACAGCCACATCCTGGGTGATCCGACTGGTGGTTGCCAGCAGCATCCCGGAACCCAAAGCGGCCCAGCCCAACCAGGCCCCAAAACGAAATCTTGAAACCCGTGGTGGCCTAACTGAGCGCTCGGTTTTTGACCAATTTGCTCCTGCTGTTAAGTTTTTCAGGGCCTGAGTTCCAACGAGGATAACGAACAAGACATATCCGCTGGTCCACCAGATTGCCTGGGTTCGGAGTGTAGAAAATGGTTCGACCAGGAGGGGATAGGTGAGTAATCCTACAAACGATCCGACATTTGAAAGGGCGTACAGCCAATAGGGGTCGCGGCCGGGATATCGGCGGTAAAACCAGGACTGCATCAAGGTGCTGTTGGTTGTAAGAACAAAAAAAGGGACTCCAACCGCGATAAACAGGATTTTTAGCACAGCCCACAAGGGTGAATGGATATCAACAGATTGCCACGACTTCGCCGGCAGAATTGGGATCCCCCAACTGAAGGCCGCGATACCGACAAATAGGAGCGAACCCCCTAAAATTCCCAAATGAATTTGACTCTGACGCCGTTGACGGTGGTGATTAAGCCAATAGGCATACGCATAGCCTCCGGTCAACAAAACTTGAAAAAACAACAGGCTGGCCGACCACACACTCGTCGTCCCGCCAAACCAAGGGAGAATGTACTTGCTAATGAGGGGCTGGACTTGAAATAGCAGGAATGAGGCCAACAGGACGGTGAGGGCGTAGGAGAGCATGGAGTGAGTAGTGGATAGTGGGTTTCCTGGTTACGACGCTGAGCGTCGTAACCAGGCGTTGGTTTTAGGTATGGATGGCGTCGGGATAGCCGTGAAGATGGAAGCCGCGCAGGACTTTGAGGGGTTCGCCGTGGGAGAAGGGCTCATCTTGAGCGAATTCTTGTTCTTTCAGATCGAGCATCAGGTGGAGCATCTGCATGTCCTGGTCACTGAATTGGGCCTGATATTTGTCGATGGCAGCGTGCTTTTGCTCCCGAGTTTCACTGATATCAACCACAGTGTTGGGATAGGAAGTGGCATAAAAGGCCACCCCAGTGATATCGAAGGGATCGGCTGCGAAGGCGGCATCGACTTCAGGGTCGGTCTTTAATTTGGCAATCCCAAACAGATTCGCCGCTTCGGCGGCGGCCCGGCCGGTGGTGATGTGATCGGTGTGGGCCTCGTAGGCCATCCAGGGATCACAGGTGAAGATGAAATCTGGCCGAACCAGGCGGATGTGTTGAATGAGATCGCGGCGGACGTCAAAATAATCGTATTTACCCGCGTCGGGATAGCCCAACCAATATTGCTCTTTGACGCCGATAATGTCCCCCGCCTCGATTTGCTCCTTCTGGAGTTGTTCAGCCGCGGCTTCATCGGAGAGCGTCTCATCAACCACGCCGACTAAGTCATCGGTGACGGTTAAATAGAAAAGTTCGGCCCCATTCTCGACCAATTTCGCCAAGGTGCCCCCGGCGGCGATATCGTTGTCATCATAATGGGGTTGGATGGCCAAAACGCGCTTGGCGGTCATCAAATCGGGTTTTTCAAATGGGTTTGTGGACATCATAATCCTCAGTTCACCACCAAGGACACCAAGTTACACGAAGAAGAACCTTTGTGTTCCTTGGTGGTCTTGGTGGTTATAAATTATTCGGCTTTTCTGGCTGCCAGTGTTTCTTTGATCTCTTTGAGATAGTCGCCGTAAAGTGGGTAAAACAGCAGGGCTAGAATTGCTAAAATCGAACTGACAATCACGGGGACAGTCATGAAGACCCGAAACCCGGCTCCCACGGATTCGGGTTGGATATCTAACGCGGAGTCATATCCAAAGGCGGGGGCGATCCAGCCAAACCAGAGGGCCACGATGCTGCCGCTGAGTTTCATGATGAACTTACTCATCCCAAAATACATCCCCTCCCGGCGTTGACCAGTTTTCATTTCATCTTCGTCAATTACATCGGCAACGATGACATCGCCCATCAAGATTAATCCCGCCAATCCCAAGCCCAATCCGGCGGAGGCGATGGCCGCAGTCACCGAATTGGCCGCGAATCCCAAGGGGATCACCGAAACCCCCATCACGGCGTTGGCGATTATCAAGGTGGCCCGGGCTTCGTAGCGATTGGCGATAAAACGTCGCCAGAGTTCCAATGTCAGGGCCGAAACGATAAAAGCCACCCCTAAAATGACCGATCCAAACCCTTCGCTTTCACCCAGACTGTATTTGACATAAAATAAAACCCCGGTCGTGAGCGTGCCAGTCCCGACAAAGCGGAAAGTTTGCGATATCACTACACTGATGAAGCTGCGGTTGATGAATGTAGCCTTCAGGGCCTCTCCTAGTGGAACAGAGGGGGCATCAACCGAACTCTGCCGCTCGAACATCCCTGGCAGGCCAATGTAGTAGGCGGCGATACTGATTGCCGCAAAGATCGCGGCCGTTGGCACCCAGCCGATCAAGTCCGTCAGGATGGGAGTCCCGGCCATGCCGATGAAAAGCCCCACCACCTGAACGACGTTCATACTCACCGCTACTTTCGTCCGCTCTTCGTAGGTATTGAACATCTCTGGGAGCAGGGCGAAATAGACCGTGGTTGTCATGGTCCCAAGACCCTCCCATAGGAAGGGCACAAAGATCATGTAAAGCATCAGAGCTGTAGTTTGTTCAACACCATCGAAGGGGGCTAACCAGATCAGAATCAGCGATAAGGCAAATGGAATGGCCCCAAACTTGAGATACGGAATCCGCCGCCCCCACCGGGAGCGAGTGCGATCCGAAACGTATCCCATGATGGGGTTATTAACCGCATCCCAGATCGAGTAAGCAAACATGACAGCCGTTGCAATCGCCACCGGCAGCCGTTTGATATCGGTGAAGAAAAACAATACGAAGCCTACCATTTGGGTCGGAATCACATGGCCTAGATTGGCAATACTGTAGAGCCAGCGCTGTTTGGTTGTGGGGGCCAAGGTTTCGGATGATTCGATGGTCGTCATGATTTCTCCTCTAAATAAAGCTGTTCTGATCTAATAGACCAGAACAGCTTTACAACTTACTTGCTCATTAAGTTTTTCAAATCCTGATAGCCAATTACTTTCAAACCACTATTCTTGACAAAATCGAGTAACTCTTCACTTCTAAAAGCCTCATAATCCGCAACCCGATAGGGCCAATCGGGAGTGATCGCCCGGAGTTCGGGCGTATCGGTCGCGGCGTGGATGATGAAATGGGTCACACCCGGTCCCAGGTTGCCTAAAACTTCTTTGGCATAGGCAATTCGTTCATCCCGGGTCTCAGCCTGATCTAATTCGAGCATCGCGATTCGATCCAAGAGAGGGATGCCGTCAGCTTCAAGCTGCCCGACCATATAAACGGCCATTTCGGCCAAACCTTCATCCATCCCCATCTCTAACCAGCCTTCTTTGGGAAGCCGCATGATCATTGGCGGCAGCCCATATTCGACCGCCAGTTGCAGATAGGCCGGGATAAATTTGGCTGAAGCTACCGATCCCATATGAGTATCGAGGTGGGTGACATTGATGCCGTTGGCAACAGCCCGGTCCACCTGGGCTTTGACTTCCTCCCGGACGGCATCGGGGTCGCCATTTTCTTGAATTTCTTCAGAAGTGCGCGGGAAGAAGCCTTCGGTGTCGATCATACCAGTCGTCGGGTCGGTGGTGGAAATCGGTCCCCAGCGATAGGTGTCCCATTCACTCGTCAGAGTGGCGTGCACCCCTAAATCCAGTTTGGGGGTAGCCCGGGCAAATTTGGCGGCCTCCGGAAACCAGGGACAGGGCACCATGGTCGCCCCGGAGGAGATTAATCCAAAATCCCATAAATCCGCGAATGCCTCAATACTGGCCTGACACATCCCGACATCATCGACATGAATAATAACTAAACGATCATCATTGGAAAATCCAAGTTTCTTGAGAACCGGGTTCGGTTGCATATTTACCTCCAAGTGGATAAGTTGATCCAATTTTATCAGGAAAGCGAACTTTCATCCTTGATAGCTCCTCAGAAACTGGGTTGATTTCGTGTAAAATTAAGAGGAGGTCAATCATGGTAGAAAAAATTATTTTTAATGGCAAAGTGTATCGATCGGTCCGAGAAATGCCTGCGGATGTCCGCACCGCCTATGAACGGATTAATCGGTTTCTTATCGACAATGATCAGGATGGGGTTCCCGACATTCTCCAAGACAAGGGCTTACAAGGCCTGAAAGAAGTCTTTGGGTTGATCAAAGAAGTATCCAAATCAAGCCAGCAAAACTCCGCTGGGACGCACCAAATGGGAATCATCAAACTGACCGATTCCTATATTGAAGTAAACGGGAAACGCTATCGATCCGTTGAAGAAATGCCTCGCAACGTCCAATACGCCTATGAAACGATCATGGCTGATTTAGACCCGAGTGAAGCTGGCATCTTTGATGAAGCCTGGCGCGCCATCCCCCGGGAAGAATATTTTGAGCCCCATGATGATGAGTATTTGAACCCGCAGCAATCTTCATTTGACTATGAAAATCCAATCGAGGAAGTTTCGGCCAATAACACTTTGTTGATATTATTTATTGGGGTCAGTGTCCTGCTTTGTATGGGCATTTTTGCTTGGCTCTATCTCACTGGTGGACAAATTCTTAATTTCTAAACCGATTCAAGTTGGTAAATAATGACTGAAAACACCCCCGCTCTTACTCCTGACGATAAACTTGTCCAAACCATGATTTACACCCCACAAAAATTGATTTGGGGGCAGTTAGTCTCAAAACAGGCCATTCGGGTCAGTACCTGGCTGCAAACTGATATGGCCCCGGATTATTTTTTCATGAAAGATGCCCAAACGCTGTTGGTCAGTCCAGGACAAAACATCCCGCCGATCAAGTCTCAGAAACTACATATTCATACCCAGCAAATCATTGCTTACCATGTGCTGCCCCCGGTGGATGAATCACCATTTTATGACCCTAATGAGCCCAACCGCCGCATGGCCGCTGCGACCGCCAGCGTAGGCTGGTTCCAGTTTGATTGTTTTGTTCGGCTGGCCGAGTTATCCGAAATGGCAACGTTTTTAGGCGCCCAAAAAGGCGAGTTTTTCCCCATTTTCGACGCGGCCATGCATTGCCCGGTACTGCCGGCCATAAAAGGGATCAAAACGCCCTTTGCACTCGTCCGCCAAAGTGAAGTAACGTTTGCAGAGAAGTAACGAATTAAAAACATTAGGACTGGCGTTCATCAGATGAACGCCAGTCCTTTTAGTTGATATTGGCATAAGCTACCCAATCAGCATCGCATCCCCAAAAGAATAAAACCGATAATGCTCTTCCTTGGCGGTCTCGTAGGCTGCCAAAGTGTTTTCGCGCCCCAAAAACGCGCTCACTAGCATGATCAAGGTTGACTTGGGTAAGTGGAAATTGGTGATTATGGCATCCACAACTTTGAATTCGTAGCCGGGGAGGATGAAGAGATCGGTGGGACCTTCAAAGGGTGTGGAAAGTGGGTGGTGGGAAGTGGAAGGTGAGGCGGCGCTTTCTAATGTTCGCACCGAAGTCGTACCAACCGCGACCACTCGCCCACCCTGGGCTTTAGTCTGGTTGATGATTTCGGCTGTTTCAGACGAAAGTTGGCACCATTCGGTGTGGATTTCATGCTCCAAAGGATCAGCTTCACTTACGGGGGCAAACGTATCCAGGCCGACGTGGAGAGTCACGGTGGCGATTTTTATTCTCTGACTTTTGAGTTGGGCCATCAATCCGGGCGTAAAATGCAAGCCCGCCGTTGGGGCCGCCGCGGAACCGGCATCCTGGGCATAAACGGTTTGGTAGCGATCAGGTTCGGTCAACTTCTCATGGATATAGGGCGGCAGCGGCATCTGGCCGATATCATCCAACACCATGCGAAGGGGTTCATCGAAGCGGATCAGGCGTCGGGCTCCCCCCAGAGTTTTGATCATTTCCGCGGCTGGGCCCTCATTGAGTTGAACGCGTTTGCCAACAACCAACCCCTTCCCACCCACCAGACACTCCCAGGTTTGGGTTTCCAATCGTTTAAGTAACAGCAACTCCACCTTGCCGCCCGTTGGAATTTTGCGAGCAAACAGGCGCGCGGGAATTACCCGGGTCTGGTTGATGACCAGCAGATCGCCAGGATTAAGAAATTCTCCCAAATTTCGAAAGTGGGTATGCTTTTGAATTTTCCCAGCCTGACGATTTACAACCAACAACTTGGATGAATCCCGCGGTTCAACCGGGGTTTGAGCAATAAATTCGGGAGGAAGATCGTAGTCAAAATCGGACGTTTTCATGATGTTATTTTAACGCGCAGACGCAAAGGGTGTAAGACGCGCAGCATTTTTTCCTTGGCGTCTCTGCGCCTTTGCGTTAAGGTTTAGAGCAATCTCGGCTGAGTCGTTTGGGGTGGCTCCAGGCCGAGATGTTCGTAAGCGGCAGTGGTCGCCATCCGACCCTGGGAAGTGCGTTCCAGAAAACCGAGTTGGAGCAAATAAGGTTCGACCACATCCATAATCGTATCTTGTTCTTCGCTGATTGAGGCCGCAATCGTGGAGAGGCCAACCGGCCCGCCGTTGTATTTATCGATAATCGCCCTCAATACCCGGCGGTCCATTTCGTCGAGGCCGCTGGCGTCGATGTTTAGTAGATCGAGGGCCTGGCGGGCGACGGCCTGGGTGATCGTACCACCGGCACGCACCTGGGCATAATCACGGACCCGGCGTAATAACCGTAGGGCCACCCGCGGCGTGCCGCGGGTTCGGGTGCCAATTTCGGAGACCCCCATCGGTTCCGTGGGTACATTCAACTGGCTGGCGGCCCGGGTAATGATCTGCTCCATCGCCGGAATATCGTAAAAATCAAGGCGATAAACCGCACCAAATCTGGCTCGCAGGGGAGCAGTAACCAAGGCTAACCGCGTGGTCGCCCCAATGACGGTGAACCGGGGCAGTTTCAACCGGATCGAGCGCGCCGAGGGACCTTTTCCAATGACAATATCCAGGGCGAAATCTTCCATCGCCGGGTAGAGCACTTCCTCCACCATCCGTCCCAGGCGGTGGATTTCGTCAATAAAGAGTACATCACCGGCCCGCAAATTGGTCAGAATGGCGGCTAAATCTCCCGCGCGTTCTATGGCTGGGCCCGCCGTAATTTTGATATTAACCCCCATCTCGTTAGCCAAAATATGGGCCAGCGTTGTTTTGCCTAATCCGGGCGGGCCATAAAACATGACGTGGTCTAAGGCTTCTTCCCGCTGTTGGGCGGCTTCTATCAAAATCTGAAGGTTTTCTTTGATTTGGGCCTGCCCAATCAGGTCGACTAATTTTTTCGGCCGCAGGGCATGATCCAGGCGATCGCCGGGTTTCGGTTCAGGGTCTATTACACGGTCTTGTGGGTCACTCATGGGGAAATTATATCAGGTCGGGTTGCGAGTGTCAGGTTCCGGGGCAAAGAGGCTAGCTACAGATCACCAAAATTTAAATCTTGTGTTATACTACCGCCGCATTTTTTGGAGTAGGTGTTTGGCGGTATATTAATCAGGAAAAAATCTTTAGGATTTACCGCCAAACCTGAGCAGATTTCATTCTGAACAAATTTTATGAAGTTGCTATTCTTTCTGAAATCTACTTAGAGAATTAAGGAGTTGTACGTTGACTAAAGTTGTTTTACGCAATAATGAATCCCCCGAGCAATTACTGCGCCGGTTCCGCCGAAAAGTTGCTAAAAGCGGTAAGTTAAGCACCATCCGTAAGAAACGCTGGTTCGTCTCAAAAAGCGAGCAACAGCGGATTGCCAAGAAAAAAGCTATTCGCCGCCACAAACAGCGTCTGCGAAAACGTAGATAACCCAATATTCTGATGGGGCACCCAATTTATTTCGGAGCATCAGAATACTTACAATTAAATATTTAACCTGAATTCAGGGTAGCTGGCATCCAGCTACCCTGTTCGCGTTTTCTCAATACTTCTAACACAGAAACGCAAGCCTAAGGCAAATTGATCGGTGTGACTTCGTTGTCGTCTTCACCACTTTCTGCCCCAGTTCCCGGGTCATCACTATTTTCATTACGAATAACCCCGCGGGCATCGACATAGTTGGCTTCGTTTTTGTTTTCTGGGGTGAGGCTGAGTTCGGGCGTTTCATCTCTGGGATGTTCGGCGCGGCCAATAGTGCCGAGATCTTCACCAACCGCTTGAAACTCGACCCCCTCCGGCGTTTCAACCTGTTCGACCGGCTGGGATTGTTCCACAATAGGATCACTGCCAACGGTCCCCACCCAGCCACCATCGCCCTCCGGCACTCCCGGATTGGCACCATACGTACTCATATTAGCGGGGTTCCCTTCTGCATTAGGTCCGGGTGGTTCACCACCTGGTTCCGTAATTTCACCAACCAGGTTTTCGCCCAAACCAGAAACCTGTCCGGTAGACTGTTTAACATCATCAGGGGAAAGTTCTACCTGGTTACCACCCATATCGGGTGGCGGGGCCGGATCACCGGGGTCGCCGGGATACGCCGGATTGTTCCCTGCGGTTGATCCTTGTTTTACATCATCGGGGGTCAGGGTCTGATTAGTTAATGGATTGGGTCCGTGATCAGGTTCTTCCATTCGGCCACCCGAGCCATCATCTTCAATCGCCGGTTGAAATATGGGTATGGGTAAACCGGCGACGTTCTCACCGCCACCACCTTCGTCTTCCAAGACCGGTCTGGGAATTGGGACTGGCAAAACCCCGCCAACTTCACTGCCGTGATCCGGTGGGGGCGGTGGCGACCCGGGCGGGCCCCCATAAGCTGGATTGGGCATAGGAATCGGCATATCACCTGGGGATTCCGCCCCATGCTCAGCAGGTTTTGGCAGTGGAAATGGCATATCGCCGATTTGATCTGATCCGACTTGGTCATTAACTGCTCCCATCTCATTCGTTGGCTTGGGAATTGGAATGGGGAGTGTGCCCGGCGTCTCTGGAACATTTTCCGTCGGGGTATTCAACAAGGGGATTGGCAGATCAGCGACCTGTTGACCACCGCCTTCGTCTTCCAGCGCTGGCTGGGGTAAAGGCAAAGGCATATCGCCCGGAACCTGGGAGGCATTGTCAGGTGGTGGCGGTGGCGGCGGAGGGGGTGGGGGGGGCGCATACCCACCTGGTGCGCCGTAGCCGGGTTCCGGATTTGGAATGGGCGCAGTTGCGACTTGTTCGACTTGATTCAGCGCGTCAGTCAGCGCATTTTCAACTGCCTCAGCCTGGGCAAAGTCTTGGGTTTTCTCGATTCGAGCGCCCGGCTCATGGGTGGCATCTTGCAAAGCTTGGTTTTCGACATTTTCAATCTGCTCAGCGTTTTCCAAATTTTCAGGATTGGGAGAAAACTCTAAATCACTCATCAGGACATTCCTTTTTTCCAACCCGAAGGGGGCTTAAACCAATTTAACGGCGTGATCTTATTGGGGTCATCGCCCGGATAACGGGCCACAATTTGCTCCATTCCACTGGCATCAACTACTTTGGTGATGATGGGTTGACCGCTAATAGGTTTGCCATCCGCACCCACGACGGTGATTTTGCCACTTTGATCAATATGGGCGAACACTTTTTGGTTATCCAGCGTTGCCGAATAGGCCGTTAATTCCGCTTTAGAAGTGCCACCGGGATATTGAGCCTGATAGTTTTCGGCCCCATTCGCATCGACGAAGGTGGTGATTACGGGCGGGTTGGCTATCGGTTTACCGGTGGCATCCACCACCATGGGTTTCCCGTCCGAACCGATATGCACAAACATTTTCTGGGCATCGATCTGGGCGGTGTACGCTTTCAAAGTGATCATTTTTGGTTCACCACTCCCCGGATACCAGACGACAATTTGCTCGGCGCCCGCAGCATCCACCACTTTTGAAATTTTTGGCTGACCGGGTATGGGCTGACCATTCGCATCGACGACCGTGATAGCCCCATCTTGACCAACATGAGCATAGCAATTCTCAATTGACGCAGAGTAGGTGGATACTGCGACTCCGACGCTCTCATCTCCAGGGTATTTGGCCAGATAGACCGGTGCACCCCCCTCATCGACGGTCACCTGGATCACAGGAGGACTTTTGAGAGGGTTGCCATTGGCATCGACTGCGGTTAGTTTTCCATTGGAATCGACATGAACAAAGATATCCTTCTCCAAAGCGGGTTTGTAGAAACCAATTGCTTTAACATTGTTGGGATCGTCACCCGGATAGTGGATTTGATACTGTTCGGCCCCATAGCCATCGACCGATACTGTCACCATCGGCGGGGCCTTGACGGGATTACCATCCTTATCCACCACCGACACCGTGCCATCCTGGCCCTTATGGATAAATAAACCACCCAATCCTGATTTATAGGTGGTCACTGCGAACCCGGCATTGGGTCCCATCCCCGGATATTGGGCCACATAGTTGGTCGCCCCTTTTTCATCGACCACGGCCTGGACAACTGGGGGAGCATCAATGGGATTACCGTTTTTATCCACCACCGTGACTTTACCATTCGAGTCGACATGCACGTAGACCTCGGGTGGCTCCCAATACTCCTCCGCACCATCCAAACCTTCTTCATTGACTTGTTCGTCGCTGGCATCTGATTCTGGGGTGGCCGTCAGCGTAGTTTCTTCGACCTCCAGCGTTCCTACCGTCTCATTTAAAACTGTTGATTCCGCTTCGCCAGAAATTAAGATACCATCATTATCAAGTTGATTGGTGATTGGATCGGGGCCATGACCAGGCTCATCGGCCAGGGTGTTTTCCGGCCCAGAACTTACCACGGTCTCCCGAGATTCAACCTCTGAAATTTCTGGTTCTGCTGTGACAAGTGATTCGGCATCAGCAGTTTGTTCGGGTGCCATTCTTTCGTCACTGCCCTCAGCTTCGTTACTGGGAGATGGAAGTGGTACTGGGATCGGTGACACTTCGCGACCACTTCCCACTTCAACCCCAGATTGAGCCGATCGATCCGGCGGGGGCGGGGGATCACCCGGATCTTTATGCCCTGCTACCTGATCGACCCCCACTCGTTGATCTGAAGTACGCTGACCTTCACCGGCGACATTTTCAACTTCAGTTTCTGTCCCCGCCGGTTGGAAAGGATCTGGCCCAGGTTCGGGTTCCTCGGCTACTTTTTCGACCGCGGCCACCAAGACGGTTTCAATTGTCTCAGCCTGGGTGAACTCTTGGGATTGTTCCACTCGACTACCTGGTTCGTGGGTGGCCTCTTCCAAAACTTGCTCGGAGTCATTTTCGACGGTTTCCCGGCTTTCAATTCCTTTTTCGGGGGTTAAATTACCGCGTTCAGACATGGTTGCCTCCTAAAAGATAGCTTAGAGGTGTTTTGCTGGGATTTTGTAGGCTAACACATAGGCCAGCGATCCCGGATTGAGGTCCCGCCAAACACTATGAACGACCTGCTGTAACGCTTGCGGGGTGACGTTTTCGATATTGTTGAGGCGTGCTTCGACCTCAGCAGCAAAGAAATCAAATGATTCGGCCTGCATTTCACCTAAAGCAGCTTGTTCGGCCTCTGCGACTGCATAACCGGACAGCGCTGACGGGGTGTCATTCAGTAAAGTTTGGCGAAAATCTTCTTCCGCGATCGCTTTGCTGATCAACTCCACCACAGCTTGCTCAGAAGTGTTCATATCTTCAAAATCGGGGGCTGGCTCTAAATTTGGCCCATCGGGACCCCCGCCGGGCTCTGGCGATTCGGACAACTGAGAAGAACGATCAAAATCGGGCTCGGGATCTACAATTGGATCTTGGGCCACTTGACCGCCAGGTCCGGGGTGATCCTTGGCAATATCCTCGTCATGCGGCGTGTAGGGCAAATTGATTGGCGTGGCCGCGACATCGCCACCAGGCTGACCAGGGCCACCGCGAGTATCGGTGGCGGGCATTTTGACGTCATCGGGTGATAATGAAGGGCCAGGGAGCGGAACGGGCAGATTTTGTACCTCATCTCCCTGACCGGGAAGGGGTTGATCGTCGGGCGTGTAGGGCAAATTGATTGGCGTGGCCGCGACATCGCCACCAGGCTGACCAGGGCCACCGCGAGTATCGGTGGCGGGCATCTTGACGTCATCGGGGGTCAACATTGGGTCAACCGAGATATCATGTGGCTCGGGAGGATCTGGCAAAGGAATAGGTGTAGCAGAAACCTCATTTTGATCACGAATACCTGAGGGGTCATCCAGTGTGTCACGGGGAGGATCCGGTAGCGGAATGGGCGTTGCAAAAATTTCATCTTGGCCACTCGCAGCGACTGCCTCCGGTGGACCGGGGTTTGGTTCCGGCTGGGGCTCAAGTTCTGGTTCAGCCGCTAGCTTGACATCATCGGGGGATAAAGCCACATTTTGTTTAACATCATCCGGGGATAAGGCTGGCTCCAAACTGGTCACCGGGCCAGGTAAGTTGATCGGGGTGGCTTCATCTTTGTCATCATCGTCATCTTCGGAGCCATCACTAAACTCGGAGGGATCCACGGTATCGGGCTTATTCCGATCAACGGTTCCTTCGGTGGCACCTTCTAGCGCCTCTTTTACAGCTCCCTCAATGTTTTCGGCCTGTTGGAAGGTCTGGGTCTCTTCAATGCGGGCCCCTGGTTCGTGGGTGGCATCTTGGAGCGCCTGACCATCAACGCCCTCTACAGTTTCAGTTTTTTCAACATTTTCTTCGGGTTGTAGGTTTTCCAGCTCGTTCATTGTGGCACTCCTTTTTTCACTTGATGATCTTTTGACCCTATTCTATTCAATCTACGACTACGGAGCTTGACGGTAAATGGTCGCTTGGTGGGCGCTAAATGGGCGCAGCAGAAGTTATTCAGGCCGATTGGTTCAAGCGGATTCCATGTCCGCGGCGGACTTCAATAAAATCTTTTTCGGGTTGGACTTGCCGTAACCGGGCCCGCAGGCGTTTGATCAAACCGTTAACAGCATCCTTACTGACCCCAGCCGGGGTTTCGTCCGGCCAGACCTGTCTGATGATCTGTTCATGGGTTAGGATCCGCCCAGCTTGGCGGTAAAGGATTGAAAGCAATTGGTGTTGAGCGGGCGAAAGCGGCGGCTTAACGGGTTGCGAATCGACCCACACATCACCGGTCTGCGGGTCAATCCAGATACCTTCCACGCGGCCAATCACCTTCCCATCAATTGTCTCGAAAGGGTCCTGGAAGATCAAAACAACTTCGCCACTCAAGACAATCTTATCCCCCGCGCGCAGCAACTGGGGCTTTTCCCCAACCGATTCCCCGTTGACAAAGGTCCCATTATGACTGCCCAGATCCACAATAAAATATCCTTGCGGTGTAGTTGTGACTTTGGCATGCTGTCGTGAAATGGATAGATAGGGTAAGGTCGCGTTGGCCGATGGGTGGCGGCCGATGATGAAGTTTTCTCCCGCCACCTCCCAGGTTTGCGGATTTTCAGGTGGTAATTTTGTAATCAGATAAGCCTTATTCACCATCAGTGGAGCCTTGCATTTGCCTGATAGCAGCCTGATTAAGTGTCTGAAATTTTTTCATCTGGGCTTCAGGAAAAGGATAGCGCGATTTGGTCGTCGCCAAGGAAAGCAGACAGTATGCCAGATCCCCCAAGTCAGTGGCATTAATTGAGAACCCACCAATCCCCAGGGTGGCAACCACATGTTGGATCGTGTAATGCCATAAGGCTCGAATCGGTTGGCTGGGGTGTTTTTTGATTATGCTGGGCAACTGTTCGAAATTGGGAGCTGAAATTAGCGAGAAATACCCATACCGGCAGGGTTTTTGACACAACCGGCAACCCCGTTTGCGATGCAGGCGATTGTTGGGTTTGGCGCGCCCAGAAAGCTGGGATATTTCGTCCATTTGGGCCTGAAAAGCGCGGGCTGCCTCCGAATCCGCATCCGCCGTTCGGGCCGCGGCAACCAATCCAGAAACCAGGTCTAGATCCAGCTGGCGGGAAGCAGAGTGAAAACTGACAATATGCTCACCGGCGACTTGAATCGCATCATCCCAAATATCCGCCCCCAATTGCTGTCGAAATTCCACCATTACCGCCCTAAACTGATCAATATTTTCTGGGGGAGAATAAGATAGCAAGTAGAGATAGGAGATCGTTTTGCTAATGGTGACTGTGGATATCTGTTTTGTCATTGCAACTCCGACGGATCACTGACAGCTGCTAACGGATTACTTTACTTATTTTTTAAACTTCGGCATCGGCGTATAGGCCACTTTAACCCAAGAAGCCATGTCATCTTGAATACCACAGACGATGGCCTGCCCGATCTTGAGCCGGGCGATGACCTGGGCCTGCTCGTCGGTGAGGGCCAACGCACCCGCCATAGTGTGCCGGTCATCGGCGGCCACCAGCCGGTGGATAATTTTTAGATTGGTGTTTTTGATGGCGTCGGGCACCAATTTGGCGGGGACCTGATCGATAATGGCCATCCCCTGTCCATAGGCCCGGATTTCGGCCAGGATATCGGCGAACATCTCGCCCATTTTGGCCTGCGGATTGGCACTGTCGGCCCGTTGAGACGCATTTCGCAGCACCCGGTGGGCTTCTTCGATAATGGCTAGATGGCGGAGTTCGCTGGATTCGGGCGAACCGAGGCTCTCGTGCTGGGCCTGGCGATACTCGTACATAAAATTAAGTAGCAGGGCCATCGTGAAACATTTATCGGCATCGTCACCCAGATATTGCAGGTTGACAATTACCGGACGATCAAAAAGATCAGCCCAAGGGGTGGAAAAAGGTTGGTCAAAGAGACGGCCTTTCCAGCCGCGCAACAGGCTGCCAATCCGCGTCCGCAAGGCGGCGGTAATATTGGCCGTGATGCGTTCTTCGTAGCCTTTTTCACGCACCAAACCAGAAATCCGGTTATACAAATTTTCGAGCGTCGGACGGCCGACACCTGCCGGGGGCAGCTTTTCATCCAACCAACCCTGGCTATCATAGAGATCGACCAACGCTTCTTCCAGAATGACCGGCAAAATTTCGTACATTGGGAAACTGGCGTTGAAAATCGATTTCAGCCGGTCGAGGTGGGGCATGACCTGGGTGGTCGCGCCTGGAATTTGAACAATATCAAATGGGTTCAAGCGTAATTGATCGAGTGGTTTTCCACCCCAATCGGTACGACCGGGCATATACACCGCGATCTCACGATCAAAGGCTCCAGCCTGATTGTAGGCCAAAGCCAACTGGACATATTCATCTTTAGCCGGTTCGATAACCAGGAAGTTTTTGCCGCTTTCCATCAAGTTGGACAGAATTCGACGGCAGGTGTTCGATTTTCCGCTACCGGTGATTCCGGTGATGAAGATGTGCCGGGTGAGGGAGTCGAGATCGACGGCGTAATCCAAGCCGTGAATTTCTTCACCTCCCTCGAGCACATTCCCCAGATTGAGTACATTTTGGGGGTCAAATGGGATCGGGGGGTTGAGGCTGAAATAGGCCGTGGGTTGGAGCGGCATTCCTGGCATTTCCCGGAGCGGGAGGTTGGCCAAGAGGGACAATTCTTCCGTGTTGAGAGGGGTTGTCAGCCCTTCAAAATTGGGACCAATTGGATGGGGGATATTCTCGTTCTCCCCTGGAGCAAATAATTTGAGGGCCGGCTGCCTGAAGACATCCAAGGCCACTTGGGCCTGCCCATCCCATATCGGAGAAAGATCGTGGACCCGCAGAGGCTCGAAGGTCGATTTCTCTCCGCTGACCAGGGCTTTGAGCTGGGCCTGGCCCTGCGCTGCAGTCTCGATCTGGTTGCTGAGCAAATAAACGCCCACATTCCAGCAACCCTGGGCCCGAGCGGTTTCGAATCGATCCACGGTTTCAGCGAGGAGTTTTTCACAGGCTTCAGCATTTTTGTTGAGGTATTCGCGGCCAAAGGAGTGGGATTCACCGGAAGAGCTCCCGGAGGACACACCCTCGGTCACCGAGCGGCCCGTCGATTCAGACTGACTGGTGCTGGCGCCGGTTACAGTTGATCGGCTGCTTGAGGGCAGAAGTTGTCCAAACATCCCCAACATACCCGACAGCAGAAATGGTCCGCCGGTGGCAACCAACAATGCCGAGATGGCTCCTAATCCGGCTCCCTTGAGGGCTTTTGCCGCTCCCTTTGATTTGGCTAGTTCAGACCCTAACACCCCTTTGTTTTGGCCAGCGGTCACACTTTCGGAGGACCCACTGGTCTGACCGGTGGAGGTGGTTTCTCCTTCGGAACGGGTGGTGCTCGTCGAAGCACCGGTGCTGGTGCTGCGGTTAACGGTTGCACGGGTGAAGGCATGGACCTGACCCGAAAGGGTATGACAAGATGTGATGATGTCACCCACCTCTCGCTCGGCCATCGGTTCGGCGATAACCATATAGAGATAGGGCTTCCCGCGCAGACCACGCATGAAGCGGTCCAGACTTTGAGGGTAATTTTGACCGCGGTCGATGTTTTTGGTGGCCGGAATCCCGGTGAAAGCCCGGGCATGGCGGTAGGTGCTCAAGGGCACATGGACGTGTCTGGCAATTTCCTGGTAATCGTCCACCAATCGAACACGGGTACCCGGCCAATTGGAGCATAAAAATTGGCCCAATTGATCGGCAAAAATGCGGGGTTGGGTTCCGGGCTCCCGAGCGACGATACCAATGTAAATCCGATTGCGGAGGCCATCGCTGGAAATCAGAAAAATCAGGGCATAGCGGGGATCATGACAAGCAGCCAGAGAAGTTTGGATGGCGGTGAAATACTCACTCATATCTTCCCGGACGGGTTTGCCCACCTGTTCAACCGCTAAAATTGCCAGATCAGGTTGCTGGGGCAAATCAGCATCCACCAAGCGGACATAATCGTTTTCGAAGATCGGACCGTCGAGATAGTCACGGCCTAAGGCAAAGAGTAACGATTTTGAAAGCGCGTCACCGGCCTCCATGAGCATCTCGGGGGTCAAAGCATCGTTGGATTCTGACTGGGATTCTATGATCGTATTTTCTTCCATAATATTTTAAGTGAACCGTAAACAATCACCGCTGAACGCAATTTTCTTTCTGATCAGCAAAAGCGACAATCAAAGGGTAGATTTTCTGTGCCCCGCACCCTTCGATACGGGCCTTCGGACCCACTGAGGATGCTACTTGCATAATATCAATTGCTCATATCTGTGTTAATCCGCGTCCATTTGCGGCTAATAGAAATTTCCGGTCGCCAAAACGCAATTCATCATCCGGCGTGAGCGGTTGAGGCGTGCGCGGTTTGAGACGTTTTTCATTCACAAAGGAACCGTTGGTACTGCCCAAGTCCATCAGCGTGATCTGGTCAGCTGTGACCTGTATTTGGGCATGGTTACGGGATACTTTTTCACTATCGAGCCACAGTTGACAATCGCGGCCGCGCCCCACTTTGGTCAGGCCGGACTTGAGGGGGTGACGATCGCTCTCCGGGGTAACCAGTACCCATGATGAAGCGGGGGTTTTTGGCGGTGCTTGGGGTTGAGGGGCTTTTGGGGAGGGGGGCAATATCAAGCTTACCCCTGGTTCAAAAGTATCCAGCGCGGCCCCATATTCCAGCGCGACTCCCCGTACCACAATTTCATCCGGGTTGTCAGCCAAAATAACTCTATCAGCGCCAAACCGGGTGCGAAGCTGCCGAACTATACTAAACAGCTGGACGCCGCCGCCAACTAAGGCTACCTGACCAATTTCGGCAGCAGTGAGCCCCATGGTTTGGAGGGCCTGATCCATCAGTTGTTGGAATTTTTGGTCAAGATGACCGGCGGCGTGATTAAATCCAGCCTGATCCAGCTGTACCAACCGGCGGAAAATTTGGCCATCTTTGAGCACGAGGGTGATCATGCGTTGAGCCGATTGGCCATTGGATGGGTGGGTCACCAATTGGCGGCTGAGCGCCTCCTTAAGGCGTTGACCATAAACTCGTAAAGTCGCCACAGCTCCCGGATCGACCGAAAGGGTCGCAGGCGGGATATCAAGTTCAGCAGCTAAGTGGTCCGCTATGGCGGCATCGTATAATCCGCCCCCAAACGGTTGGCCATAATGCCCCAAATAAAGCAGTTCACCGGTGTTGGAGTTTACTTTCCCAGCAACGATATCCGCCGTGCTGCCGCCGACATCCACAATCAGGGTCACCCCGGCGGCTGCACTCTCCAAAAGTCCTTGCCGCTGGATGCTTAAAATAGCCCCCTCAGGCTCCGGGACAAAACGAATATTTCCTCTGATGTTTGGCGGGAAACAATCTTTGACCACGGTCTCAAAATCGGTCAAAATTTTGCCGCCATGGGCATATTTCCAATGCACGGGATAAGCAAAAGCAAACCGAAGCCGATCATCAAACGCGTTTGAACGCCATTTTTCCTGCTGAATTTGGGCTAATATACTGTTTAAGAGCAGCCGGGTGAAATCCAGCGCCTGGGTATGCGAATAACGAGTTTGGTGGGGGAGCGGGTCGGTTTCAAATTGCGACCCAATACAAGGTTTAAAATATTCCCGGACCCAATCTCGCGCGTTTTCATCCTCCAGGTTGGCCTGAGCCGGTTCGCCCATTTGAGCGAGACTCTTGGACGTTGGATCGATAGAGATGACGGCGGGAAGGACCCGATCGGAGAAACTTGTCAGGGGTGCGGGTTGGGGTTCCCCCTGCAGTTGAACCATATTTCCCAAGCGCCGATATTCGGCCCGATACAATCGCCAGTGGGTGGCTCCACAATCAAAAGCAAACAAGGTGATTTGATTTCCGGAGGTCATTACAATGCAATCCTTGAGAAATATTTCGTTTTTTGGTTAGTCCTGACAATATTATAGTACAAGATCAGGGAGAAATTAGAGTGAGACGCACCAATTTCCTGTATAATATCGCTAGAGACAAACGAGGAGGCCAACTGATGGCAACGCTATCTGGACAAACACTGGGGCAGTATCAAATCATTGAACGGCTGGGCCGGGGGGGGATGGCCGAAGTTTATAAGGGCCTGCATCCCAAATTAGAACGGTATGCGGCGATAAAAGTCTTGCATGGTTTTTTGGCTGAAGGAGAAGATTTTTTGGCCCGGTTCGAACGAGAAGCCAAAGCGATCGCCGCTCTCAGCCATCCCAATATTGTCCAAGTTTATGATTTTGATGTTCACGATGATCTGTACTATATGGTGATTGAGTATATTAATGGGGGAACCCTGAAAGAACGTTTAATCCAATCGAATGGACCCCTGCCCCTCGCGGAATTGACCCGGATTTTTTGTGAAACGGCCAGCGCCCTGGATTATGCTCACCAGCAGGGCGTTTTACATCGTGATATCAAACCGGCAAACGTTCTGTTGGATACCACCGGGCGCGCAGTTTTGACCGATTTTGGCATCGCCCGAATTTTAAGTGACACCCAGTTTACGGTCACCGGAGCGCTGGTCGGGACCCCCGCGTATATGTCACCAGAGCAAGGGATGGGCTTACACGTCTCTGAGGCCAGTGATATTTACGCCCTCGGCATCATTCTCTATGAGATGCTCACCGGTCAAGTACCCTTCACGGCGGATACCCCGTTTGGCATCATCCATAAACATATCAATGAGCCCCTGCCGCCGCCGAGGACTTTCCGCGATGATATTCCAGCCTCGTTGGAAGCGGTTTTGCTCACGGCGTTAGAGAAAGAACCAGCGGATAGATACCAATCTCCGGCTGAAATGATCACTGCCTTGGAAGCCGCGATTGCCACAGTCGCGAATCAGGAAACAATTGTGGAAACTGAACCTCCAAAACCGCAAATCGAAGGAGCTGAATCATCCGCATCGGAGCCAATCATCGATCCGACAATCGCCTCGCGAGCCACGGTTGCAATGCCCCCCGAAGAAGATATCGCGCAGAAAGAAACGGTCGTGATGGCAGCCGCCCAGGAATCGGTTGAAATAACCAAGGTGGAGACCCCTAAAGAACCAGCAGTACCAGAGCATTCCCCAGAACTGGAAGAAAAGCAGGCAGCCGTACAGTCACACCCAAAACCAAAGCAAAAAAAGGCTGTGCCCCAATCCAAACGAAAACCTGTGGGGATCATTTTGGGTGTCGTCGGGATCTTAGCCGTAGCCGCTTTCCTGATTTGGGGGCTGCCGCTGCTTTCGGGCGACAGTTCCAATTGCGGTGAGGTGGCCGCTTGTCATCAACTCGCGGAAGAATTAATGGAGAGCGGCGACCTGGAAGGTGCTATATGGGCCTTAGATATCGGCTTAGGAAATGTGCCCGCGAATGAACATCCCCAAAATGCAAATCTCTGGTGTTTTCGCGGGGAAGTCTTAACCAGCTTGGAAAGGTTTGACGAAGCCATTTGGAGCTTCGAAGATTGTATGGCCTGGACCGAAGATGACCCCGGTTTGGAAGATTTGCGCATCTTTGCCAACGATCAAATCGAGATGATCAATAATCGGTAAGAAAATTCTCCAATTTGACAGCCTCTTGGCCCCATGCTATCCTCGGCGGCTATGGAAAAAATGTTTTGTGCCCGTTGTGGGCAAGTGATGATAGAGGGGATGGCTGGGGGGCGACTGCGGCCAAAATGCCCAGATTGTGGTTATGTTCAATACTCGAATCCGGTGCCAGGGGCGGGAGTTTTGATTGAGATGGAGGGGGGCGTGGTGCTCATCCGGCGGGGACACAATCCCCACAAAGGCCGCTGGGCGCTGCCAGCTGGATTTATTGAGGCCGACGAGAGCATCGAAGAAGCTGCAATTCGGGAGTGTAAAGAGGAAACCGGACTCGATGTAGAACTGATCGAGATGTTTCATGTCGATTCATTCCCCAACGACCCCACGCCCCAGAGCGGAATCATTATTTTTTATCGGGTGCGACCAATTAGTGGGACTTTAACACCAGGAGATGATGCGGTCGAAGCCGCTGTATTTGCGCCTGACAATATCCCCCATGACCTGGCGTTCCGCACCCATCGTGCCGCCGTCAAAAAATGGGCCGGGCTGCATGGGGCCGAAGTCAGTTATTCCACTCCGCAAACTGCAACGCTGGCCCCAGATGTACTCATTCGCCGGGCTCTACCGGAAGATGAAGAAGAAGTGATCCGGTTACTAACTCTAATTCCCGCCAACCAGGATTTATCTGCAGCCGAGATTCATGCTGCCCATGTTCGCTTTCAAGAGAGTACGGCATTGGATGTATTGATTGCCGAACACAATCAATCCGTGGCTGGTTTTCTGGTGCTCTCCTATGTTTCAGCTTTGACCGGATTGCGGGCCTGGATTGACGATGTGGCCGTCAGTGCCGATCATCGCCGGAAGGGAATTGGACAGGCTCTGGTTGAGGCCGCGATTCAACGCGCAAGTCGTCGAGGCGCGACTCACCTTTTCATGGATACCAGTCGCGGCAACCCGGGTGTGCTAGATTTTTATCGCTCCTGCGGGTTTGAAGATGACGGCGTGGCCCCCTTGCATATTCGGTAATGGTGTATGAGGGGCGGGTCTGAGACCCGCCCCGATATTTTATTTATTTCGGCCCAAGAA
This sequence comes from uncultured Anaerolineales bacterium, assembly GCA_964453155.1. Lineage (GTDB taxonomy): Bacteria > Chloroflexota > Anaerolineae > Anaerolineales > UBA11858 > CAYVQU01. Next base: position 4,398 of record CAYVQU010000047.1, on the reverse strand, counting down.
ATAACCCAAGGCGGCCCCACTGCCCAATGCCATCGTCCCAATCCAAATGAAGGCGTCCCGCCAGAACCGCAGGGGGAAAAGGCGAATGAGGGTATCGGAATAGCGGAAGAGCCAGGTGTCTCCCTCAAAAAAGATTTTGTGAAAATTGGTAAACAATGAATTGAAGTTTAGGGCCAAATACACCATGATGGCGACGATTAAGCCCACCGTCAGCCACCCTCCCCAGGAGAGGGCTAACCTGAAATCAGGCCATCGTTCAGCCTGGCGGGACCAATAACCCAAAGCCAGGGTATACAGCAATCCGCCGTACAACACAATTTGAACCCCGCGCACGACCACCTTGACATCATACATATGCCGCAATTCGCGTTCGTTATAAAGGGGAGTATTCTCATCGAGTTGCTGATCAGCCAGATATTCAATCCCCTCCCGATTTACCAGGTACCGGCGCGAGATATTGGCCCAATATAGCCGTTCTTCAAATGTAAAGCCATATGAATCTTCGGGAAAACCGGGCAGGCGATACTCAACCTGAATGTACAATGGGGTCATCATCAGGCGGACAGCCGCCAGCGCTAAAATTATGGGAACAAGAATGGTAGCGATCCAAAAAAGAATTTTTATTGAGTTTGATTTCATTAAATATCTCCGAATTGGAACTAAGTGGTGAGCAGATTGGAAAGGGAGGTATGATGGCCATTTTAGTAACCCGGCACCCATAACCCTCAACCCATTATTGAAGCTCTTCCATCCCCCCGAATAAGACGTAATTCAAAACCATGGTGTTGGTCAGCCACTCAATAGGGGCCAGGTCGTCGGTAAAGACGGTTGTCGTTTCAGGAGCCGGTTGCTGACGCCCGATGAATTCTCGCATGGCCGTTAGTAATAAAGGATGGGTATCACCGGCTTCGTTCAAAGCATGGTAGTTGTAATAGAAATCTTCGAGCTGCGTGGGTTGCTTGGTGGCATATAAGATTGAATTGAAACTATCAGAGACATCCATCACATAGATCGAGGGAAAAATCGAACCAATCGTGGTGGCCAATCCATCGATGAGTCGGCGGTCTTCAGGGGCCCGGCCGATGTTGATTGCCAAGACACCATCCTCAGCCAGATGGTCATAGACAATCTGGAAAAACTCTTGGGTGGTGAGATGCCACGGGATGTAGGGGGGGCGATAGGCATCGATACTAATGATTGAATACTGCCGGTCGCTATATTCTAATCCGATCCGACCATCAACGGTCAGGGCGTCCAGGTTAGGCAAAGTCATATCAAAATAATCTTGCCCAACTCGAATGATTTCTGGGTCAATCTCATACCCGTCAATGGGGATATCCCCATAAACAGCAGTGGCCTGTTGTGCGATTGTCCCGGCGGCCAGACCGACGATGGCCAGACTGTGAACTTCATCGGGGGTAAAGGGGGCGGGGTTGAAGTAAGGGGCCGCAAGCACTTGCATCCAAGGGCCGTAATAATCCAGGCGTTCGGGATGATAAATGGAATGCACCCCCTGGCCTTCGTTCAACCGCAGATAGCGATACTCACCGACCTGTAACACCTGGATATAGTTGTACGCTGATTCGGTCTCGTAAATTTGCCCTTCAGTATGTTTGATCGCCCCAGTTCCCCAGAGCAGACCAAGGGCTGCCAAAACCAATACCATCCAGGACATTTTAAGGGCCGCGTTGAGACTGGTGCTCCGCCATAAGCCGAATAGGGCTACCAGGAGGAGGAACCCCCCAAACGTCAGGAAAGTGTAGGTCGTACCAATGAGGGGGATCAAAACCAAAACCGGCAGGAAGGTCCCCACAAACGAACCTAAGGTCGATATCGCATAAATCCGACCGGATATTTGGCCGGCCTGCCGAGAATCGGTGAGGGCCAAACGGATCGCAAAAGGAGAAATAGTCCCCAGCAAAGTGATGGGGATTATTAATAGAATGAGAACGGCGGTGAAAGATCCGGCCAGGATGCCGACCTGGAGTACATCAAAAGCATCAGCGGCCGCGCGCAAGACAGGGCGAGAAACAAAAGGAACTACCGCGGCCGTAAACGCCCCCCAAGCCAATATCGTGTAGAAAGTTTGGGGATGGGGTGACCGGTCTGCCCAGCGGCCGCCTATAAAATATCCCAAAGTTAAATAAATCAGAATCAGGCCGATGATACTGGCCCAAACCAGGTTACTGGTGCCAAAAACGGAACCTAGCAAGCGAGATGCCGCCAATTCAATGGCTAAAGTCGTCATGCCAGAAGTAAACACAGTGAAGTAAAGGTAACGATTAGTTGGCATAGGCAATATTATTTTTTTAAAGAATATGTTTTTTAGAGTGGGTCGATTATAACCGAATTCGAAGAACACAACTTTGATTACTTTTTCCTTTTTTGAGAGGGGGCCTAAAAGGCAGAAAACGTGGTGATATTTGGAGTGCAGATCACTTCAAACATCCTTATTTAGGGCCTAAACCACGGCAATTCCTAAAGACCCATATTTAACCATTTATGAAGACTTGTCATAAAAACCGCACCAAATTAACATTTCTATAACGGTAGGGAAGACTATAATGATACTAGTGATAGCCTGTTAAATAGTCAAGGGGTGGCCTTTTGGTCGACCCAAACGAATTACTAAGGTTTTATGTTACAACAACTTAACATCCAGAAACCCACTCCAAATTCAGAGAACCAGTTGTTCAATTCAATATCGATTAATCATCGAGGGTCTTACATTAATCCCGAGTATATTCTGCTCATATTGGAACGGGCTAACGAAATCATCAAGAAACCGAGCCTGAAATCGTTATTACCCAAGATGCTGGCATTGATGATTGAGGTGATTCAGGGCGATATCGGTATTCTCTATCTCCTCGATAAAGGCACGAATGAACTTGTTATTCAAACGATTGGGGGCAATTTCAAGGATGAAGCACAAGTGGGTACCCGGCTCAAAAATGACGTGGGGGTCGTTGGTACGGCAGTGGAACAATTCGAACCAATTATCAGCGCAGACTTAAACCAGGAAAACCGTTGGTTTCCAAAAATAGAATCCAAAAATGCTCTTCAACATTCGCGGGCGATTACATTTCCCCTGAGTATTGATGGTAAACCAATTGGGGCGGTCCAAATATTTGACTACGCGATCACCGATTTCAAATTATTATTCTTGTTGGGGGATCAATTATCAGCAGAAATTTACAAGACGATAAACCTTGAAAAAGCCAAGCGCTCAAACCGCAAATTACAAACCTTGATCGAATACATGGAAAAAACCAGTGGGAATTTGGATCGTAAATTACTCCTCGAACTGGTTACCGAACAAGTCGCCACTCTCCTGGATGCAGAAGAGAGTTCGATTATTCTAATGGCTTCCGAGGACAAAAACAATTCCCTGAGAGTGACGACCAAGCGGGATACCAACTCACTGGAAGACCCTGATGATTCCCAGGCCCCGACGATAAAAACTGAAATTATTACCGAAAAAGGTCCCCGCCAACCCCGGACACTTAATTCTCACAATTTGGGGACCGGGTTTCTTTCAAACTCAACCGTTGTTCGACCCCTTAATTCCCAAGCACGGCCTGATGATCAGGAGCAAGCTACCCCAGATAATGGCAAAATAACTGGGGTGCTCATGGCCCACAACAAACAAGATGGTTTCTTTGATGATGAGGATGCTCAATTCCTGGATATCATTGCCAACCAGGCCAGTTCAATGTTGTTGATCTCAAAATTATATGATGATAACAACGAGCTTTTCATTGATGTCATTACGGCCCTGGTTGCCGCCATTGATGCTAAAGATCCATATACTCAGGGTCATTCCAAACGAGTATCTGATCTTTCGGTGTTAATTGGCAAAAAATTTGACTTCTCTGAAACCGATTTACGAAATTTACAAATTGGCAGCTTGCTTCATGATGTTGGCAAAATTGGGATTCCTGACCAAATTTTGCAAAAACCATCGGCGTTGACACCCGATGAATACAAATTAGTTAAACAACATCCGGCTATTGGAAAAAATATCATGGGGCAGGTCAAAATGCTCTCCGATGCGCTGCCTGCGATCGCTGAGCACCATGAACGTCTGGATGGTTCTGGTTATCCATATGGGCTTCAGGGGAAAGAGATTTCTCTCATCGGTCGGATCGTAGCAGTTGCCGATGTTTTTGACGCGTTGACCTCTGACCGCCCCTATCGCAAGGCCCAAACGTACTCCGAAGCCTTAGAATATCTCCGCTCCCGCAAGTGGGCAATTTATGATCAATGGTGCGTTGAAGCGTTGGTGGATATTGTGGCCCGGAAAAAATAAACATTAGGCAAACTGCGGGGGATAAAAGAAATTATTGGTACGGTTAGATTTTGAGTAAAAGCACCTTTACAAATTAACAACGGGTAGTT
>CAYVQU010000046.1:0-32774 GCA_964453155.1 uncultured Anaerolineales bacterium | reverse complement strand
GACCTCCTTGACCTGATTCTATCCCGTTACGCTCTACTCGGTGCGTAACATGAGTATGTAATAGAGCAATTTCGGATCCCGTCGCATTTCACGGGCGGTGAACTCGTAGGCTTCGACCGCATTCATCAGGGAAACTTTAGCTTCGCCGATCTTACGAACGGTGATGACACCAGCTTCTTCCATGAGGGCGCCCATCGGATCGACCATGGTATGCACACCCTGGTCGATGTCGCGCACCAGCATCTGGAAAGTATCTTCGTAGGTGTTGCCATCTTCGTCGGTGACCATCCCGGTGAAATCTTTCAAATAACGGTAATCCACCCCTTCAAGTTCCTCGACATGATGGTAAAAGGTCATGCTGTCATTGTAAGCCAGACCGATAACCATGATCTTGCCATCAACTTCTTGTAGTTTGCCAAAAACAGAGTCTTTTTCGTAACTGCTCTTATAGCAGTCTTTGGTCATAAATTCAGCGTGCTTACCCACAATTGCAAAGGAATAGATCGGATGAAATACCCGTTTGGCATCCGGTCGCTCGCGGACCATGTTGGTCATCGCACCCATTTGAGAGGGAGTCGTACGAACATCCCAGGGTTCGCCTTTGCAAAAGTTAAAGTTAAACGTCGGCATCACTAGAGTACCTTCTGGACCTATAACTTCTAAAAAGGCATCAATCACGGTCTGTGGACCACCAGCAACACCACCAAATGATTTGTAAGAGCTATGGACGAGTAATGTATCCCCAGCTTGCAAGCCGATTGCCTGGAATTCACGAACTAAATCATTTTTTGTCAGCATTTGTTTCTCCGTGGACTGACTGAGGACGGAAGATCGAAAACGGACGAATCTAAGGTCTTCCGTCTCCCGTCACCGATCAGTTGCGCTTCTTCCCTGAATAAATGAAACCCTTTTTAATCATCTTGATATGTGAGCCTTTATCGATCCCAATTTCCTTACCGCACAGGCACAGAATTTTGTTTCCCTGACGTTGAAAATCGTACTCGCGCTCGATGCGGCTCTTGTAACAACGCAAGACTTCGCCTTTGCCAAATTTCTCATACTTCCAGAGTTTGCGTTTGCAAGCGGCACACTTAACGGTCAACATATTTACGACCGAAGACCGGGGTCGGAGGACGGGACATTTTCAGTCTTCGTTCCTCTGTCTGCCGTCATTTCAACGCCAAGACCCCAAAGGCGTGCGGCTTGGGCTGCACCCGAGAAAATCCAGCCTGTTTCAGGCGTTTGACGACCCCGGCGGTTATCCGCCCCCCGGATTTGCTCTCGGGGTTTCCAATGTAATGAAACATCCGGCCGTTGGGTTTCAAAACCCGAAAAGCTTGCCGATAGAATTCAAGTGAATACAACTCTCCCCCCAGGCTGAACATCGGTGGGTCGTGGATAATCCCGGAAAATGATTCGGCATCAAAATCTTCGATGACATCATTGGAGTCACCCATGACTTGCTTGATCTTAGGATTTGAGAACAAGTCCTGAGACCAGGGATTGTTGCGGGCGATTTCTTGGGCAGCAGGATCGAGTTCGACCGTCGTGATCTGCTCAGCAATTTCGGTGGCTAAAATGGCTGTATATCCCAATCCTGTCGTGGTATCTAAAACCTGTCCACTGACACGACCAAAGGCCTTAATTTTCTCTTGGGTATCCCGCCAGGGATTAGTGTCTTTAATCCGGTGCATGGGCAGGCCCGAGACCAACATCGTCGGGGCCGATTCAGTGGGATAAAGGGAGTAAACGCGGCCAAAAGTCTCCGAGAAGGATTGAATGCTATCGATTTCGCCGTCTACCAGGAGGTAGCATTTGTTCTCATTTGCGGTAATCTCCGCGGCCTGATCCCATGATAAAGTTTCGGTACCAAAATCGCAACCAACAGCATTCAAGGATACAAGACTATTCGATTTTCCTAAATCAGGAGAGATTTCGATGGATGGAGATTGATCTCTGGCAGCGATTATTTTTTTTGCTTGAAAATGAGATAGAACGATCATGCGAGCGCGAGTTCGTAAGCTGTAAACAATTTTTGGAAATTCGTTTCCCAGTTGCCGCGGGTTTCGGCCAATTGACGGGCCGCGCGGCCCATAGCAGGTAACTGGTCCCGATTTTCGACCGCGTGGGTGATTCCGGCAACGAGGGAATCAACGGCCCCATCTTTGAACAGCCACCCCACTTTTCCAGGTTCATCGATCCACTCCTGATTCCCGGGGATATCCGTCAACAAAACCGGGAGACCAGAAGCTAAGGCTTCAAGCAAAGATATCGAAGTTCCATCTGAGTGAGAAGTGCTAATATACAAATCCGCAGCCCGATAATAATCGGGTAAATTCTCTTGGGAAATTTGTCCGGGAAAATGGACGTAATCTTGTACGCCACCCTGCTGGAAAATTTTCCGAATTCGCGGGGCCAATGGCCCATTCCCCAACATCAGCAGACGCAACTCGGGATATTTGCGAGCTAATATCACAAATGCCCGGGCCAAATCTTCAACCCCATAAAGTTCGGACCAACCCCGGGTCGAAAGGATGACAAACTTGTCAGCATCCCAGCCTAGGCGAGTGCGGAGTTCGGGGTGCGAAGTGCGGGGCGAGTATTTCTGAATATTCGCGCCCCAGGGAAATGTGATGATGCGACTGGGGTTCATGCCATAGTTAATGGCTAAATTACGAATGGTGTCACAATCACCGACCAGGGCAGCACTATTTTTGAGCGTTAAACGGGTGGCCCACTCCCAACCGCGACCGTTGTGGACATCCATCAACAAATCATAACCCCAGGACATTGTCACCAACGGGCGAAATCCCGTCAGGGCGGCCAGAAAAGCTGACCTTTGAATGGGTCCCGCCTGAATCAAGTCGGGTTGAAAGTCGCGGATCACTTTTCTTAGACCGGCAACCAACCGCAAACCGTCGCGAAATTTGGCTGGGGCTTGCCCGCCCACCCACGGGATCAACTGAATTTCCGGCGGTAAAGCCCGATCTTCAAGAGCATGTCCCCGGCGCTCTAATTGCAGAAAACCAATTTCATGCTCTGTCTGGGCTAATGCCGAGAGAAAGCGATGGTCGTGGGTGGTGTAATCGCGGGAGAAATAAAGAATTTTCATGTGCGAAGTACGAAGTACGGAGTGCGAGGTTAATTCTGTTTGGTCAGGGATCGTTTGAAGGCACTGACCATGGCTTTTACTTTGTTGGCTTGCTCGTAATGTGTTTGGAAAGTACTATCATCGATATAACCAACATCGAGGGTCGCATAGAGCAGAGATTGAACTTCAACCGCAGAGCGGCGTGAGTATCCTAAGAAACGGGCAAATTCAGCATGAGACTCGCAGTCAAAACCTTCCGCGATATTCGTCATCGCCGAAACTGCTGCTCTCTGAAGTTGATCACGAAGACCAAAATCCCTTGCCAATGGATCTTTCTTCGTTAGGTTGTAAATCATCCGTACCAATACTCGGGCTGCTTGCCAAGCCCGAATATCTTCAAATTCATGAATTCCCATTTCCCACTCCTGTTTCGCACTTCGCCCCCCCGCACATCGCACGTGGTACATCGCACTTACTGCCCCACATTCTCCCAACGAATATCCATTCCATACGGCATATCGATCAGAGCCTTTTTCCCGACCAGATCATCAACTTCCCAGGGCATCATCGCCCCAGCTGCGGCTGGGCGGAGGGGTTCAACCACATCTGCGGTGAATATTTCCCCAGCTTTGATATCGCGGGCCGCCCGCAAACAGCGGCGCTGTAGCACGTAGGTTTCTTTCTCGCTGTCAGTGACAAATTTGTCGGGGGAGCCCAAAGTTCTTTCCAGAGTCCGAACCTGATGGACCATTTCGGCCCAATTCTCGGGATTCATGGCGAATTTATGGTCAGGACCTTCGCGGTCGTTGCTATCGGTGAAGTGGCGCTCGATAACCCGCGCGCCCAGGGCCACTGCGCCGACCACCGGGGCCGGGCTGTGAGTGTGATCCGAAAGTCCAATCACGACGTTCGGAAACATAGCTGCATAGGTTTTAAGCACATTGATATTGAGATGATCGTAATTGCTGTCGGCGGCAGTGTAATTAGTATTGCATTGCATTAAGACTACCTGATCATTCACAGCACTAACTGCTCGCATCGCCCGCACCACGTCGGCCATATCAGCGGCCCCCGTAGCAACCAAAATCGGTTTACCCAAACTCGCCATTCGGACCAGCGCGTCGGGCCAAGACATCAACCCCGATCCAGCTTTATATGCTGGGACATAGTCATTGAGCATCTCAATCGCTTCATAATCATAGGGGGATGAGTAATAATGAATGCCAACTTTGTCGCATTCTGCTTTCAGGATCGGCGTCCACTCGAAGGGTACCGCGGCATCATCATACACTTCAAATACCGACTTTCTCCACTCCGCTTGATGAGATTGCTGTCCGCCCAAGGCTTTGAAACCATAATCGGACACAATTTTCGGAGCCCGGAAGTTCTGAAATTTAGCCGCCTCGGCCCCGGCATCTTTCGCCAATCGAATGAGTTGTTTGGCGCGTTCCAAATCGCCATCGTGATTGGCAGCAATATCAGCGATGAAATAGGTGGGATGATTAAGGCCAACTTTCCGATCAGCAATTGTGATTTCGGGAGCGGGAATGGACATCATGAACCTCCTGGGCAACAGATAGCAGTACGCTGACAGCTATTAGCTAACTGCTAAGGGCTAACCGCTGTACAAACTGTGGATAACCCTGTTGATAAAGTGTATAAAACCGTTCAATTCCGGTGGATATTGTGGGGGGAGTTTGTCCTAAAGCGTGGATAAGTTTATCGACCTTGAGAGTCAAGTTGGGCGATCGGGCCGCGGCCAGACCGGCTTCAGATACCGATTTGGGTGCAATTAAATCTGGATTTAGCCCAAATCGGCGGGCAATTTCAACACCGAATTCGTATTTGCTCATCTGGTCGCTGCTGAGGACATGATAAAGGCCGGCCAAACCCTGATCGAGCATTGACAGGAAAATTCCTGCGATATCGTTCACCAATAGCGGACAAAAATTAACATCTGTGAACCCCATGATGGAATTTTCAGCCATCAAATTATTGACGAAAAATTCCGACAAGCTTCGGCGCCCTGAAGGACTCCACCCAAACAAATTGACGCGGGCGATAATCGCGTCAGGATAGGCGTCTGCGACGGCGTATTCGGCTGCTAGTTTCGTGTGGGCGTAGGTACTGAGCGGATTGGGTTCGTCTTCTTCAGTGTAACCGCCGGCGACTCCATCGAATACCGCATCCGTCGAGACATGAATCAGACGCGCTCCGCCCTGCCGACATGCTGCGGCCAGTTGGCGGGGTACTTCGGTATTCATTTCCTTGGCCAGTTCTGGATCTTTTTCACAAGCTTCCAGGTTGGCCAGGGCGGCACAATGGATGACCCAATCAGGTCGACTCTCAGCGAGCAACTGCTCCACTGCACCGGATTTTAGCAAATCGGCTGTCAGGACAGTAAAGGCATCCGTTTGGATGGCATTGCTATTAACTTGTCCATAAACCGTATGCTGTTCGGCGGCTTCCAGGGCTAGATTGAGGCCCAAAAGTCCGCTGGCACCCGTAATAAGGATGCGCATTAGTTAAAAAGTGCGGGTGCGAAGTGCGAGGTTCGAAGTGTGGAATTTGGCGCACATAGTACGTCGCACTTCGCACATATTCTACTTTCCTTCTCGATATGCAATTTCGAACGGCTCAATCAACTTTTTGATCTGATCGTCGGTAAGCCAATCGGTATTGTTGTCACTGGTGTATTTGAAACCGTCGGGGACGCGCTGACCTTCTTGGGTCCAATCGTAGCGAAACCACAGGTGACCTTCGGGTTCGACGACAAAGCGGTCGTCCAATTCAATGGTAGAGCGGGATTCATCGCGGGAGATCATCATTTCGTGGAGCTTTTCGCCTGGGCGGATGCCCACAATGTCGATTTCGGCACTTGGGGCTACCACCCGGGCCAAATCGGTGATCTTGGTGCTTGGGATTTTGGGGACAAACACCTCCCCACCGTACATGCGTTCGATATTGGAAATCACGAAACGGACACCTTGATCCAATGAGAGCCAAAATCGGGTCATACGCTCGTCCGTGATGGTTAATTTGTTACCGTTCTCGCGCTGGCGGATGAAAATCGGTACCACACTGCCGCGGCTGCCGACTACATTGCCATAGCGGACGCAGCTCAAACGAGTCTGCATATCTCCAGCATAGGCATTGCTGGCAACAACCAGTTTTTCAGCAGTCAGCTTGGTGGCACCGTACAAATTGACAGGGGTCACGGCTTTATCTGTACTTAAAGCCAGAACTTTCTTGACCCGGGCATCGATGGCAGCATCGACGACGTTGCTGGTGCCCAAAATATTGGTTTTTACGGCTTCCATCGGATTGTATTCACAGGCTGGGACCTGTTTGAGGGCCGCGGCGTGAACGACAATGTCCACATCCTGCATCGCCCGGCGTAAACGGGGCAAATCGCGCACATCGCCGATGAAATACCGCAAACTGAGGTGATCAAAACCGCCAACTCGCATCTCATGTTGTTTGAGTTCATCCCGGCTGTAAATGATCAACTTTGCCGGTTGGTACTCGTCCAACATAATGCGGACAAATTTCTTTCCAAATGAACCGGTACCGCCAGTGACGAGAACGGTCTGTTTTTTCCAATCCATGATTACTCCAAATAGAGTTGAAAGTGTAAGGTTGAAGGTGGAAGGTTATATCTTCCTGCTTCGTCCTTTCAACTTCAAACCTGTAACCTTCAACTATGAAGACTTTCGAATAACAACCAGCGGATACTGGCCATTTTCACCAAACCAGTGAGGAAATCGATCTTCAAGCCAGAATAAGGCCCGTAAAATTGCGCGTCCACCTAATTTCTCTTGGACGAAAGTGCGCATAAGTTTGACACTGACACTCCGCCAGACGCGGATTTCAACTGGGAATTTAGTCGCAATATTCTGCTTGAACCAAAGCAATCGATTTTTATCGACAAATGTGCTCTTGACGGCGTCATCTACTTGCTTGACACCGACTGGGTTGATCTTCTCGCGCTGCCGTTCTTTACGAAGGATGCGGTGTTGAATGAATCCCTGGACCCGAAGGGTGAATTTCCGCAGTTTGGAGAGGGCTTCTCCCAATGGGGGTTTGTACCAGCCATTGACAACCACCGCCGAATTTCCAGGCATCAGCACCCGAAAGAGTTCCCCGTACGCCTGGGCATGTTCGGTAATTGGAATGTGATGTATTGTATGCAGCGAGACCACGCCCTCAAAAACATCGGGGGCGAAAGGTAAGTGGGCCACATCCATAACGACGAAAAGTCCGTGGTCGCCAATCCGTTTGCGGGCTTCATTCAGAGCCTGAATGGAAATATCCGCACAAACCCGATATTGGTAGCCTTTGGAATAGGTCAGATATTCGGGATATTGGATCGGGCCAGAACCCGCGTCGAGTAAATACTTCCCGGTCGGGGTGAGATGTTCATTCACCCGCAAATGGCAGCGGTGAATATACTCGCGCGCCACGGGACGCATATCTTCAAAGCGAGCATTTTGGTAAATGCCATCATCCAATTCATGCCAGCCAACCTGGTCATAGAATTCGCGGACTTGTTGCTTGATATCGGTTTCGGTATTCATATCACTTCGTGAGGTCGAAAGGGTCTGAATCGTCTAATTGGTCAACTGACAATTCAGACCAATTAGACATCTTAGACTTTTTGGACTAAGACTAATTAGACCTCTTCGACCACTCAATCGGTTCTCCAACTAAATAACGGAAAGTGTCACCAAATTTCGCTAGACCTTCTTCGGATAAGACTTTTTCCAACGGCCAAAGTTCTTCATCTTCCCAAAAATGCTGGACGTGCCAGGGGAAAGGTTGGGGATATTCGAAGAAAAAGCGGTAGGCGTAGGTCCAGGCGGTTTCGACGGCTTCCCGGGTGGGACGCTGAGCTTTGGGATCCGTGGTCACCTTTTCGAGAAGTTCAAAATAGGCATCCCAGGAATCAGCATCCAGGGTGAAACCTTTACCCCGATAATGGGTCTGCCCGGTGACGATGACGGGCAGGCCAATCATGGCCATCTCCATGCCGACGGTGGTGGTAAAGACCAGGCCAAAATCAGCAGTGTTGACCAAATCATAAGTATTGACTTTGGCATCTGCGGGTAACAAGTGGATATTTTCGGGCAGCGTGGGGAATTTTTCTGTCAGGATTTCATAGACCGAGGGGCCCCAACCGATCTGCTCACCGGGGTGAACACGAATCACAAATTGAATATCGTCCCGCTCAGAAAAATATTCAATGGTGCGGATCATCCACTCGGTCATACTGCCAGAAAAAATATGCCGCCCTAGGGTGAGCGAATCTCCAAGGACGTTACAGGGGAGTAAAACTACCGGGCGGTCGTCCATCCCCAAATCAGTGCGGACTTTCTCGCCACCCTGGGAGGGAGTTCCCTGCCACAGGCGGGAAAAATTCTCCCACAGACCACCCCCCTGTCGAGCCGAGAAGAAGTCTTTGACCCGCGCCCATTCGGCTTCCGTCAGCGGGACAGACCCGCGAGCGTCCGACAAAACTTTCGTATCCTGCCGCATGACATCATCATTCTGGGCCAGCCACATGCGTTCAGATTGTTCTCCAAACTCATACGTCATCGCCGGGATTCCCAAATATTCTGCCACCTTATAGGTAATCCCAAACTCTAACATGCTGCCGTTCGGAACGATGACCACATCCGGGCGTTCCGTTTGCAGATACGGCAACAGCGCGCGGGCATGAACTGCGTTGCGCTCCATCCGGAGGTGATAGAGATCGCTATTTGAGTCGACGTCCTCGCGCAACAGACTATACTGGACATCACGGAAGGCCGCGTAGTCCATCTGAGCGGTAATTTCTTCCGGCAAATCCGCGGATTTCGGTAAATTGAGAACTGAAACAACCTTTACCAGGGGTTCAATGTCTTTGATGATATCCCGCACATACAATCCCTGACGGCGGACATCAAATTTCTCGACCGGTTTCTTCCAATGGGCGTAGGGGAGATAGGTAAGGGTCACATCGTGGCCCAACGCACTCAATGCCAGGCTGAGCATGATATTGTGCTCCAGCCAATAACGCAGCATCGTAAAGATGACGACTTTCTTACCGGGTTCCGCTGGCTTCGGATGCGCCTGCGCCTGCTCAATCCAGGCAGGGAGGGCTTTTTTCAAATTTTTAAGCGCATACCCACCCACTGGCGGCTGACCGCCTTGGCGGAGATACCAGTAGAGTTCGGCGGTGAGGGGGAGGTCGCCGAGGAGTTTTTTGAGTCCGGATGGTTTCATAAGAATTAACGTTAGAACGATTTAACGTTGAACGTCGATTTCCCAATCGAGGCGGGGACGTACCAATCCCAAGCGAGTTTCCGGCCATTGTTTTCCCGGTGCGCCAATAGCATCGACGGTAAATGTCAAGGCCCGTTCATCCTGGAAATAACGTTTGACGCGGTAGGAACTAGCGTTCAGGCCCAGCGCGTAGCGGCCTTCATTGAGCATGTCAGCCGGGATGGTGCAACGGCTGATGTATCGGCCCTGGGGACGAATGCCGTATTCTTCAAATTTGCCAGGCTCATCGGTGTCGAAGGTGGTGAAAACGTGTTCGCCGCGCATGCTCATCAAATATAGACCAACTCGCAAGCCTTGAATAGATTGGATCAGTTCATATTCCACTTCAATCGAAACCGGTTCGGTTGAGCGGACCATATCGACCACATGTCCACCCGAATCACGAACTCGAAGGGCCACTGGTTTGAAGGGATGGGCGTTTGCCGGGATTTCATCGGCGGTCCACAGCCGTTCGCCGGTTTTGTCGTAGCCCGATGACATATAGAAATCGACTGCTTCAGCTGTGGGTCCCCGCATGATGACTTTCCCACGATCCAAGACGATGGATTCTTGGGTTAAGCGCAAAATTGCCGACATATTGTGGCTGACGAATAAAACCGTGCGCCCCTGTTCGGCGACATCGTTCATCTTACCCAGGCACTTGCGTTGGAATTCAGCATCGCCAACGGCTAAAACTTCATCCACGACCAAAATTTCGGGTTCGAGATGGGCGGCCACAGCAAAGGCCAAACGAAGATACATCCCGCTGGAATAGCGCTTGACGGGGGTATCAATAAATTTTTCAACGCCGGAGAATTCGACAATTTCATCGAATTTGGATTCAATTTCGGTCCGCTGCATCCCTAAGATAGCACCGTTAAGGAGGGTGTTCTCACGCCCTGTTAATTCGGGGTGGAACCCGGTTCCAACTTCAAGGAGGGAGCCAACCCGGCCGCGGATTTCAACTTCACCCGCGGTAGGTTCGGTTACGCGGGAAAGAATCTTCAGCAAAGTGGATTTCCCGGCCCCATTGCGACCAATCACCCCTAACACCTGGCCTTGTTTGACATCAAAGGAAACATCCTTCAAGGCCCAAATGGTGCTGTCTTCATCATCAACCGGCATAAATCCCTGCCGCAAACGACGAATCGGGGACTTGATCGCTCCCACAATCGAATCTCGTAAAGTGTTGTATTTATCTGGGGAAGCACCGATGCGGTATTGCTTGCCCAGGTTTTCTACTCGAATAGCTAAATCTGTCATAAGTTTCAACGTTTAAACGTTCAATGTGCGAACGTTAAACCATATCTGCAAAACTCCGCTCCATCCGGCGGAAATAAAACAGTCCAGTTACCAAAAGAACAACCGCTACTGCGGAGGAAATTGCAACTAAAACGCCTAAGGGGAGGCTGTCACTCGGAACAGTGCCCAACATCGCCCAGCGGAAGCTTTCAATCACACCTACGACAGGATTCATGGCGTAGATATATTGCAAATTTATCGGAACAGTGCCGGTGGAATAACCCACCGGGGAGATGAACAATAGAAGTTGCGTCAGAACCGGCAGGACATACCCTACATCCCGATATAGGACGTTGAGGGCTGAGAACCATAGTCCAACCCCTAGGGCAGTGACTAGGGCTAATAAAATGATCAGAGGTAACGTTAATAACGCTAAGGAGGGGGTAACTCCCCAGAATAACATCATCCCGATCAATACCAGGAAGGAAATCCCAAAATCGACCAGACCGCCTAAAACCGAAGAGAGCGGAATGATCAAACGCGGAAAATACACTTTAGTCAAGATCGAGCGATTGGAGAGCATCGACCGTCCGGCAGAACCTAAGGCCGTAGAGAAAACGCCCCAGGGCAGAACTGCTGCAAAACGGAAAAGTGGGCCAGGCAAACCACCCTCAGCCTCCATCCCAGCGAAATTGCCAAAGACCACCTGCAAAACGATCATATTGATGACCGGATTGATAATGGCCCAGGCCGCGCCCAAAACGGTCTGTTTATATCGCACGATCACATCCCGCCAGGTGAGGAAGTAAATCAATTCCCGATAGGCCCACAAATCTTTGAGATTCAGTGTCGACCAACCTTTAGAGGGGCGCAGGATGATGGTTTCGGGGGTGGGTTTGGTTGCTAGTGTTGTTTCAGTCATAAAACGTTATTACGTCGAACGTTACTTTATCTGATCTTGATTTTCTTTGAACCATTCAATCGTCCGGCGGAGACCTTCTTCGAATTCCATTTGGGCTTCGAAATCGAAGTATTCTTTGGCCTTGGTGACATCGAGGGCCCGGCGAGGTTGGCCGTTTGGTTTGGATGTATCCCAAACAATCTCGCCTTCAAAGCCGGTTAGGCGGCCGATGGTTTCGGCCAAATCTTTGATGCTGATTTCGTGACCGGAGCCGAGGTTGACGGGTTCACTACTATTGTAACGTTCGGCCGCCATGGCGATAGCTCGGGCCGCATCACCAGCGTAGAAAAATTCTCGGGTAGGCGAACCATCACCCCAGAGTGTGACGGTTTTGTCGCCGCGCTGCTGGGCTTCGATCATCTTGCGAATCAAGGCTGGGATAACGTGGGAGGTTTCCAGGTTGAAATTGTCGCGCGGGCCGTAGAGGTTGACGGGTAAGACATAAATCGAGTTGTAATCATATTGATCACGGTAGGCCTGCGATTGGACCAGCAGCATTTTCTTAGCCAGGCCGTAGGGGGCATTGGTCTCTTCGGGGTAGCCGTCCCACAGATTTTCTTCTTTGAAGGGCATGGGGGTGAATTTGGGGTAGGCGCAAATGGTGCCGATGACCACAAACTTCTCGACGCCATGTTCGTAAGCTTCATGTAGGAGTGGAACGCCCATCATCAAGTTTTTGTAGAAAAACTCGGCGGGACGCTCACGATTAGCACCGATTCCTCCGGCTAGGGCAGCCAGATGGATGATGATATCCGGGTTGGCATCGGCCAGCAACCGGCGGACATCTTCGATCTTGGTCAGGTCATAATCTTCAATATGTGGGATGAAGATTTCGGTTGCACCGCGTTCCCGGAGCGTTTCCTGAACAAAGGACCCCAGAAAACCGGCCCCACCGGTCACACACACCCGGCGGTTGGTCCAAAATTCTTTAGGATCAGGGTAATTCTGTGTCATAACTACCTTCCCATCGTAATAACTTGATGTTGCCAATCGTGCCAGTCGCCGAATTTCTCATCAACGACGCGTTTGCCCTCGCCGGGGGCGGTCAATCCTTCTAATTCCAGGTCGGCATCGATCATGATACGAACCAATTCCTGGAATTGAACTTTGGGTTGCCAACCTAATAATTCATTCGCCTTCTGTGGATCACCTAAAAGATAATCCACCTCGGTGGGGCGATAATATTTCGGGTCAATCCGGACGTATTCTTCGTAATCCAGGCCAACATAACCAAAGGCTTCGGCCAAAAACTCGCGAACAGTCCGTGATTCCCCGGTGCCGATGACAAGGTCCATCGGTTCGTCGTGTTGGAGCATCATCCACATGCACTCAACGTATTCGGGAGCGTAACCCCAATCCCGTTTGGCATCCAGATTACCCATGTAGAGATGCTTTTGCTTGCCAGCGAGGATGGAGGCCACGGCCCGGGTAATTTTGCGGGTGACAAAGGTCTCACCACGGCGGGGAGATTCGTGATTGAATAGGACCCCATTACAGGCGAACAGATCATAAGCGTCGCGATAATTGCGAGTCATATAAAAGGCGTAGGCTTTGGCCGCGGCATAGGGACTCTGGGGTTCGAAGGGGGTCAGTTCACTTTGAGGGGGGGGAGCACTCCCATAGAGTTCGCTGGTCGAGGCCTGGTAAAACCGGGCGTTCACCCCCGAGCGGCGAATCGCCTCCAAGATGCGGGTCACCCCTAAACCATCGACATCCCCGGTGTATTCGGGCAAATCAAAACTAACCCGAACATGACTTTGAGCAGCCAGATTATAAATTTCATCGGGCTCCACTTCAACCATGATGTTTTGTAGGCTGTCCGAACTCGACAAGTCACCATAATGCAACCGCATGCGGGCTTTGTCGCCATTGTGGGGATCACGATAGATATGATCTATGCGATGCGTATTGAACGTACTGGCCCGCCGGATGATTCCATGAACTTCGTACCCCTTTGAGAGGAGCAACTCGGCTAAATATGAACCATCTTGTCCGGTGATACCGGTAATTAATGCTTTGGGCATGTGTTTTCCTTTTATTGAACAATAAATTGGGCATTACGGTACCGCTGATTTTGCGGTTCACGGATCAGACCATTCCGCAGGGCGTGCAACACTTCGCGGACACCGTCATCGACGGTGAGGTGGGCCTGAAAACCCAGTTCACGTTGAATTTTTTCAAACGAAACGGTGATATCTCGCATATCACCGCCAAAGGTTAAATCCTTATAAATTGTATGGGTCTCGGGGAGGCGTTTTAATACTAGTGAGACCACTTCATCTTTCGTCAGATTGCCGTCAACGGCCCCGACGTTATAAACCTGACCTCGAATTTTCTCTTCCGAGGCCTGAAGGCCCAGAATGATACCACGAACGGCATCCTGGATGTGGATGAATGAACGCGAGTAACCGCGCTGATAAATCATCAGTTCGCGCTTGAGAAAAGCATCTAGGACGAACTGGTTGACAATCAGATCAAACCGGGGGCGGGGGGAAAGTCCGTAGAGGGTCGCCGGGCGAAAAATCAGAGGGGCGCAGGCCGCATCAGATTGCCCCAGTAAAAAGCGCTCAGAGGCAATTTTGGTTTCAGCATACAGCGATTGGGGGTTGAGCGCGACATCTTCGGTGACTGGAGTGCCATCCGGTGACAAGCCGTAATTGCTGTAGGTTGAGACGTAGACAAAACGCGCGACGCCCATATCAATGGCTTGGTCATAAACATGTTGGGTTGATTCGACATTGTAACGCCAGGCAACCTGACGCCCAACCGCCTGACAGGCTGGGAAGCCGGCGATAGCAGCTAAATGGACAATGGCGAACGGGGCAGTCCAATCTTTAGGTGGCGCGGTTCGTATAGCCCGCGGTTCCCAAACATCGGCTTTGACAAAGTGGAAATCGGGGTTGGTGAAGTACGACAGGAGTGATTCACCCCCAAAAAGGAGATCATCTACAACCGTGACCTGATATCCTTCCCGAAGTAAAACCCCGGTTAAGAAAGAACCAATGTAGCCGGCCCCGCCAGTGATCAAAACATGGTGTTGATCAGCCACTATTCAACCTCCAGATTGAGGTGAACTTTCCAACCCTGAACTTCAAGAGCCGGTAAGTCGGGATCATTTTCAATTTGATAACCCTGCTCGATACAGGTCAACCGGATCACTTCGGCGATATCACCTTCACCGACAATTCGCACCCGATCAAAACCAGCAGCCTGCACTTTATCCAACGCATCAATCACTCGTTGACGAGTGCGCCGGTAGAGGCGCATTGAGTTTTCAATATAGTCAACCGTTAGCCGTGCTCGCAGGGCTAAACCTTCGGGCGTAATAATGTAGCGCAGTTTCTTGCGTTGGGCTCGTTTGACCTTGATATAGCCTTTTTCAACCAGATTTTTGATCGCCAGATTGGCGGTGCCGACGGCTACACCCAGTTGGTTTGCCAAAGTGGCCTGGTTAACATCAGGGTTCTCTTTGATCTGGTCGAGGATGATTAATTCGCGGGTTTCGGTGGGGATTTCCATGGGGTTTGGGCGGCACAGACTTCAAAATTCAATTTTTGAATTATAACGCTTGTTGGAAATAGGTCAAGGGCTGAATGAATTCAGCTAGGCTGAAAAAGCGAAAAAGGAGGCTTTCAAAAATACCCAGTTTGTAACTAACCAAATTCTGCGAGATAACATTTTTGGATTTTTCTGCACAAAATTTATCCAGTTGTCGGTTGGGAGTTTTTGTCTGATGAAGTAGCAGCCAGAATTTTGGGCAGCCAGATGGCGCCTGGTAAGGTTTCAATCATGGTGATGAAGCGGGTGACCACCGCGAGGGTAATGGCTTGTTCTGAGGTCGCGCCGAGTTGAACATATAATGTGGTCACGGCAATTTCTCGCAGGCCATAACCATTGACAGAGATGGGTAGCAACGTGAGTAGATAGGTCAGCGCCATGACGCCCATGACCTGGATGAGGGTCACATCAATCCGCAAACCGCGGGCGATCAGCCAGACCGCGACGAAAACCACAAAAACAGACAACCAGGCCACGATAAAGGCCCACAACAGAACCAGGGGTTGGGAAATCCACAGTTTTAGGGTACTACCCATATGAAATAGCCACTTTTGAGCTTTATTTGGAAGCCTGCTCAACAAAAATCCAGCCAGCCCGCTGCTTAACCCTAATTCCCCAGAAATTGAATCAATCATGGCGGCTGGCGATCCAAACGTCAACCAGGAAAATGGCAAGATCGTGAACATTGCCAAGACATTCAGCAACCGATCAACGACGACGGAAGCCGCACTCAAGGTTTTGCTGACGGTGTATCGCAACAATCCCACGATTCGAATGGCATCCCCCCCAATCGTTGAAGGCAAAAAATTCGAGGCGAATGCGCCGACCAAAACTACTTTCAACAATTCGCTAAACGGGGCGGCTACGCTCTGCGCCCGGACCAAAATATACCAGCGCAGGGCATTGGCCGTCATACCGGCAAAATAGAGTCCAAAGGCGGCTGGCAGGATCCAACCCGGTAACTGCAAAACGCTATCGGAAATACTGCCCCAATCCTGACGTAACAATAACCAGATGAACAAGCCCCCTGATATCGCGGTCCCCCCCCAACGCAGCCAACGGAGATTTTTCGAAGTTCGGGTTCCCATTCCTATCCTAAATAACCCAGGCTACGCAGCCGATCTTCTAAGTCTTCTAGCTCTTCAGCGCCCATTTCAGGGGCAGCGGCCCCGCCATCTTCGGCCGGATCAACTTCGACGAACTTGATATTCTCGGTCAATGCCGGTGTCAATGCGGCGGTCAACGGCTGACCGTCCAGATTAGTCGGCACGGGAATGTTGGCTAAGGCCAGTAAAGTGGGGGTAACATCTTCCATTTTAGCTGGCGGGATTTCCTGGTTAGCTTCAATATCCGGCCCAGCCAATACGACTAACCCATTGGCGCGGTGACTGCCAGAATCTTCGTATTCTGACGGACCTAAAATACTTTCACCCTCATTCACAAATTGAACCGATGATTGATAGAGATAATTTTGGATAGAAAAATTGATATCTGCGGCCCGTTCCAAGAACTGTCCGGTATAAATTTCATCTCGACGATTAAGATCGGTGATGAGAGGTTGCCCGGTTTCGGGATGATTCAAATTCCTAAGGCGACTCATCACATCTTGGATTACGTATTCGTAATCTTCGCCTGGGTCGACGATCCCCTCGGGTTCGCGACCCTTGACATTGAGATAAATCTGTCCGAACGCACCGCGGGAGTAAGCTTTCGTACGACTCCAATCGACATCGTCAAAAGACAAGAACGAACTCATCACTTTATTACGGGAAGATTTCGAAACCAGTTTGGCCACATTTCCCAGACCCATTTTGGCGATCAGACGGTAAATTTTGAGCACTAAATTCGTTTTCGCCAACCAGGATTTGGCCTGGGTGGCAATATCCTGCTTTAAGTGCAGTAGGCCTTCCATAATCAGCCAACGATTGACGTGCATTACACCATGCATGGGACCAGCCCCGTGATCTGAAAGCACCATGAAGGTGGTATCGGCTGGTAATTCGGCGCGCAGGTTCCCCAACATATCGTCGAGGGATTGGTAGATTTTTAGGATGGCGTCTTCAAATTGGGAATCAATTTCAGGATCGTAACCGGGAAAACTTTCATCCTGGTAACGCCAAAACTTGTGATGAGCGTGGTCTGTTTGGACAAAAACGAAGAAGTACAAATCACAAGGTTTATTCTCGATTAAATAGCGGACGACTTTTTCTTGATACGCTGACCAAGCCAGCATACTTTCCAGGTAATCGGCTTCACGGCCGCGCTTGAAAATTTGTGGTTCCGCGGCGATAAAGGGACCAACATTGGCTTCGATTTCGGCAATCAAATCTTCAGGGTAGGCAAAATCGGGGATGTGAGGGCCAGGGGCAGCCAATCCAGACACCATAAAACCGTCAATGGGTACTGCTGGATACATCATCGGCAGGTTGAAGATTCCCATTCGTTGGGCCCGTTCGTTGAAATATTGCCACAGGGGTTTGGCCGCGATGCGGCCGGTATGGACGTATTCAACATCATAGCTGTCTGGTTTCCGTTCAAACCAGTCATAGACCCCATGTTTGCCGGGATTTTGCCCAGTGATTATCGTACTCCAGGCAGCAGGGCTAACGGGCAACGGGGTGGATTCCAGGGTGCCATAACTGCCTTCGGCCATCAAAGCGGCCAAATTCGGCAGTTTTCCGGCTGCCACCCACGGGGTGACTAAATCCCAGGTGGCTGAATCCCACCCGAGGACAATTGTTTTGCGTTTCGAATTTTCCATTTATTTATTTTCCATTTGACAGACAAATTCGTTACAGCCGGTGGGAACCTGCGCGGGGATGACGCGAATTTTTTCGGCGCCCAGATTCGTCAAAACTGCTTCCATCTCAGACACGCTGGCATATTCATAGGGATAGCCGCCCAGCCAATCGATCACGTTGTGTCTGAAGTCCATGCCGTGTCGGTGCATTTTGAGGGGATTTTTACCGGTCACCAGGAACTTGGCGATAAATATGATCGGTGTAAACAATCCGATCAGGCCCCGCTGCCCCCATTCAGGCAGCCAGTTAAAAAATTTTTTGATTGGCACCCAAATTGGGGAGGTGAAGTGGCGGTTATAGATTGAGATGACTAAGGTGCCGCGGGGTTTGATGAATTTGACCGCGTTTTTGAGGGCCAGAGTCATGTTCCCGGTGTGATGGAGGACGCCCCAGGAGTAGACGACGTCGAAGAGGTCTGGGTCCAAGAGGGCTAGATGGTCGGGGTTGAGGATAGAGGCGGCTGAAAACGAAACGGTGGTGTGATCGTCAAGCCATTTTTGGGCGTTTTTTTGAGAGGTTGCGACCGAAATAGGGTCGAGGTCGATCCCTGTGACTCGGGCGCCCAGGCAGGCAGCCGCGATCGAAAACAGTCCGCTGCCACAGCCGATGTCGAGGAAAGTTTTACCGTTCAGGTCGGTGGTTCCCAGCAAATTTACCAGGGAAGCTTGGGCCTGTTCGATCCGCTCTGCAGTGATGAGCTCAGAGAAGGCGGCCCAGTTTTGGCCAAAATCAAAGATGGGTTGGTCAGGGGTGGTCATGGGTTGTGAGTTTTGGGTTCCGGGTAAATCTGATGCAGCGAGGTTTCAAGCACCAAGTGCGTTGTTAGGTTGATTTTTGGGATACCGCGCCCTCCGATACGACCTAAAAAGCATTGGTCTACTCAGGATGCTATTTGATAAGGAAAAACTTAACAGGGTAATAGACATTTCTAGATATCTAAGTATTTTGGTCTCTGGCCCAGAGGGCTAGCATGACTAAGGCCCACAGGCGTTTGCCGTGGTCGCTTCGGCCGGATTGATGTTCGGATAGGAGGGTCTCCAGAGCCGGGGGATTAAACCACGTTTGGACGGGGTTGTCAGGGTCGGTGAGTATTTCCCGGGCCCAGCCTGCAAGATCGCCGCGGAACCAGGCCCCGAGAGGGATGCCAAACCCTTGTTTGCCTCGGGATTTTATATCGGGGGGCATTTCGGCAGCAAAGGCTTTACGCAGTAGATATTTTCCGGTGCGGCCGCGCACTTTCAAATTCTGGGGCAATCGAGCCGCCCAGTCCACCACTTCATGATCCAAAAATGGGGAGCGACCTTCGAGGGAGTTGGCCATCGTCATCCGGTCGGCTTTAACCAATAAATCGCCGGGGAGGTAAATATGATTATCTGCAAATAAGGTCCGATCCATGAAGGATTCGGCCCTGGCATTTTCGAAGGAGTTCACCAGGAGCGTTTCGGCTTCATCCTGAATCGCATCTCGCCAAAGTTGGGATTTTTGCGTTGGTGAGAAATACGATCCCCACCGTAAAATGCTGGCACGGGCATCGATTTGGGTCAATTGTTCCAGGCGCTTGAGACCATTGATCAGACTCCTCCCGGTGGGGCGGTTGGCCCGGTCGGGGAAGAGGCGCATCAGGCCGGGAATCATTTTTCGGGTGAGTAAGTGCGGAAAACGGGCGTAGAAATTGGCCCAAGGGTCCAGCCAGTAGCGCCAATAACCGGCAAAAGCCTCGTCGCCGCCATCGCCGTTGAGAGCCACAGTAACATGTTGACGAGTCATCCGAGAAAGATGATATAGGGGCAATGCGGAAGGATCGGCGAAGGGTTCACCAAAATGGGCCAGCAATTTCTGAGCCGTCGCGGGGATATCCCCGAAAGTCAAGACAAACTCATGGTGGTCGGTGGCATAGCGATCGGCGACGGCGCGGGCATAGGGCAATTCTGAAAATGCGGTTTCTTCAAATCCTACCGAAAACGTTTTGACCGGTTGGGTGCTGGCCGCGGCCATGAGGGCCACAATGATGCTCGAATCGATCCCGCCGCTCAAATGGGCACCTAACGGCACATCACTGATCATCCGCATCCGGGTGGCAGCATCTACTAATTCGCGTAACTCTGCACTCAACTCTGCTTCGCTGGCTGTCCATTTGGGTTCGTATTCAAATTGCCAATAACGTTCAACGTTTAAAGTTGAACGATCTAACGATAATTTATGAGCAGCGGGCAATTTCTTAATTCCAATATACGGAGTATGAGGTTCTGGAATGTATTGCAGGCTAAGATAGAGATCAATCGCGGGGAGGCTGATTTGCGGCTGGGAGGGGAGGGCAGTTAATAAACTCGGGAGTTCAGAACTGAAGTACAGGGTACCGTTTTGGTGCGTGTAATAAATGGGTTTTTGGCCCATCCGATCGCGGGCCAGAAGCAGGCGCTGGCGATTCTCATCCCAGAGGGCGAAGGCAAATTGACCGCGCAGGTGTTGAATACAATCATCGCCGTAATCTTCGTAGAGATGGACGATACATTCCGTATCGGTTTGAGTAGCGAATTGATGACCGCGTTTTTCTAGATCGGCGCGTAAATTGGGAAAATTGAAGATTTCGCCATTAAATACGATCCAAACAGTGCAATCTTCATTGGAAATGGGCTGATCACCGGTGTTGAGATCAATGATGGCTAAACGCCGCATCGCCAAGCCAACTCCGGCTTCAGTGTAAAAACCATCGCCATCTGGGCCGCGGTGCTGAATGGCCAGATTCATCCGTTCAAGTTGGTTACGATCCACCTGATCAACAGACAGGTTTACAATGCCACAGATGCCACACATAGTTTAGTCAGCCTCGTCTTGTTGGGGTGGGAATTTGGTAACCGCATAGACATCTTCAAGGATACGGAGATAACTGAAAGCAGAGGTAGCCCAGGTGTAATGATCCTTCACCCGTTGGCGTCCTGCGGCGCCCAGTTGTTCCCGGTGTTTTTCATCTTCTAGTAATGCCAGGATCGCGGCTTGCAAAGCCTGAGAGTCATCCGGGGGGATCAACTTGCCAGTTTCATCATGAACAACGAGTTCTTCGTTACCCGCAATTTGAGTGGCGATCACGGGCAAGCCCATCGACATCGCTTCTAAAACCGCGTTGGGCATTCCTTCATGACGGGATGGATTGATAAATACGGTAGCATCCTGATAATAGGAGACCAATTCGCTATTATGTTTCCAGCCAACCCAATCAACCCGGTCCTGAATTCCGAATTGGGCAGCCAACGCGACTAATCTTTCCCGCTCAGGACCATCGCCAACGATGGTCAATTGCCAGGGAAATTCCATCAGACCAGATAAGGCTTCGAAAATGATATCGAGTCCTTTTTGATAAACAACCCGGCCAATGAACAACAGCTTGGGTTTGCTCCAAACGCGTTCCTGATGATGAAATTTTTCCGGATTTACGCCATTTGGAATGATGTCGATTTTTGTTTTGGGTGAAAATCTGGTTCCCAAATCTTTCAAACCCTGACTGTTGGCAACTACTGCCCCTGCAAAATGCCACACAATTCGCAAAAATGGGCCCACTAGCCGATGATAGAGGGCAAAATCATAGGGGCGAAAGCCGGGGACATCCCCACCTCGTAGAGAGACAATGTACGGAATTTTGTAAAACCAGCTTACCAACAATCCAATGGCGCCACTGGGGATTCCAAAAAAGGCCAAGACAATATCTGGCCGCCAAGTTCGAACGAAGTTGAAACACCCCAGAGCACCGCCAAAGATAAAACTGATCTGCTCGAGCGCGTTAGAACGATCCGAGCGTTGGCGTTTGGCAGCGACGCGTTTGACCAAAACTTCATCCACCGTTTCGGTTTCGGGTAAATCACTATACTTTGAGGTAATGACAACGACTTCCTGCCCCAGAGCCACCAAAGCTTTGGCTAAATTGGCGCTGGCATTCCCAGCACCTCCGCCGATGGGTGGAAATTCACTGTTGATTATTAGAATTCGCATATATGTTTGTCGATTCTGACTTTGAAGTATAGTTGGCTAACATCCACCAAACCGGTAGATTTCAGTTTCAAGTGTATTTTTTCTACCACTATGCCGGAATCAACTATTCCAACTCAGTTGCTTTCGGAGAGATTATAAATTCGAACGTACTCAATGCCATCTATGAAGATGGAATGTTCGGGCGTTTGGGTTGACAAGTAATCCAATAGATTTCGGGGTGTTTGGCGCTGCCATTGGTGAAAATAAATGATGGCATAATCCATATCCGCTATGTAATGGTTCAATTTTTCGGCTTCAAGTTCTGCCAGAATTGGGATAAATTTACTATTACCTTCAAAAAAGTATGAAAAACAGGCCTCGTTATACCAGGAAATCACGTTCAAGTCAGATGAATTAGGTTTTTGGTTGAGATAATCAGCAGCCAGCTCAAGGCCTTCGCCCCAACCGATCATCATGACTTGGGAGGCAGCTTTGATCCCTCCCAACATCGGATTGAAGTAGGTCAGGTAGTAAGGATGGGTGCGCAATGCCAGGAAAACTTGCCCGGCAACCACTAAACTGGCAATACCGCCCCAAACGCCGATTCTAGTCACAAAATAGTCTCTGGATTTGGAGAAATCTCTGAGCCAAACCAGGAAGTTGATCCAACCCAGTGCTGAGATTAACTCCAAAACAAGAAACACTGACAAAATATAGCGAGCAATTTTATGTCCGCCAAGATTCATAAATAACGTAAAAACGACACAGAATAGAAGCAAACTAGCTATCGTCAAATTTACGGTTTTTTGGGAGGATTTATACCAATTTATTAACCCAAAAGTTAGAGCCAATAATACACCGGCCAAACTCACTGGGGTGCTTTTCCAGATATATATCCAGGGGTAAAAAGTAATGTGGGTCCAATCGAGATTTCCACTGGTTCCGACTTCGCCTTGATAAAAGATTGGGCTGCTGTGCCCCTCACTGGCATGACCTAATGCACCCTGAATGACATGGGAGAAAGTTCCAATTGGATCAGTCCACATGGCGGGCCAAAATATAAAAAATACCGCTGTCCCAATGAAACCCCATAATATATATCGTCCTACAGCGTTTTGGGCCTGTTGCTTTAGTGAAAATTCGCTAGAAAGATGCTGTCTTCGACTCTGATGCCAGAGATAAAGAACCATCATAAACCCCACAAATGGAACCAAGAAAAATCCTGGTGATTTTGTCAGCCAGGCCAAGCCTGTGGCTACGGCAGAAACCAGCAATGCCAACAAATTATCAGATGTGAAATGATATATATAAGCAATCAGGCTCAATAAAATCAAGCTACTCAGCAACCCATCCAGATGAAGTAACCGCGAGATTGCGATATGGAAAGGGTTGAAAGCGATCAGCAAAAATCCCAATAAAGCAGGGAAAATCCCTAAGAGTTTTTGGAAATAAAAGAAACTCAGCCCTAAAATCAATGTGATCGCGCTAATAAGAAACAGGCGACCCGCTGCGAGTAATCTGATCGGCTGATGAAAACCATGTTCTTGTAAAGTTTCCTCATAAGAGAATACATCAACTAAATTTTCCAGCCCTAAACCGCGATATCCCGGAAACACTTTGACAAACCCAGCCGTGCCAGCCCACATCACGGTCACACCAGGATGCTCAGATTGAAGCGTATTGGCAAAATCCCGCTGGCCAATGGAATAATAAAAATTGGCGGCTCGAACAATCCACGCGGCTTCATCGGTGGTCACAAATTGATCTAAAGCAAACGCTCTCGGCAGGAAAATAGCGACCATCACAACCATAACACTCAACCCAACGATCACGCTGGAGTTGGACTTAGATTTGGTTGTGGAATTTTGCAAAGTTTGGGGAGCTTTCACCGAATAATCCTATGGAATGGGGCTAAAAAGCTCGATCCCGAATTTCTTGTAAATATCAACAGATTGGTATTCTTCCAATAATGGGCGGGTAACGCGCTCAACCCAGACATTATTCTCTTCCGCAAAACTGGCGGTTGTATCTTTGAAATTGCGCGCCATCCGGCTGGATACAATCAAATCAAAACGGTGATTTTCAAGATCAGTATAAAACTGTTTGAGATATTTCTGGTTATTGCCCATGACCATTTCCATGAAAAATACATTTTCATATTCCGGGACTAAGGGTACAGCAGGGATCATATCGAACGTGACCAGGTGGCGTTGGGTTATGAATAGCACTTCGCCCTCTGAAGCAACCACTTCTGCTACTCGGGTAGAAATCTCCTCCAATTTTTGCTCAGCAAATTCAAAATCAGGGGTTTGTAAGGTATGGCCAGCCATTAAAGTAAATATAAAGGTACAGCCAATCAAAACCCAAATCGGCCAGTTGATTTTTACTTGAACAACCTGAGTCGATTGAAGATCCACCTGTAAACGATCAAAGAATAGGTAAAGACAAACCACTAATATCAAAACCAAAAAAGCATCATAATTATGTAAGTTGCTTCCCCCGCCAATCTTGACGCTGACGACCAAACCGCCAGCCAACAACACTACTAGCATTGCTATGATCCCAAACCAGCGGATCCAATGAATTCGTTTTTTATAGGTTGTAATGAAAATACCCAGGAAAATGAAAGCTGGAATCGCAATGATTAAGATCCCTGGGAGAATACCCAAGGGATAAGTGGCGTTCGGGAATAAACGATTCCAAAGCAAATCGGAAGTAAAGCTGGAAGTAAACTCCCCTGGATCATTCCCAGACCACAGAACATATAGGGTTTGAGCGCCAAAAGCCGTCAAAGTTCCGAGAAAACCCCAAATCGCAGGAGGGAGCAGGTATTTTAAGAGTGATTTATTCCGGAACGGTTTCTCAATCAGATAAATTGTGGCCGCGATCATCGCAGGAACCGGGAACCAGTTTACTCGGCTGATTCCGGCCCAGATTGAGGCTAGAAAAATCACGATCAAAGATTTACCAAATTTTTTGGTGTCATACCCCCATAATACAATGATGACGACAACTTGGAGGTGATAGTAAACCGGTCCAATGAGTAAAAATAGAAACGAGCCTAGGAAAACCATTAATTCCCTGAGTCGATTTTCTGCAACCAAACGTTCAGCCAGCAAAGCCGATGACCAAGAAGTAAAACCAATCCAGAGAAAGACCTGCCAAAATCGATGCCCCCATAAGGTTAATCGAGAAAAAATGAAAGGAATCGATTGCAATAAATAGCGGCTAGGATGTAATACGGAAGGAGAAATTTCGAAACCGTATAACTTTTCTGAGAAGAATAGCGAGGCGTAATAATACCGGCTGGTTTCAGACCAACCTAATGAAAATGGGTAAGTGTTTACTTCTGGAATATAAGTGGCGAGTTTGTAAATTGTGGCCAGCAATAGTGCGGCAAAAAGTAGCTGATAGTAAAACCGACCAGAGGCTTGCTTTACCCGAAACAGAATGGCCACCCAATAAGCAACCAGCAGAAAAAACCATACCCGCGAGATTATTGACGCAAAATATTCGCCTACAGGTCCCAAAACCAACAGGGGGTAAATTCCAAGGCTAAGGATCCCCACCCCGATGGCAACTAACCTAGACCGGTATAAAATGGAACAAATGGTTTCCAAAACCGAAAGTAATTGAGTCCGCAACTGGGTCCAACTTATGCCCAACAACACCAATTCACCCAACCCAATAAGAGCTATGAGGATCGTCAAGAACCAAACCGGGGTTGTAATCGCAAAAGGCACACCCATGCCCATAAATCTGCGAGTATATTGAACAGCCAAAACCAGCGCCAGCCCACTAGAAATGATGAGAAACACCCTAATTTGGGTGAGTTTGTCGGTAGATTTCATGCGTCTGGTTGATTTTTTGACCCTGCCATGATCCCGGGCATAAAAAATGCCCCCGGCAAACTCGCCAACATCTGGATGGTACGGATCAACAACGAAATTGCTAAACTGCCTTGCATGGATATTCCACCAACTTGGGTGAAAATAAACGTCATCGAAATCTCTTGTACACCATAACCATTGATCGAAATCGGCAGCAGGGTTATGAAGTAAACGAAACTCCAAAGGCCTCCTGCCAACCATAAGGACATGGATTCACCCATATCATCCAATAATAATACAATGGTTCCAAATAAACAGAGCATATGCAAGCCGGTGAACAATAGAGAAAATACTATCGATTTGGGGTGTTTCAACCAAACTTGAACCGCAGCCAACATCAGCTTGAGAAGTTTTGCCATTCGATCCCATTGTTTTCCCATCCATACCGCGGCCAACCCCGTTGATAAACCAGAAGAAGCTGATTGAGTGGAAAACCAAGTCAATAACGGAGCAGCCCCAAACGGAATAGCGAGGATCATGCCCAACATGCCAACCAAGCGATCAACAATCAGGGAGGCCGCGGCAACTGCGCCATTAATATTAAATTGAATAGCACCAGCCAGACGGACAACATCCCCCCCGATGGTAGTTGGTAAAAAATTAGAGGCAAACAAACCTGCAAAAGTGATGCGAATCGACTTCTGCCAGCTTACATCTTCAACTGCCTGAAGTAAAACATGCCAGCGGCCAGCAACTGCAAAGCGCGAAACCATAACCAGGAAGATGCCCAATAGCAATCGACCAATCGATATTTGGCGAAATGTGGCCAATATTTCCCCCCAACCCTGACTGGCAAACAGATAAATAAGTAAGCCAAAAGCAAGAATGGACCCACCCCACCGCAAGATTTGTGTTCGGCGGGAAGGTTGTTTAGTTTCAGAATTCACGCGTTATCTCGCTGGCCACCGATGACCCGGCGCAAGGTGTAAGTGGGTTTGGATTGTGCTTCATGGTAGGTTCGGACGAGCATTTCAGCAATCAATCCCATCAAAATGGATTGGAACCCCATCACCATGAACATGATCGCCGTGGGGAACAGCGGCGATAGAAATACCGAGACCCCCTGTGCCAGACGGCGAATCATCAGGAAGATCAAAGTAATCGCGCTTAGTGACATCAATCCCATCCCGGCTCCGCCAAAGAGATAGAGCGGCTTATGTTGGTAACTAATCAAAAACTTGACTGTAAAGAGGTCCAACACGACTTTTAATGTCCGCTCGAGGCCGTATTTAGTCTGTCCAAAACGCCGCGGATGATGGCGGACCGGGACTTCTAGAATTTTGGCCCCAACATAACCGGCATAAGCGGGAATAAAGCGGTGCATCTCACCATATAGACGAAAACCGGTTAGGACTTCACGGCGATAGGCCTTCAGCGTGCAACCATAATCGTGGAGTTTTACCCCAGTAACCCATGAAATGAGACCATTGGCCATTCGGGAGGGTAAAGTCCGGGTGACGAAAGTATCTTGCCGATTGATGCGCCAACCGCTAACAACATCGTAACCTTCGTCAATTTTATCGAGCAACATGGGAATGTCGGCCGGGTCGTTTTGCATATCAGCATCCATCAGGGTGATGATACGGCCTTCAGCGTGATCGATACCGGCAGCAATCGCAGCAGTTTGACCAAAGTTGCGGCGGAGAGCCACCACAACAAAATGTTCTGGATCACCCTCGGCCAACTTTTCTAAGAGAGCCAAACTACCATCGGCACTGCCATCGTCAACAAATACGACCTGCCAGGAGTAGGGTTGATCGCTAAGTGCGCCATAAAGGGCTTCGAATAACAATTCAAGGGTTTCTTCTTCATTGTAAACTGGAATTACAACTGATAATCTCATGGTTTTCTCCAAAAAATATAAATCGAAGAATTATTACGACAGGGGGCTGTTTTTTGGGTTTTGAATTCATCAAAGCCTAAACTTTGGACTTCATCTTCGAGCCAGCCTTTTAAAAACCGTTCTTCGATCAATACAACATCCGCAACCTGAACCCATTCATGAGCCAGGGCATCATTCCAAAAGCCATATTTTACCAACGTATCGGGATTCCCCCCATCCCGGAAGGAATAGTCGTTGTTTAGTTGAGGGGGGAAAATTTCAAAATCATCCAAATACAGCAATGGAACCGTAGACAACCCGCCCCGCCAATAGATCAATGACCCGGAGGGGATGTGGGCGGTTAATTCGGTTCCTACCCGTTCATAAGATTGGATCACATCACGATCACAATCATAGGTATTCCGGCCACCTCCAAGAATTTGCGTTGGTGAGAGACTAAAACCCAAAAACACAAGTGCTATCAATGCCGAAACATGCCTTTTCGAAGGAGCAAAAAACCGCCACGAAAGTGGCTTCGAACCCCACCATAGCGCGACACTTACCAACAAACCGAGTAAGCCCGTACTTAGAGTGGCCAGTAAACGGCGCGTTCCTAACTGGATCGCGACATAATCCCACCCAAATTTGTTTTCTAGGAAACCCCATAATTCAATGCTACCTGGAATTATTTTAAGACCATCCATACGGGGAATAGGAGTCCGAATTAAACGCCGTACAAATGGGTCCGTTATTACCGTACCACTAAATAGGGGTGCTAGGCTAACCCCGATAGCGATAGGGATGATAAAAATAGAAACAATGACAACCCATTTCCTCCACTGGGAAAAGTATCTATTCGAAAATTCAATCAAGCATCGGGTGAGCCGGTCGAAACCAGCGTCGGATTTCGATAAACTCAATCGGCGCCGTTTTTTTCGGATAGGTTCTAAGTCATAATTCCAAGCGGGGAAAGTTACTGGAACAAGCAATAACCCCAAAAAAGAGAAAAATGACAAATAGGCCGAATAACAAAAGACACAATAACTTTTCCCCAAAGACGCCCAGGCATGCATGCCCCACAGAATTGTGAACATGCTCAGAAGAAAAATTGTAATCCGGAAGTTACTCGTTTTCGGCCACGCTTTATGCCGGGGCCAAAATAGAATAACCACAATAATTGCGATAATAGGAAGAAAATGGAAACGCAAGCCTTCTACAAAACTAACCAAACGAGTGAGGAAATTTACAGTGGGTTGCCACTGCGGGCTGCCGATACCACTTGGTCTCCAGGGATCAAAAAACGGCGTTAGACCGGCTGGGAACCATTTGACCCAGAGTGTCATGATATTCGGCCAGTAAGGGACCATGCCAGATATGAACACCAAAGCGCCAACCAGCATACTCCAAAAACCCCACCGGCGGCCATGCTCCCAAAAGATATATCCCATTACCAGAGGGAAAATAGGAGTCATGTTGACGCGCGTCAGGGGGATTAATCCCGCCAACATGGCCCCCAGAATAAGCTGCCATCCTGATCGATTTGGCCCTAAAACCAATACTAATACCCACACCAACATGCTGGCCACTAATCCTTGGGAAGCGACCACACTATAGATTTTGATCAAGGCGGGATTCAGGGCTAAGGCAGCTACGATAACCGCGGCCCAGAAAGCTCCGCCCAAACGGCGCGCCACGATCCATATCCCAATGACCATCAATATGCCTAAACACACGGCCAGATACCGTCCGGTCCGCAAACCTGGCCCGAACCACATTTGAACATAGCCGGGAATGAGGTAGGACAACGGCATATGATTGGTCCAAGTACCATAATCCTGAAACGGTTGATATTTGCCCATAGCAAACAACAACCCTTTGACCAGATACGCGCCTTCATCCAAGATGGACTGTTGGGTATGGGCCATAATCCAGGACTGAATGGCGTAAACCAGACCCCCGATGATCGCCAGGAAATCTGCAAAACGATCAGATCGAAAAACTCCCCAATCGAAGTGTTTTACAGTCGAGTTAAGTTTCACAATTATGGCAACCTTTGGAATACTCGGATTTGTTCATCAGGTTTGCAGGGAACTATGGGGGCAGTTACCCTTAATAACTCAAATTCGGTCGGATCAGTCAACCGTTCAGCATACCACCCCTCAAATCTGCGGCCAATTAATACAATATCCGTTTCCTGAATCCACTGATCGGCCAAAGTTTGATTCCAGGAGCCATGTTTTAAATGATCATCGATGGTGCCATTGATTTCAGTATAAAAGGCATAATCTCCATTCAACTGCGCCGGGTAAATATTGGCAGCCGGCAAATATAACAGGGTAGCAGGAGAGAGTAACCCAGTCCAATAAACTTGCGCTTCAGTAGGAACAACTGCGGTTAGTTCCGCCCCCAAGTTTTCATAAGATTGGATCACATTCGCCTGGCAGTCGCTAACATGGCCGCCCCCACCCAAAAGCGCGGTGGGCGTCAAAATCACACTCAAAATGATCAATCCATTGACTGCCACCCACCCAAATGAGTGGTCTTGCAATCCAAAGCGGGATGCAATCGGGTTGAGTTTTACTAACCCGGCAATCAATAACAAGGCCGCGCCAAGTATAAAGCCGGCTACGCTCGGTATAAAACGGCGCGTTTGAGCTAATGACCAACCCAATTTATTGTTGAACAACCCCCAAATGGATACTTCACCAAATACAACTCGCCCACCACTTACCCAGGGGATGGACATCTCGGCCAATGGTTTACCGATATTCTCAAACGCACCGAAACCCATCCCGGTTGTCAATAACAGGATCATCATAACCAGAATAATTTGATATCTCAAGGGTATTTTTGGCGTCCACAACGACCAGGTTTGAACTAACAATATCAGGCCCAAAATCGAAAAGAAAGAGATATAGGCCGGGAAACAAAATACACAATAGCTTGAACTATAGTAACTGTTCGCAGAACGGGTCCAATTTAGGGAGACATAGGTATGGGCCGCGAATAATACCGTAAAGAGAACGACCACAAATACCGCCGCCCGAAACTCTGAGAGATTTGTCCAACGTCGCTTACGGGGAAACAGCAACCCGGAGAAAACAAACCCAACCACAGCCACGAACTGAAAGCGGATTCCGGTAAATAAACTCAACAGTGTTTTAAATAAATCGGAGCCCGGATCCCATAACAAAATGCCGCCTGGGGCCCGAAATTCATTCAAGAACGGCGTTAATCCTACTGGCAGCCAACTGGCCCACATACGCAAAATCCCTGGCCAAAAAATCGCATGTCCTGTGACAATAACAACTCCTGAGGCCAATGTTGCCCAGCCAAAAACTCGCCAGCCATGTTCCCACCAGATGTATACCAATAATAGCGGCAAGAGCGGTGCCAGATTTAAACGGGTGAGCAATGCAATTCCCGCCAGCACCGTGCCCATAATGACTTGCCAGAGTGATCGTTTTCCTCCCAAGGCAAACACCATTGTCCATACCAATAAGACGTTTATTTGGACTTGGGAAGTCATCACGCTATTCATTTTGATGCCCGCGGGATTGAGGGCCAGCGTTACAACCCCAAAAAACGCCCACCAACGCCCCCCAATCCGTTTGAGCAGTAGCCAGACCCCAATAACGAGTAGTAACCCCAAAAACCAGGCCAAATAACGACCCGACCGTAGCCCCGGGCCGAACCACTTTTGCACATAGCCTGGGATCAAAAATGATAACGGCATATGATTGGTGCGCGGTCCGTAATCCTGGAAGGGGAAGTATTGGCCGGTGGCAAATAAATAGCCTTTATACAGATAATTGCCCTCGTCTAAATTGGAAACCTGCGTGTGGGTATGAAACCATAGTTGGGCCAAATAAACAACACCAGCAATGGCAGCCCAGATTTCGGCTACTCCCCGTTGTTTTAACATTTGATCCAGACGAGTGCGCAGATTCACTAAAGGATCTCCTTCCCCAA
This sequence comes from uncultured Anaerolineales bacterium, assembly GCA_964453155.1. Classification (GTDB taxonomy): domain Bacteria; phylum Chloroflexota; class Anaerolineae; order Anaerolineales; family UBA11858; genus CAYVQU01. The sequence goes on along the minus strand of CAYVQU010000046.1, from coordinate 1,171 downwards.
ATACTGCAAATCGGCATCAACCATCATTTTAACTAGTTCTTCCAGGCTCACTTTGGGTTCCCACCCCATTTGTTCTTTTGCTCTGCGGGGATCGCCGACCAGCAAATCAACTTCGGCGGGGCGATAGAAACGTTCATCCTGGATGACATAATCGCGATAATCGAGGCCGACATGGGCAAATGCGGCTTCACAGAATTCACGCACAGAATGGGTTTCACCGGTACAAACCACGTAATCATCGGGGATATCTTGCTGGAGCATGAGCCACATGGCTTCAACATAGTCGCCCGCAAAGCCCCAATCTCGGCGAGCTTCCAAATTGCCTAATCGTAGCTCATTAGCTAGGCCTAGTTTGATTCGGGCAACCCCATGGGTTATTTTTCGAGTAACAAATTCCAACCCGCGCCGTGGGCTTTCATGATTAAACAAAATCCCTGAGCAGGCATATAAATCGTAAGATTCACGATAATTTACGGTGATCCAATGACCATATACTTTCGCGACACCATAAGGACTCCGGGGGTAAAAGGGGGTCGTTTCGCTTTGGGGCACTGCTCGCACTTTGCCAAACATCTCACTGGAAGAGGCTTGATAAAATCGGGTTTTGGGATTGACTAACCGAATGGCTTCCAACATCCGAGTAACGCCTAGGGCAGTGACTTCCCCCGTCAGGACTGGTTGTTTCCAGGAGGTCGGCACAAAAGATTGGGCCGCGAGATTATAGACCTCCTCGGGGCGAAATTCTTCAATCAGCGAAACCAGAGAACTTTGGTCATGGAGGTCGCCCTGAATAATTTCCATATCATCTTGAATATGCTGAATCCGGCCAAATGTCACGGTACTCGACCGCCGTACCATCCCAATGACGCGATACCCCTTGGCTAATAGATTTTCGGCCAGATATGAACCATCTTGTCCAGTAACTCCGGTAATTATAGCGGTTGGCATGGCAGGCTCCTTTTTCTAAAATTCAATTTTTGAATTATAACCCTGATTGCGATTCGGTCAAGTCAATTGAGATTAAGTGCGTAGCGGCTTGTTCCTTGAAATAACATGGAAAAGATTTTCCGCTACGCCTGAGCAGATTTCGATTTGAACACATAGATATTTTCAGACACTTTCCGAAATCTACTTAGAATTTTAGTTTCCGGTAAAGCGGACAAAAAAGTCT